>NZ_JBHSPA010000096.1:74386-77817 GCF_042656245.1 Nonomuraea insulae
TCGGAATGAGTGACGCCCTGTAAAACCGTCGGCTCAGCCTACGCAAGTTCGAACCTTGCACCTGCCACACGCAGTTAGCGCAGCTCAGAGGCCCTCCGGGGCCTCTTCTGCTTTTCCGGGGTGCGCAGCCGGATGCCGCCGTGAGCGGGCCGTTGTCGCAGGTCCCGGAATATGCCCGGAATGGATCATGGGGCGTTTCCCCTGGTCGGGGGCCTTGATCCGGAACATCTGCGGATCGCGCGCTCGTAGGAACGTATGGGGAACGGCGAAGGGTCCCGATGGCGTTCCGGGACCCTTCTGGGTGGTGCTGGATGATCATGCGGCTAGGGCGTCCTCAATCCGCTTGTTGGCGATCTCCTGTTGGCCATCGAGGCATTTGGCGTAGACCCTGAGGAGCACGTCCACGCCGTGTCCGGCCCGTTCGGCTACGTCGGGGGCTGGTACGCCCACGTTGAGCCAGAGGGAGACGGCGGCGTGTCTCAGGTCGTACGGTCTGCGAGCCAGGGGAGAGGCGACCTGGGCGGGGGTGAGCGCTAGGGCGCGGGCGTCCTGCCAGACCTCGGTGTACGCGGTCGAGGCCACGACTTTGCCGCGCTCGCTGCGGAACAGCCGGCCATCCTCCGCGACGCCGAACTCGTCGATGTGTTGCCGAAGGATCTTGACCAGCTTCGGCGGGATGGGGACCGGGCGAACGTCGTCGCGGCCTCGATGCTTGAGCCCGCGTTCTTCATGGGCGTCGCCGGTGTCGGTCCACTGGACGTTGACCTCCGGGCGGGAGACATCGACGAGGATGCGGCCCCAGCCGGTTGCCGGAAGATGACAGTCCTGCCTTCTGAGCGCGACGGTCTCGCCGGGACGGAGGGCGGCGTAGTACATGCAGGCGAACATGGCTTGGAGCCGACGCCCGCGACCCCGTCCGCCTACGGAGGCCACTGCGGTCAGCAGCGCTTCGGCCTGGCGGGGATTCACCACGACCCGCGGATCCACCGTCTCCGTGGTCTTGGGCGGCTTCCACTTGACCTTGTGCACGGGGTTGGCTGGCAGTTCCTCCAGCTCTACCGCGTACTCCAGGACGGCGTGAAGGACGGCGCGCTTGCGGCGGATCGTGTTGGCGCTCGCTGCCTTGCCGTCGAGGCGAAGCGCGAGGGCATCGAGTGCCAGCCGTACGGTCTTGGTCTCGTTCAGGTCGGTCAGGTCGAGCGAGGCACCTTCCAGCCACCGCAGCGCCTGCTTGCTCTCCAATGGCACATCCGGGCGCTTGGCCTCAGGCAGGAGGGCGTACTTGCGTAGAGCCTTGCGCAAGGTCTCGGCGTCCGGGCGGCCGGGACGGTCCTTCGTGAGAGCGGGCAGGACCGTGGCGAGGCCATCGGAGATGCTGTCGCGGGTCTTGGCCGCCGCGTGTGGCCACTTCATGTCGATGTAGGCCCTGACGAAGTCGTAGACGGTACGGGCCTCCTTGGCCTTGAGCATCGACTGGGGGAGGCCCGTCTCCAGGTCGAACAGCTCACCCTTGTTGGCGGCCTGGCGTAGGTCGGAGAGCCAGTTCTTCGCCTGTGCCGACGTGCGGAAGGTCTTGGACTTCTCCCGCGCCGCCACGGTCCAGCGCACGGTGTAGGAGATCGTCTTGCGGTTCTCGCCGGGCTTGGTGGACTTGTTCGGGCGGATGTCCCAGAACTTCACGTCGTAGGAGGCGTTCACGCGACCTCCCTCAAGGACTCCAGCCAGACGTTGAGCTCGCTGCGGTAGATGCGCAGTTCGCCGTTGGGCAGGCGGATGCCGTCCGGTGCCTTGCCAATCTCGCGCCAGCGGTAGAAGGTGCGGCGGGAGACTCCGCCGAGCTCCTGAAGGACCTGGCGGACGGTCAGCAACTCGTCGTGCTTGGTCATGCGGCCCTCCCCGTGTCCTCGATTGCCGAAAGGTCTTGTCCGGCTGCTCTGGCTTCCAGTTCGCGGAGGTGGGCACGCCAGCGTTGGCGTTCGTGGACGGATCGAAGAAGGCGAACAGCGAGAGGTGGCACGTTGGCGTCTCCGACCGGGACGGGGCGCCAGACGTAGCGGTGTGGGTCAGTAGGTTCGTCGGCCTGGCCGAGGGCCTCCATGACCCAGGTGCGGCGGTCCTGCTTGTGCTCGGCGAGGGTCTTGTTGGACCACTTGCGAGAGACGAGGATGCGGCGTCCTGCGTAGCCGAGGTGTTCCGGCTTGTGGGCCTTGCCCCGGCAGCGTCCAGGGCGCATGCCGGGCTTGGCGTCCTTGGGCTGGATGCCGTAGCGCAGCCAATTCGGGCAGGTGGGCGAGCAGGGCTCGTAACGAAGGGCATCCAGCATGCGGGCCGCGTGCTGTTGCTGGGCCTGGCCGCCGTCGAGGGCGTCGCCAATGGATTTGGTGAGGTACTTGGACAGGTAGCGGATGCACTGGTCGGCGTCCGGGGTGCCAGCGAGTACGCCTTGGGCATCGACTTGTTCGCCGAAGCGGATGACGTGGAGCGGCTCAGCGTCCTCGTCGAGGGTGTCGAGGGCTTGGCCCCAGGTGGGCAGGACCTCGCCGGTTGCCGGGTTGAGGTAGCCGGTGCCGTCCTGCCAGACGGGCATGTGCTCGCCCTCGAAGACCACTTCATCAGCACATGGCCACCAGACCTGGTGATAGGTCGCGGCGGCTATCTGCTTGACCTCCGCGCGTGGGAGCGTTCCACGAATGGCCATGTGCAGGTGCGGCGCGAGCCGCTTCTGAGGCTCCACGGCGGCGAAGTACTGCACGTCATAGCCCGCGACGCGGCGCAGGTTCTGCACGAAGCGATCCACCAGCTTGGAGAAGTGAAGCGCGTCCCGGGCAGCACGCCGGTAGTCGTAGGTGTCCGGATCGATCGGTACGCCGTCGCGAACCTTGCCGTACGAGGGCAAGGTGAGCGTGACGAACAGGGACGGCCGGTAGGTCTTGCCGTCGGTGCCGTGGAAGGTGCGTCCAAGGGTTGTGCTGGTCATCTTGCGCTTGGGCAGGTCGGGTGCGTCCTGCCGCCGCTTGGTCGAGCGGGAACGCTTGGCGGTCGTACGGCCCAGGACATTGCCGCGCATGCCTGCGGCGTTGATCTCCTCGTCCAGGCCGGTGATGATCGCGTCCAGCTCGGTGGTGTCGCCGGCCTTTTCGGCGGCATCGCGCTGGGCTTGGTAGTCGGCGCGGAACTCCACCAGCCAGCGCTGTTCGTCGTTGGCCTGGTCGGGTGTGATGGCGGGTTCGGTGTCGAGGTGCCAGCCTTCGCGGCATTGGGCCTTGCGGAGCTGCTTGTTGCGCTTGGCGCAGGGCGGGCACTTGCTGTCGAGGGTGGCCCCGCACGGGACGTCGATGATTTCGGACTTGCCGGTCACGACGTCGAGGCGCTTGAGCGGGATGGGCTGGATGCAGACGCCGTGGAGCTTGGCGACCTCTTCGACGACGTCG
>NZ_JBHSPA010000096.1:77968-87603 GCF_042656245.1 Nonomuraea insulae
TGGCGACTTCTACGAGCACGTCTCGGGCCATCGGCATGGCCTGGCGGACGGCCCGGGGGAGGGCGCGGTCGTGCGCATGGGTCATAGGGACCTCCTCTCGTCGGGGTCGGTGAGGATGAGCGCGGTCTGGCCGCACTCGGCGCACTCGACCAGGGCGCGGACCGGATCGAGCCTGAGAACGTTCAGGGTGTGGCAGGTGGCGCAGCGAAGGCCGTCGAGGAAGTGGGCGAGTGTCATGCGGCCTGCCCGTGGTAGGCGACCATGGCGCGGATGTCGGTGTCGGAGACGTAGGCGGCGCGGACCCGGATCGGTTCGGGTGAGGTCTCCAGCCGCATGTAGGCGACGCCTGCGCCCAGTTCCGGGACGGGTGAGATGTAGTCGGCGAGTGCGCCTCGATCGCGTGCGCCGTCGCCGAGGACCATGTCCACCTGTTCGGACTCATCGAGCCTGAGCGCGATCTTGTCGGGGAACAGGTTGCGGATGTTCATGACCTCCTTGCGCGGGTCCTGGAGCGCGGCCATGACGCCGACACCGACCGAGCGGCCTTGGGTGGCGAGCGTGGCCAGGGCAGCGGAGATGCGCTGCCGGAGTTGCCGGTCGGGCTGGTAGGCGGTCAGGAACGCCACCTCATCCACGAGGACCAGGACGAACGGGTCCTCGACGGTAGGAGTGTGAGAGCGCTGGATACCGGCGAAGCGGGTCGCCCGCTTCTGCATCACGCTGACGGCCTCGTCGAGCAGGTCAGCGCAGTCGGACGGATCGGCGGCGTAGCGGCCCTCGAACAGCTCCCGCCCGAAGGACAGCTCCATCAGCTTGGGATCCAGAGCCCAGACCTGGGCCAGACCCGCCCGCATCGCGGGGAGCAAGCCGCGGATGGTATCCCACAGGAAGGAGCCCTTGCCTGCCCCGGTCGCGCCCGCGATCAGGATATGGGTGCCGTGCACCTTGAGCCGGAGCGGTCGGCCGTCCTCCTGCTTACCGATCTCCACCGGTCCGACCGATGGCTCGTCCGGGATGGGAAGAGCGGGCATCGGTGAGGCCAACGGATCGCTTCGCGGGAAGGTCAGCAGCAGCCGGCCACCCTTGACGAGCGCGACCCGGCAGGAGGTGGTGCCGAAGCCGTGGGCGAGGTTGTCGATGCGGTCGGACCAGTCCTTGACCGCCTGACCGCCGAGCATCCGGACGGTGATGCGGTCGGCCCAGCCGTCGCAGGTGACGCGCATCAGACGCGGCATGTAGACGCGTCCGTTGACGCGCTTGGCCAGGCCGGAGACGTCCATGACGCCGTGCCAGTGTCGCCGGTAGACCGACATCAGCCGCCACCAGGCCAGCAGCCGGAAGCCGACGAGGTGGGAGAAGGAGTCGGGCTCAGTGAAGGCCCAGGCGAGCAGGGACATGACGACGAAGCCGAGCGTGGATGCCGCAGCAGGCCAGCCGTACCAGGTCCAGACGACTCCCAGGGCGACCGGCACGGCGACCGCGACCGGATGCCGCCACGTCGTGCGGACGAGGGCTGACAGGAAGCGCCAGCCGTAGATGAGGAAGGTGATGATGGCGGGTGTCTTGAGCACGGCCGGTTGGAAGACGACGGCCGTATCGGGCGTGGTGGAGACGAGGTTGCGCGCCTCGTCGCCAGGCAGCCGCTTGAACATAAGCTGGGTACCTCTCGTGATTGAGCAAGTCGTGGGAGAACCGAGGGGCCGCCGGAAGTTGCCGCTTCCAGCGGCCCCGCTTCGTGTCAGGCCGCCGTGTCGGTGGCGTCCTGGGCCGACTCTTCGGTGTGCAGCAGTTCGCAGTCGGCCAGGTAGCGAGCGGCGGCGTTGAAGATCTCCCGGGCGATGTTCAGGTCGGCGTCGGTGACCGGCCCGGCCCCGGTGGTGGAGATGTGCACGCTGGCCTCGTGGGAGGCGAACTCCAGGTACGGGCGCGGGTTGCTGACCAGCAGTCCGGCGCGGATCTGCAGGCGCGGCGTGTGGAAGGAGACACCGACGTGCGGGTCGGAGTCGGGCCGCATGGACAAGGTGACGTAGGTGTAGGGCCGGTGCTCGCTCACGCCGCCACCCCGCGTCGGTCGGGCAGGCCGTAGAAGCTGCGTTCCACGGAGCGGGCGAAGCGGTGGGCCTCGCGGGCGAGCTGGCGCGCGAACTCCAGGTCGTCTGCCGTCACTGGGCCGTTCGTGGTGACCAGGACGGAGGTGGCGCCGAAGTCGAGCGCCAGGACGGGCTCACGGCGGGTGAACGGGTGGTTGAGCGTGCGGGCGGCGTTTCCGGTGGTCAGCCGGATCACGCTGTTGCGCGGGGTACGGCGACGGGTCATCAGGCGGCGTCCTTTCCGGCCTTGGCCTGGGTGGGCTGGGTGGTCTGGCGGGGAGGGTGCATCTCCTGGACCTTGATGGAGTAGGCGAGGCGTCCGGCGGCGTTGACGTACGGCGTGACCGTGACGCCGTCGAACTCGACGGGCGTGAACGGCAGCCCCGGCATCGGCTGCGGCGGCACCGGCTGAACCGGCGCGAGGATCTTGACCGCCACCGTCTTCTGGGCGGGCTTGAGGGTCGGGTCACCGTCCATGACCGCGACCTGCCAGACCAGCTCTGCGGTCTGCTTGTCGCGGGCCTGCACGAAGCGACCGTTGGCGGAGGCGTCGAAGTCCTTGACGGGCTCGACCTCGCCGACGATGTAGCAGCCGTGCGGGAAGACCATGGCGAAGGTGACGGGGATGGGGCCTTGCAGAGCCATAAGGCTTGTTCCTCTCTTGACTGACAGGCACTTAACCTATCAAGTGATGCTCTGAGATTACGTAGCTCAAACTTGCTAGGTCAAGTGCCTAAGAGAAAATTCGGCGCGGAATCGTGAACCGCTCGTGCTTCATTCGCCACATAAACGGACGAAATAGTCGAAATCGTGGAGGCGACAGATACGGAATCGAGCAACGCCAGCGGCATGATCCTTGGCCTGCTGGCGATGATCTGGTTCATCGGCGTTCCGCTGTGCCTCTGGCAGGCATTCGCTGCCGCCCTCGCGGGATATGTCGAACGCGATCGAGACGGCATGAACGCATGGTTGACCGCAGCAGCAGTGATCTTCACTGTCACGCCTATCCTCGCCACCGGCATCTGCGTCTTCACTGGCAGAGTCGTGCGCGCTTGGATCTTCGGTCTCGTCGCAGCGGCGTGCGTGCTTTTCATCTTTGCGGGCCTGTACAGGGACGCCCGCCAGGCGGAGCTTCGCGGTCCTCCGCCACCTCTGCCGTCCAACTACTGCGCCGAGTACAGCGGCGGAGACAGCGACTGCCCCGGCGGATGAGCGTCGCCTCAGGCGATCGGGTAGGCGTCTTCCAGCTCGTGCCGGTCGGCGGGCAGCAGCAACTCTACGACGGCCAAAGGCCGGCCGGAGGCATCCCGTACCGCACCGAAGACGGCCAGAAGTGGCTGATTCTTAGGCATGGCGAGCTGCTTGGCCTCGTCGGCGGAGGGCATGCGAGCGGTGATCTGCTCCACGATGTGATCGAAACGCACACCCTTGCGCACCTGGAGATGCTCGCGGAAGCCCTGCCGCAACGGCTCGCCGCTGGTCAGATCCGTCCCCTCGGACAGTTCCAAAGGCAGCCATAGCGACACCAGCTCAGTCGGCTCGCCCTCGCGCGTGATCAATCGTCGCCGAACGAACGCCTTACTCTTGGGCTGCACGTCGAGCAGCACGCCGACCCGATTCGGTACGGCGACCGCGCCCACTTCGACGACCTCACCCGTGGAGCCGGTCTCCGGCTTGGTCAGGTACGCCTGTCCCGGACGCTTCTGCTCAACGGAGGCCATCGCCGGACGGCCGCGCACAAATCGTCCCTTGCCCTGCTGGGACTCGATCCAGCCCTGCTCACGCAGCACGCGAAGGGCGGCGACCACGGTGGGACGGGAGACGCTGAACTCTTGAATGAGCTGGTTCTCGCTGGGGAGGAGCGTGCCCGGTGGGTAGTCTCCCGCCTCGATGCGCCTCTGGAGAGTCTGCACAAGCTGCGCATACTTAGGCGGCACGGACTCTAGCGACATCTTGACCGTCCAACAGCCGACAGGTTGTTTTACCAAGTTTGAGACTATCTGGCGATCCGCAACCTGTCCACGTTGTTGTGACAAGCGGGAGCCGTACACAGAGAATCCGGCAGGCAGCGCAGTGGCCGGGCGGGGGAAGGTCGCCGCGGGGCGCCACCACTGCAACTGCCTGCCGGGAGGCGCGACGAGACAAGGCGGCGGCGTCCCTACCCCCTCCGACAGGGAACGCGCTCGTCTCGCCGCGCCGGTCATCACCTGGCGATGTACTCAGCCAGGAGCTTCGCCGCGCCCTCCGGATCGCGGGTGGGGTGCCGCTGCTCGGCGGTCTGCCAGGAGTAATAGGCCCCGCCGAACCCGACGAACACCCACACCGGCATCCCCGGCTCACGCTTGTGCACCATGAGCGCGGTGTTGTTGTCCCGCAGTTCGGCGTTGACGCCGAGGTTCGTGAGCTGGTCGCGCAGCCGGACGAGCATGTCGCCCTCTTCCTGGTTCGGCGGGAAGCCGTTGGCCACCGCCTGGATGATCGAGTTCATTTCCCGTTCCCTTCGGCCTGGCCGCCTCCGAGGCAGTCGAGACACTCCCGCTCCTCACTAGGGCTCTGATCTGTGTCGCAGTCGCCAATGAGGAGCGCACGGCGCGAGTCGCGCAGCTTGATCCCGCGTCCCCGGCAGCCGGGGCAGGGCGACGTCTTGCTTGTCTCGTCTGGCCGGATCACCGTCGCCATCTCCTCGTTCATCCGGCGTTCCCTGTGGCGGGAGGCCGCGTGACGTACCGTGGTTGCTTGATGACAAGTCCACCGGCAACCGAGTCTGAGCAGGACCCCTGAACGGCCCCCTCATTTCCCCTTTCGAGCCCCCAGCCGGGAGGAAGACCCGAAGATGCCCGACTACATCCCAAACGTTCGCCTCCGCGCTTGGCGCAACCAGGAGCAGCTCTCTCGCGTTCAGATGGCCGACAAGATCAACGCCACACCCATTGGCGTTGCCGAAAGATTGACCTGTGACGAGGAGCGCGTACGACGCTGGGAGGCTGGCGAGGTTCGATGGCCGCGCACGCCCTACCGGTTGGCGCTGACCCAACTGACCGGGCTGGAGCCAGAAGCGCTCGGGTTCTCCCAGACCAAGCAGACCGGCAGCAGTCTGATCGAGGCCCGCGTTATCCCCGCCGATGCCCTTCGAGCCGAGGCTGACCTGTACGGGACTATGGAGCTCGCCCAGCAACTACAGGCATCCGATGTCGGGGCCGGAACCCTGGAGGCTCTTGCGGAGGCCGTTGATCTCCTGTGCCGCGCCTATCCCGTCGTGCCCGCAGGCACGCTACGCGACCGCACGCAGAAGCGTCTGGCGCAGATCAACCACCTGCTTGCCGGACGCCTCACTTTGGACCAGCATCGCGAATTGCTCGTGATCACCGGTTGGCTCACTGCTCTACTGGGCTGTGTTCACTACGACTTGGGCGAGAGGGAAGAGGCCGAAACGGCCCGACGCGCCGCCTTCGAGATGGGCCGCCAGGTCGGGCACGGCGAACTCATGGGCTGGGCACACGAAATGTCAGCCTGGTTCGCCCTCGTCGAAGGCCGCTACGAAGACGTGGTCACCGCCGCCCGGATGGGCCAAGCCGTGGCCGGCACCAGCAGCGCCATGGTCCAACTCACCCTCCAAGAAGCCCGTGGCCTGGCCCGCATCGGAGACCGCCGCGAAGCCGACCGTGCCCTCACTCGCGGAGCCGAAGTTTTGGGTGGCCTGCCCATGCCAAGCCACCCAGATCACCACTTCGTCTTTGACCACGCCAAGTGGGTCTTCTACGCCGCAACCTGCTACACCTGGCTTGCTGACGACGATCGCGCCGAAGAACATGCTCGCGAAACCATTCAGATGCATACTCGCCCAGATGGCACCTCCAACGCCCCCATGCGAGTCGCCGACGCACATATCGATCTCGGCATCGTCCATGTCAGACGCGGTGACCTTGACGCGGCCGTTGATGAAGGCATGGCCGCATTCGACATTGATCGACGCTCTCTCACTGACCTCGTGAACCGCGCTGGAGACCTCGATCGCGTCCTACGGCAGCGTTATCGACGGGAAGCGCTCGCTGAAGAATTCCATGATCGATTCGTGATGGCTCGGCGAGCTCTTACCAGCCGTCGCCCGGAACTCCTCGACTGATGCCGCTAGCTCGGCCATTCCGAAAGGCCGTATACCTGAAGTGCTGCCGATGTTGCTGCGGATACATCCCGGTCTCGGAAAGCTTTCGCCAGACGGTCACGAGATGCAGCTGTAAGTTTCTCCGGAGGTGGGACTGGGATGCGTCGCAAGTACTGAGCTTGGAACCGTAGAGTCCGCCCACGCATCTTGACCGCGTAAGCGTCCACGAATGCCTCAGCAACCTTAGAGAGTAGGAGTCCTCCCAGAACCTCTAGATCCCAGACATTTGAGGTTAGGAAGTAGAGGTTGTGATGGGGGTAGCACCCCTCGCGATCTAGGACAGGATGACTGCTGAGCTTCATGTCGGGGAAGAGTAGTTTCGACTGCTCCGCTAGCCCGGTTTCGACTTTGTCGATCGTTTTGTACCATTTGACAGGATTCTTTTGGGCGATATATCTACGCTTAAGAGCGGCGGAGTGAACGGTGAAGTACCGTTTGAGTCGGGGGAATTCATCCAGATCAATGAGTTGTCCGTTTGCATCCCACGGATTGATCAAGTAATGGCCGGACCAAGTTAGTTCGCCGGTCACCGTGTCCCTCACCATGGATAGGCGCAATAGCCTATCTGGCTCTACTGCTTGAGGATCGTTGGTGATGAAGACTCGGTCCGCCCCTGTCGCTATACCGATCCCAACACGAACGCCTGATTCCTTTTGGCCAAGCGGAATGAATCGCTTTGTTAGATCTTCGAGAAGAGCCAGACGTGCTGGGGATCCAGAAGGCCACAAGTCGTCTCCTGGAAACCAGTGCGGAAGCCGAGCTGCTTCGTAGGTCGATGACTGCCTAGCATCGTCATCATGCTTATGTACGATCCAGGATGTTAGTTCGCGCGCGGCAGATTTTCCGAAAGCTTGTGTCGTATCAGCTGCAACGGCTCGGCCTTGCGGTCCTTTTGTGATAATTGTGATGGCTGGATATGCTGCTACTTGTTCTTCGAAGGCGTCTGCATCGTGCATAGTGATGCAGGTGTCAAGTGAGAAACTGTCAGCCACCAGCTTGCGTAGCTCGCGGCCGTACTGGTTGCGCATCCAACGGTCAGCGCATATAAACCCGAGACGCCCGCCTTCAGAGAGCGAGCGCAGTCCTGCTTCGAAGAAGCCGACGTAGATATCCGAGCGGCCAACCATCGTTCGGTAGAGAGCTCGGTAGAAGTCCATTCGAGCTGTCGGTACATCCTCCAGTCGGATGTAAGGAGGATTGCCAACAACGAAGTCTGCCTTCGGAAGCCCGTGAGCTTGCTCAAGCAGGTAGTCGCCACGTCGAACCCATGTGGATGCTACCTTGGCGGACTCTTCAAGATCCCAGTCTTTGTCCTGGAGGGTACGCTCTACAAGCGTTCGAGCTCTCGTGACGTTCCTCGGCAGCAGATCGTATGCAGCGACCGCGTCGGCAGCGTCAAGGATGCTGCGTTCATGTGCTCGACAAGACTCGCTCACCCGCTCGGCGATCGCGGCGAGGAAGGCCCCAGCTCCGCAAGCGGGTTCCGTCAGGCGCAGCCCCGCTAGATCTCTATCGGGCGTGTAACCGACGAGGTCAAGGATGGTGTCGACCACCCATCGCCGAGTGAACACTTCTCCGTGTACCACGGCGTCGTCAGGAATCTCCGCCAAGGCGGCTGACGGGATGGACTGCGGAAACAGAGTCGGAACGTTCACGGGTGCCACCTTACGGGGGTGTAGTGATCATTGGGGCGAGTGGCCATGCTGATGCCTCAGGGGACAGCCCAGGCCGAGAGCGATCGCAACCAAGGCTTTGCTTGGGCTTGATCGTGAGATGGACAGCGGTACTCTTGATCGCATTCGGGACCCATCGAGGCGGGCCGAGGGGAGCACCACGGGTGCATGCAGAACAGATCGACAAGGCGCTTGATGTCTTCTGGACGAATCGCGACAAGAAGAGCGTCCAGGCTAATCTTCACATGAAGGGTTTTGAAGACCTTGTGCGGCAAGAGCTGATCGATGCTGGGATTCCGTCGAAATGCATCTTCACCGGCAAGCCGTACCTGCCTGGATATTATCGGGCACGCAAGCAGTGGGACTTAGTCGTTATCTATGAAGGCATCCTAGTAGCGGCGATTGAGTTCAAGTCGCAGATAGGTAGCGTATCAAAGAATATCAACAACAGATTTGAGGAAGCTCTCGGTACCGCCACCGATACGCGTGCCGCACAGGACTTCAACGAGGCATTCGGGCCTGTTGCTCCGTGGATGGGATATGTCTTCATTCTCAAGGAAGACGCGGAGACGATCCAAAAAGACCGTGAAACACATGCTAAGTTCGATGTGGATCAAGAATACGTTGGTATGTCCTACGAGGACCGCTATCAGGAAATGATTCGCCGTTTCCTGCTGCGCAAGGTATACGACGCTGGATGGTTTGTAACGACCACATATATTGATGGTGTCCGCACGCACAAGGAGCCGTTAAGTCTGGCTAGTTATGCTGTATTCGCAGTAGCCCTCAAAGGGCAAGTCCAGCTAGTCCAGGCTTTCCTTGAAGACCGCCGGGCCAAGCAATCGAAGGACGATACGAGTCGCAACGGACACGCTGCCGAATTGTTCTGATAGGGATCAAGCGGCGGCGCGGCGCGCCGCCGTACTTCCGGCCCTACGCCCGCCCGCCGTCCGGGCGTGCGGCCTGGGGGCCGGTCCCGGACGGCGGCGGGACACCGGGCCGGGCACCGCACGCCGGCCACGCCGTTCTCACCGAACGCGCCGACCGGCATTGCCACGCCACCGCCCACTCTGAGCATCAACCCGGCATCATGCGTCAACGCCGATGGCCCGACCGGAAACGGTTTGCCGAGAAGTGATCTCGCCTTCAGGATCTCCCCATGAGCGATGAACTGGACGAACTGGACGACCTCGTCCTCCAGGGGCAGAGGATCCGAGGCATCAAGCTCATCAAGGACACCTTCGAATGCAGCCTTCACGAGGCTCTCGACTACTACGTAGAGCGGTATCGCAAGCTACGCCTGACACGTCCCGACGACTTCACCGAGAGCCACGAGGAGTACTGGGATGGCTTCTACTCGTGATGGACCCCGGGCCTTCGACAGAGCATTCCGACTCGAGATGATCGACGCGCTGTACTTGCCGAACGCTCAGCGAGGGTTGCCGCGCCATCGTACAGATGCAGCCCTTACGATCGCCACGGCATGGTTGACCGCCGGAGATTGCTGGGGGCGATCGACGATCCGTGCTTCGTTCCTCAGCACGGCTCACCGGAGAGCGTGGTTGCGGTCTGCTACCGCCCTTGGGTGGGCACCGGCTGGGCGGGAGGCGCTTCATTCATGATCCGGAACATGTGCGGAATGATCTTTGAGCTGAGCATCATGCCGCACGCCTGCGCAGCACGTCAGAGGGCGTAGTGAGTCGGAATGAG
>NZ_JBHSPA010000097.1:0-52815 GCF_042656245.1 Nonomuraea insulae
GGCCTCGGCGTGGTCATCGTGATCGGAGCGCTGGCCATCTGGATGCGCTTCGACACCGTCGGCCAGCGGCGTAAGGAAGCGAAGAAGGCACAGGTGGAGGCCGAGTTCGAGGAACTGTCCGAAGAACCGGCGGCCGGTGGCTTCCCGGTGCCGCCGCTCGACCTGCCGCACTACCACGGCGTTCCCCGGCCGTGAGCGCCTCGGCCAGGACCTGTCTCTGACCCGCGATCACCCGGGCCCGTCGGCACGACTATTCATTCGATGTATAGTCCTGATCATGTCAACCGGTCATGTGCTACTTGGCTTCCTCGTCGAACGCCCGAAGCACGGTTACGAGCTCAAGAAGGAGCACGATCACCGTCTCGCCGGCGCCAAGCCACTGGCGTACGGACAGGTCTATGCCACGCTGCAACGCCTGGAACGCGACGGCCTGGCGGAGGTGGCCGAGACGCAGCAGGAGGGCGGCCCCGAGCGCACGCTGTACGCGATCACCGACGGCGGCCGGGCGGAGCTGGAGCGGTGGCTGAACACCGTCGAGCCGTCGGCTCCTTACGTCGCCAGCCCGTTGTTCGCCCGGGTCGCCGTCGCCGGAAAAGGCGCCGACGGCTATCTCCTGCGGCAACGCGAGGCACACCTGGCCCGCATGCGGGAGCTGACCGCCGAGAAGGCGTCCGGCGCGCCCGCCCAGGTGCTGGCGGCCGACTACGCGCTCCAGCACCTTGACGCCGACCTGCGCTGGATCGAGACCGCGCTCGCGCGGGTGAAGGAGGACAACCATGCTTGAGGCCAGGGGCCTGGGCAAGTCGTTCGGTAACACCAGGGCGCTGAGCGGCGTCTCCCTGCAGATCGCGGAGGGCGAGATCGTCGCCGTCACGGGGCCGAGCGGCGCGGGCAAGTCGACGTTGCTGCACTGCCTGGCCGGGATCATCCGGCCGGAGTCCGGCGAGGTCGCCCTGGACGGCAGGCGGATCGACACGCTGCCCGAGGCGGAGCTGACCAAGCTGCGACGCGAGAGCTTCGGGGTGGTCTTCCAGTTCGGCGAGCTGGTGCCGGAGCTGACCGCGGCGGAGAACGTCGCGCTGCCGATGTTGTTCAACCGGCACGGCAGGCAGGAGGCGATGACCGCCGCGGCGGAATGGCTGGGCCGGCTGGAGGTGTCCGACTGCGCCGACCAGCGCACCGGTGAGTTGTCCGGGGGGCAGCGGCAGCGGGTGGCCGTCGCGCGGGCGCTGGTGACCGGGCCCCGCGTGGTCTTCGCCGACGAGCCCACCGGAGCGCTGGACACGCTCGGCGGCGAGCAGGTGATGAACGCGCTGCTCGGCGCGGCCCGCGGCAGCCGTACCGCCGTCGTCCTGGTCACCCACGACAACCGGGTGGCCGCGTACGCCGACCGGGAGATCGCCCTGCGCGACGGAGCGGTGCTGGCAGGGGTGAACCGATGATCGCCGTGCTGCGCATGCTGAACAGGGGACGCTCGCGGGCCGAGCGGGTGCGCGCCTGGCTGGTCGCCGCGGGCGCGGCGGTGGCGACGTTCCTGGTCTGCACGGCCGTCAGCCTGGCGGACTACCGGGATGAGGGCGGCTCGCTGACCGGGCTCGGCCTGGCCCTGCTGGCCGTGCCGGTCGCCGGCCTGGTCCACCAGGCCAACCGGCTGGCCTCGGCCACGAGGGAGCGGCGGCTGGCCGCCTTGCGGCTGGCGGGGGCGACGCCGGGTGACGTGCGGCGGCTGGGCGCCCTGGAAGGCGGCCGGCTGGCACTGGGCGGCTCGCTGGGCGGGGCCGTGCTCTACGTGGTCACCCATCTCGGCGGGCCGCTGCCGCAGGTGCCGGTGGTCGTGGCGCTCGTGACGCTCGGCGCGATCCTGTCGGGGGCCCGCGCCGGCCGGCATGTCGTCGCCTCGCCGCTGGGCGTGGTCCGCCGTGCGCGCGTGCGGGGGCCGCGCGTGCGGGACCTGCTCCTCTTCGCGGCCGGCGTCGGCCTTCTCGTTCTCGGAGCCGTGGTGAAGGGCGGTTTCCCCTTCGTCGGCAAGTACGGCTCCGTGGTCGCCATGGCGGCCGGGCTGGTGCTGCTGCTGTTCGGCGTGACCCTGGCCGCGACCTGGCTGATCAGGGCGTACGCCCGCCGGGCCGGCCGGAGGGCGCGGTCGCCGGAGACGCTGCTGGCCGCGCGGCTGGTCGAGGCGGACCCGAGGGCGTGGGCCAGGGCCCTGTCCGTGGTGAGCCTGACGGTGTTCTTCGGCGCGGGGGCCGGGGCACAGCAGGCTGAAGTCGGCTACTCCCAGGCCCACGCGCTGGTGGACGTCGCGCTCCTGGTCGCGCTGGTGACCTCGGCGGTCGCTCTGGTGGTGCACCAGGCGGAGGAACTGATCGACCTTCGCCGCTCGTTCGCCGCGCTGGCCGCCTCCGGGGTGCCGGAGCGGGCGCTGGGCGCAGTGCTCGTACGGCAGGCGGTCATCGCCGCGCTGCCGGTCTGCGTGGCGGCGGCCGTCTCGGGAGTCGCGGTCGTGGTCCTGCCTCTGTTGGACGTCTACCGCTTCCAGTCGCTCGGCTGGGCGGTGGCCAGGGCCGTGGCCATGGTGAGCATCGGGGTTCTCGCCGCGGTGCTCGTCGCCCTGGCGGCACGCCCCCTGCTACGCGGCGCACTCCGTTTGGAGAGGCGAACATGACCGCTTGGAGAAGCGAACATGACCGCGATCCCGCCGTCCGGTCAGGCGCCGCCTGGGCTCCCTGGCGCTGCTGTTGCCTGCTGGTGGCCGCGCCGTAATCCCGTTGCGGCATGATCACTGGCTATGAACAAGACGATCACCGCCTTATCGGTGCTTGCCGCCGCTCTCCTGCTGTCCGCCGCACCCGCCCAGGCGACTGCCGCGGATCCGGTACGCGCGCTGAAGGCCAAGCTGGTCCCCGGGCACGGGGTGCACTTCACCGAGGTGGCCAACTGGTCCGACGGCCTGGACACGCTGGAGACGGACACCGCCAAAGGCGTGCTGCAGTTCAGCAAGAAGGGGGTGGCCGGCTATGACGTGAGGAGCACCACGTGGGATGAGGAGAAGTTCCGCGTCGTCTCCGTTGGCGACACCGCGTACTACTCCGGCGCCATCTACAAGCTGCCCAAGGGCAAGACCTGGTACGCGACCGGTGGCGGCGCACTGCCCACCATCTACGGGCAGATCCTCAACCCGGCCGAGCTCACGACGCTGTCGGCGCTGCTCAAGAAGGGCACGAAGGCCGGCAACAAGATCACCGGCGAGATCGCCTTCTCTGACCTGGCCAAGGTCTCGCCGTGGTTCTCCCGCTCGGTTCTCGCCGAGTGGGCCGACGACACGAAGGTCTCCTACACGCTGACGCTGAGCTCGGCCGGCCTGGTCACCAAGCTGTCGAGCTCGTACCGGGCCACGGACGTCACGGAGAACTTCTCCGACTTCGAGGGCGGCATCATCTCCGTCGACACCCGTTACTCCGGGTGGGGGAGCAAGGTGTCGGTCAAGGCTCCGAGCCCCAAGACCGTGACCGACAAGCTGCCCTCATGAGTGCCCCGCGGCGAACTCCTTGAGGCTCGCGGTCGGGATCGTCTTGTCGGATCCCGGCCGCATTACACTCACCTCCATGATCGAGTTGGACGACGGTGCGCGGCTCCGTACCTGGACCGCGGGCTCGGTGACTCCGCGGAGATTTCCCGTGGTCATGGTGCACGGCGGTCCAGGAGTCCCCGACTATCTCGCCCCGGTGGCCGGCCTCATCGACGACCTGTGCCTGGTCCACCGCTACGACCAGCGCGGCACCGGCGGATCGGCATGGGAGGGAGAGCACACGATCGCCCGCCACGTTCGCGACCTGTCGTTGTTGCTCGATGCGTGGGAACACGACCGGGTCGTTCTGGTGGGGCATTCGTTCGGAACCAATATGGCCGGCTACTTCTTGCTGGCCCATCCCGAGCGCGTGGCCGGACTGGTTCAGATCGCCGGGCCCTTCCTGGATCCATGGCGGGAAGCCGACCGGGCGGCACAGCGAGCACGACGCACTGACGAGCAGCAGAGCAGGCTCGATGTACTCGATGCGATCGAATCGCGCACAGACGCCGAGGAGATCGAGTACCTCACGCTGTCGTGGTTCACCGACCACGCCGACCGGGCTCGTGCATGGGATTGGGCGCGGGCATCGGCCCGCATGCTGCGGCCCGTCAACTACGCGATGAACACCCAGCTCAACGCGGCGAAGAAAGCCGACCCGCTCGAATCACACGTGGACGAACTACGCGAGCGCCTGCCGCCCGGCGCGGTGATCATCGGCGGGGCCGGCGACAGCCGCCCTGCCGACGCCCTGCGACGTCTCGGAACACGCCTCAACTGCGAGGTCGACATCGTTCCTGACGCGGGGCACCATCCGTGGCTGGAAGCACCGGACCAGTTCGGTGCGGCGCTCCGCGCTGCCGTGGAGAGACAGACCCGAAGGGCATCGCGGCGACCCTGAGCCCCCTCCTTATCCTTATGGATCGTGAAATCACCAGTCAGACGGGACACCGCTCGGGTGATCTTGATCAGCCAAGACGAACGCGTCCTCCTCTTCCAGCACCATCTGCCGCATCCGTGGGCGCGGGACGGCTGGATGACCCCAGGCGGCGCCATAGAAGAGGGCGAATCCCCAGCAGAAGCCGCTGCCCGGGAACTCTTGGAAGAGACGGGTCAGACGATCTCCCCTGCCGGGGCCCGAACCCCTGTCGCGATCAACTCTGGTCAGTGGTCTGCCGGCAACACCCTCTTCACCACGGTGAACTGGTACTTCTTCTCCCGCACACACACCGCTCACCTCGACCTCAGCGGCCAAGCTGACCACGAGCGCAAAGACTTGCTCAACCACAGATGGTGGACCCTCGGCGACCTCGAGCTCACACGGGAACTCATCCTCCCGCTCGGCCTGCTCAGCCTCGTTCGGCAACTGCTGGCCGGCGAACCACCCCAGGAACCGATCCGACTGCCGTGGGTTTAGCGTCCCCCCGATCACACGGAAAGGACTCTCGGTCAGGCAGGCGAACCGGCTCGTCGGCCCGCTGGACATGCGCGAGCCGGTGACCGGATGGTTCGCTTGACTTCAAGTCGGCTTCAAGTTGCAGGATCTCGGGCATGGACAAGACTCAGACGATCAGCGACGCACAGGCCGAAGCCTGGCTCGCCGAGCAGCGTGAACGAGGCCGGCGCGGGCGGCTGTTCCTCGCCCTACCCCTGTTCGTGACCGCGGCCACGCGCCGGTGACCCGTCGGCGGGCAGGGAAACGATGGGGGAAACGACGATCCGGCTCGTCAGCCAGAACACTTCGCCGAGCTTCGCTCCTGAGCTCAGATCGGCCTGGAGGGCGCGAGCCGCCAAGTGGATATCGGCAGGCAGCATAGGCGTGTCGAGGACCCGGGCCTGCTCGTCGGAGACTCGGTGTGCGGGTTCGGTATCGTCACCGGGCGCACGTGCGGCAAAGTATGGCCCGGTGGACTTCACGCCGTCCTGTCCCTGCCACGTTGGTCATCGCTTCTCCTGCGTTCCGGAACGCCGGTGCGGGAATGCCGCGGCTGTCAGGAACTGGCCGTTGTCCTGTCCGACCGTCAGTTCGCCTCCGTCGGCGGCGACACGTTGTTCGAGGGCGGCCAGTCCCCGGAGCTCGGGCAGCGGTGTCCGCTGGGCACCGTCGTTGACGATGGTGATGCTCGACTCCGACAGAGTGATCCGCACCCGTGTCGCCTGGGCGTGACGCAGGATGTTGGTCGTGGTCTCGCGCAGTACCTGGCCGAGCAGTTCGCCCGCGCCCGGGTCGACGTCCGCTTCGCGCTTGATGCGCACGCCGATGCCCGCGGCCTCGAAGAGGTTCCTGGCGTTCTCCAGCTCTGCGGAGAGGTTGAGCCGCCGCTGTGCGTAGGCGAGCTCCTTGGTCTGAGTGATGGTGTCGCTGACCAGGGCATGGATCTCCCGCAGCTCCTGTTTGGCCCGTTCGGTGTCGCTGTCCACCAGTTTCTGGGCGAGCGCCGTTTTCAGCTTCACCACATGCAGGGTGTGGCCCTGGATGTCGTGCAGGTCACTGGCGAACCGGACGCGTTCGCGGATGACGGCCAGCTCCGCTTCCCGCTCCCGTGCCTCCTCCAATTCCGTGACGATGTCGTAGAACCGCTTGTTGGGGAACCTGAGTCCGACCAACGCCAGGGTGATGCCCGTGGGGATGAGGACGTACTGGAGCAGAACGCCGGGAATGTCCTCGTGGGCCACCAGCAACCTCGTCGCGCCCACCGCGGCGACGTAGGCGGCCAGCGCGACGACTGCCATGCCCCGGCGGCGCGACAACTGCGGGATGACGAAGGCGCCCACGGAGGAAATGCCGAAGAACGCCGCGCTGCCGTCCACCACCAGGACGGAGAAGGGCCACACGGCCGCGGTGACGACCAGGCAGGGGAGCGCGACCCGCAGAACGTCGCCTGCCGTCCACCGCACGAAGGCCACCAGGACCGCCACCACGCCCGCGCCCAGGACGAGGGCATCCCACCAGGACCGGGCGTCCTTCACCACCACCAGCGCCCCGGAGACGACGAGCACCGGGAGGAACAAGGTGAGGTTGAGCTTGCGTAGCCGTCCCTGCGCCGGCTCGGCGTCTTCGGAGGCCGTGTGTGCCGGGCTCACCGGGGCTTCAGCCGGTCGCCGGGGCGCCGGTTCGCGCCGTGGGATCGCGGTTGTCCGCATCAGCCGTGTCAGCGGTCAGCGGTATCGCGCGGTGGCCTGGCATGGGTGGCTCCCCCTGGATCGAACAGCAGAATCCGCTCAGTATTCTGCCTGCTCCGTGGTGCCACCAGTGACACCACGTCATGGCTTCACCACCGGGGATGTCATGGCGAGGTCATGACGTGGTCGCACTGCCGGATGAGCGCGGCGGCGGCTGAGATTGAGGCCGGTAAAGACCTTGAGCCTGGCGACCGTCGAAGGCCGCCAGGCGCTCGCCGCGCCGGCCTCTCCGTTCTCCCGCCGGGAGCCCGGCCGGCGACCCCTTCTGGAGGAGCATATGAAGCACTCTCATACGGTCGCCGCGGCTCTGGTCGTCGCCATGACCGCCGCGCTCGCCGGTCCCGCCGCGGCGGAACCGAACACCGGGGCGGTCGCCACGGCTGATGACCCGGTGACGCACAAGGAGAACGACCGGGTCCCGGAGGGTGCGGCCTGGACGCAGCACTATTTCCCGTCCTCGGACGGCTCCGACGTCCAGTTGCACGCCGACGTCCTGCTGCCGGAGGGGCTGGCCACGGGGGCGAAGGTGCCGGTCATTCTGTCGGCTGGCGCGTACTTCGGGCACTCCGGGCAGATGGGACTCGAGGGCTGGAAGCACACCGGCCCCTCCAACCGCTTCCACGACCTCATCAAGGGCACCGACCTGTTCAAGCGCGGTTACGCCTTGGTCATGGTGGACGTGCGCGGCTTCGGCGGCTCCACCGGCTGCCTGGACTTCGCGGGTCCCGGTGAGCAGGCCGATGTCAAGGCGGCGATCGGCTGGGCCGCGAGCCGGCCGTGGTCAACCGGCGCGGTGGGCATGTACGGCAAGTCCTACGACGCCATCACCGGCCTGATCGGCAACAACCTGGACCAGGACGCGCTCAAGGCCGTCGTCGCCCAGGAACCCATCTGGGACCTGTACCGCAACATCCGGTCGAACGGTGTGCCCCGCTCGACCGGCGTCACCGTGGCCGACACCTACAACAAGATCGCCGGGTTGCCCCCGATGCCGGACGACGACCCCCGTTACCGGGCCAACGCCACATACGAGAAGACCCACCCGCTATGCGCCGCGGAGAACACGATCGGCTACCAGACCGGCGACCGGGAGTCGGCGTACTGGAAGGCGCGTGACCTGGCGGAGCACGCCAAGGGCAGCGACACCCCGCTGTTCGTCACCCAGGGCTTGCTCGAATGGAACACCGAGCCCGAGGCGATCCAGGAATACCTCGCCAACCACCAGGGCCCCGAGCGCGGCTGGCTCGGCCCGTGGGACCACGTACGCGGCAACGACCGCATCGCGGACGGCCGCCTGGCCATGGGCCGCGAAGGCTGGTTCAAGGAGACGATGTCCTTCTACGACCACTACCTCAAGGGCATCAAACCCTCGGTCGACCACCCGGCCTACGCCATCCAGGACAGCACCGGCAAATGGCGCGCCCAGGACACCTGGCCGGTCGCGGACCGCTCCGCCACCCTCCGGCTCCCCGGCGGCTCCTATCTGGACGACGGGGCCGAAGGCGGGCCCACGGCCGGGAACACGTTCGTCAGGTGGTCCAAGCCGCTCGCCCGGACCACCCGCGTCACCGGCACCCCCCGCATCTCCCTCACCACCAGGCAACACGGCAACATCATGATCAAGCTGTACGACGTCGCCCCGGACGGCACCGCCGTCATGTTCGACGAGCAGGTCTCCGTGCTCGACACCGGCAAGACGGCCTTCGACCTCAAGTCGACCGACTGGACCCTGCCCGCAGGCCACTCCCTGGCCGTCGAGATCGGCACCATTCAGCCCGCCGGCGACTGGCTCGACACCCCCACCCGCCAGACGATCAACGTCACCGGCCCCCGGCTCGAACTGGCCCTGAACAACCCCGCCGACGACACCCCCACCCAGGGCGACCCAGCCCCCTACCTCGACACCTACCGGAAGACGTGGACGAAGAAGCTGCCCATCGGCACCCCGGCATTCACGGTGCCGACCGGCAAGCGCTGACCGGCGCGTGCCAGCGGCATGTGCGGGCGATGTGCGGGCTATGTCAGAGGGTCGCGCCAGTCTGCATGTCGAGGGCGGAGCCTGTACGGGCCGGGCCCGAGAAGGAAGGACGGAGATATGAGCGATCTTGTGGTGCACGACGTCGTCATCGTCGGCGCCGGCCCGGTCGGGCTTTTTCTCGCGATCGAGCTTGAGACCGCGGGCGTGAAGCCGCTCGTGCTGGAGCGGCTCGTGGAGCCCGACCGCGGGATCAAGGCCGCCGCGATCGGCGCGGCGGGAGCCGAGGCGCTGGAGCGACGCGGGCTGGCGCGCGCGCTCGACGAGGAACAAGTGACGATGCCGATGACGAAGGCGGCGCGGGCCGGATCCGGACCGGTGAAGAAGCCGGGAGGCCATTTCTCCGCGTTGTTCGTGATCGACCAGGACCTCCAGCGAGACCCGGAGCGCCACAGCCGCATGGTGCCGCAGGAGGCGCTCGAGAGGATCCTGACCGCGCGCGCGAGCGAGCTCGGCATCGAGATCCGTCGCGGCGTCGCGGTGGAAGGCTTCGAGCAGGACGACGACGGCGTGACCGTGCAGACGAGCGCGGGCCCGCTGAGCGCGAAGTACCTGGTCGGCTGCGACGGCGGCCGGAGCCGCGTCCGCAAGCTGGCCGGGTTCGACTTCCCCGGCACGGATCCGACCATCACCGGCTATCAGGCCCTCGTCGAGTTCGACGCGTCCGAGAAGCTCACGAAAGGCTGGCAGCGGACGCCGCGCGGACTCGTCACGTCGATCCCGGGGCGCGTCTTCACGGCGGAGTTCGACGGGCCGCCGCCGGATCGGGACGCGCCGATCACGCGGGCCGAGGTCGAAGCGTCGATCCAGCGCGTGAGCGGCACCGACGTCAAGATCCTTTCGATGTCGAAGGCGACGCGCTGGACCGACAACGCGCGGCAGGCGACGACGTACCGCATGGGCCGTGTCCTGCTCGCCGGCGACGCCGCGCACGTCCACTCGCCCTTCGGCGGGCAAGGCCTGAACCTCGGCCTCGTCGACGCCGCGAACCTCGGCTGGAAGCTCGCCGCGGCGGTGAAGGGGAGCGATCATCTCCTCGGCTCCTACACCGCCGAGCGCCATGCCGTCGGTGCGCGCGTCCTGGAGAACACCCGCGCGCAGGTCGCGCTGGTACGTCCCGACCCGCTCACGAGCGCGCTCCGCACCATCGTGAGCGACCTGATCAAGCTGCCAGAAGGCAACCGCCACATCGGCGAGATGCTCTCGGGCGCCGGCATTCGTTACGACCTCGGCGACGACGACCCGCTCGTCGGCACGCTCGCGAAGGACCAGCTCCTCACGCTCGCCGACGGCGGCGAAGAGCGGCTCTACGCGCTGATGGAGAAAGGCGGCGGCGTGTTCGTCTCGCCTTCGGAACGGTCGCTCCCGCGAAACGTCCATCATGCGCACACCAAGGAAGGCCCGTCGATGCTCCTCCGCCCCGACGGCTGCGTCGCGTGGACGGACGCGTCGTCCACGTCACTCGACGAGGCGCTCGCGCGCTGGTTCTGATCGATCCGCACTATCACGAGAGCTATTTCGGAGGTTGGGTCCATGGACGAGCTCCTCGACAGCACGAGGACAAGCCGTACAAGTCAGGGAAACTGGATCGCTACCTGGGGCACGGCGCAGCAGGTGGCGCAATCTGCCGAGCCGGGTGGAGGGCCGCAGATGCCGGGTCCGCCGGACGACGCTCCTCCCGCCGCTCCTCCCGGCGCCGACGCGCCCGCCGAAGCACCGGCCGCGCCGTCGAAGATCAGCGCGCAGACCGTGCGCATGGTGGCGCGTGCCACCGTGGGCGGCACGGCCGTGCGCGTCGCGCTGTCGAACTCCTTCGGTCACACGCCGGTGCGCGTCGATGCCGCGCATATCGCGCGGCACGACAGCGGCGCGGCGATCCGCGCGGGCAGCGCGCGCAAACTGACCTTCGGCGGGCGCGATGCGGTGGTGTTGCCGACGGGCGCGCAGATCCACAGCGATCCCATCGAGTACGACGTGCCCGCGCAGACCGACCTGGTCGTTTCCCTGTACATCCCCGACGAGAACGTCATTCCCACGACGCACGAGGTCGGACTGCGCACGGCCTGGCTCGCACCGGGCGACCAGGCCGCCACGCGGAACCTGCGGGACGCCACCGGGTTTCAGTCCTACCTGTGGCTCACCGGCGTCGACGTGCTGGCGCAGCCCACGGCCGCCACCATCGTGGCCTTCGGCGACTCCATCACCGACGGCGCCGCCACCACGCCCGACGCGGACATGCCGTGGCCTTCGTTGCTGGCGCGCCGGCTGGCCGCGCGGCAGGACCTGCCGCCGCGCGCGGTGATCAACATGGGTATCGCCGGTAACCGCGTCCTGCGCGAGACCGACGGCTTCGGCGCCGGCGCGCTGGCGCGTTTCGACCGCGACGTGCTGGCCCGGCCCGGCGTGCGCTGGGTGGTGTTGTCCGAGGGAGGCAACGACATCGCCTTCGGCTTCATGCCGGGCATGCCGGAGAGCGAGCGGGCGACGGCGGAGGACATCATCGCCGGCTACCGCATGCTGATCGGCCGCGCGCATCTGCACGGCCTGCGAATCATCGGGTGCACGCTGACGCAGTTCGGCGGCTCGTTCGTCTTCACGGAGGAGAGCGAGCGCATGCGCCAGGACGTGAATCGCTGGATCCGCGGCAGCGGCGAGTTCGACGCGGTGGTCGATCTGGATGTGGCCACCCGTGACCCGGCCGCGCCGACGCGGCTGCGCACCGAGTTCGACTCCGGCGACAACGTCCATCCGAACGACGCGGGCAACAAGGCGATCGCCGAGGCCTTCGACCTGGACCTGTTCCGGGAATAGGGCTTACGCCTGTACGGGGCTGTCCGGCTCCTGGCGCAGGCGGGCCGGATCGACCTGGAGCGAGGCCGTCTTCCCGTCCAGCTGCCAGCCCTCCTGGTACGCCGCGGCGAAGACGTCCTCGCCCAGCGCCGTGCGGCCACGGGCGGTCATCGCCTGGATCTGCCGGTCGGTGAGGTCGTGGGTGCCGCGCAGCCGGGCCGCCGCGCCGAGCAACATGGCCATGTCCCGGTGCCGCCCCCGCAGCCCGGCCAGCTCGGCCTCGGCCACCGCGACCGTCGCCATGATCGGCAGGTCCCGGCTCTCCAGGGCCGCGGCGTACGCCCGGGCCAGCGCCACCCCGGCGCCCTCGGCGTCGCCCCGCCGCACGCACAGCGAGGCCCGCACGGAGCTGACGATCGCCTGGCCGTAGTCGCCGCCGGTCACCTCCGCCTCGGCCGCCTCGATGCGGGCCTGCGCGCGGTCCGGGTCGCCGAGCCGCAGCCACGCGCCGGCCTCGAGAGCGGTGACGATGACGACCAGCTCCGGCGACGCCGATCGCTCCGCCCGCTCGCGGACCGCGCCGAGCATCGCCCTCGCCCGGGCGTCCTCGCCCCGCCGCAGGTAGAGGTCGATCCAGCGCACGTCGAGGAAGATCTCGTCGGCCAGGTTCAGCGAGCCGAACTCCCGCGCCTGCGCCCGGGCCTCGCGCAGGTCCGCCAGCGCGCCGTCGAGATCCCCGTCGTACTGCCGCAGCAGCGCGCGCATCGGCAGCGCGGCGGCCACGCCCCAGCGGTCGCCGGCCCGGCCGAAGGCGTCAAGCGCGGCGGCCACGTCGGCGCGTACCTGGTCGAGGTCGCCCTCGTTCTCGGCGAACATGGCCCGGAACATGTGGGCCAGCCCGGACAGCCAGAGGTCGGGGCCGTCGGCGAGACGCTGAACCAAGGCGAGCGACGCCTCGTGCTCCCGCAGGAAGTGGAGCGTGATCGCGGCCAGGACGCCGGCGAAACCGGGCAGCGACGGGTGGGCGAGCAGGCGATCGGCCAGGGCCCGCAGCGCGGACTCGTTCTCGTGCAGGCCTTCGACGGTCAGCGGGGAGCGGGCGTTGATGCGGTTGAGCAGGAGCACCGCCTCGGCGGAGTCACGGTCCAGCGTGTGCCTCGCGGCCGGTAGCGCCAGCGCCTCTCCCTGCCAGTACGCCGCGTCGGCATGCCGGCCGAGCATCTGCCAGTACCAGGAGAGGTTCATGGCGAGCGTGACGGCCGCGGTGGCGTCGCCGGTGTCGCACAGGTGACGCAGGGCGGCGAGCGCGTTGTCGTACTCGGTGCGGATCACGCGCAGCGCGGTGAGCTGGTCGGGGCCGCGCAGCAGCGGCTCCTCGCGGGCGATCAGGTCGGCGAGGTAGCGGGCGGCGAGATCCCGTACGGCGTCGAGCGCGCCCCGGTCGGCGAGCCGCTCGATCCCGTACTCGCGCAGGGTCTCGAGCATCCGGTAGCGGCCCGCGTCGGGCGCCAGTTGCAGCAGCGACTTGTCGATCAGGGCGGCGAGCAGCTCGGGGACCTCACCCGGGAGCACCGCGGTGCCGGCGCAGACCGCGGCGGCGGACTCCGGCGTCACGCCACCGGGCAGGACCGAGACCCGCTCGGCCACCGTACGCTCGTTCTCGCCGAGCAGATCCCAGCTCCAGGCGATGACCGCGCGCAGCGTGCGGTGCCGCGGCGACGCGGCCCGGCTGCCCGTGGTGAGCAGCCGGAACCGGTCGGACAGCCCGGCGGCGAGCTCGGCCAGCGACAGGGTCCGCAGCCGGGCCGTGGCCAGCTCCAGCGCCAGCGGCATGCCGTCCAGGCCGCGCACCAGCCGGACCACGTCCGCGCGCGTCCGCTCGTCGATGTCGAAACCGGGGCGCACCGCCGCGGCCCGTTCGGTGAACAGGCGCACCGCCGCGCCGCGGCGGATGTCCTCGAGGCCGTCGCCGGGGCCGGGCAGCGCCAGCGGGCCGAGCGGGACCAGCGCCTCGCCGTCGATCGCGAGCGGCTCGCGGCTGGTCGCCAGCACCCGCAGCCCGGCGCAGCGCGGCAGCAGCGCCGCGATCAGGTGCGCGACGGCGTCGATCAGGTGCTCGCAGTTGTCCACCACGAGCAGGCTCTCCCGGCCGTCGAGCTGGTCGGCGAGCACGTCCAGCTCGCTGCCCTCGGCTCGCATCCGGCCGGAGGCCTCGAAGAGCGCGGAGCCGCGCAGCCCGATCGCGGCCAGCATCGCCGCGCCGGCCTTGGCGGGCTCGGTGACCGCGGCCAGGTCGACCAGCCAGGCGCCGTCGCGGTACTCGTGGCGGTGGCGGGCCGCGGCCTCGATCGCGAGCCGGGTCTTGCCGGCCCCGCCCGGCCCCACCACGGTGACGCGGCGCCCGCGGGCGAGCAGCGTGTCGATCCGGGCGAGGTCGTCGTCGCGCCCGATGAAGCTGGTCAGGGCGGCGGGCAGATTGCTCGCGGACGCCTCGCGCCGCGCCCCAGGAGCGGAAGCGGCAGCGGGAGCCGGCGATCGCAGCAGGCTCAGGTGGCGCTCGCGCAGGGCGGCGCCGGGGTCGGCGCCGAGCCGGTCGGCCAGGGTTTCGCGCACCCGCTCGTACAGGTCGAGGGCGTCGGCCTGGCGGCCCTGGGCGGTCAGCGCGTCCATCTGCAGCGCGGCCACCCGCTCGTCGGCCGGATGCTCGGCGAGCAGGGCGGTCAGCCGGGTGGCGGCGTCGTCGGCACGGCCCAGCGCCAGCTCCGCCTCGGCCAGATCCGCGCCCGCCTCGACCGCGGTGCGGGACAGCCGGGTCGCGACCGCCGGGGCGACCGCGGCGATCACCGACGGTTCGCCGCAGAGCGCGACCGCCTCGCCCAGCAGCCCGGCCGCCGCCCGGGGATCGCCGGCCCGGAGCCGATCACGGCCGTAGGCGGCCAGCCGCTCGAACCGCAGCGCGTCAACGTCGTCCTCCGTGACGTTGAGGCGGTAGCCGCTCTCGGACTGCGTGACCGCACCGGCCTCGCCGAGCAGCCGGCGCAGCCGGGAGACCAGCGAGTGCAGGGAGTTCGCCGGGTCGGCCGGGAGCTCCCGCGGCCACAGCGCGTCGACCAGGACGCCCGGTTCGACCGGCCGGCCGCCGGCCAGCGCCAGCCGCGCGACCAGACCGCGGAGCCGGGCGCCGGGAACAGCCACCTCGGTGTCGCCGCGGCGCACCTCGAGGGCGCCGAGCAGCGTCACCCGCAGGCGCGTCTCCTCGTTCCCGTGCACCCCCCGATCCTCTCGCGTACGGCCCGCAAGCCCCAACCCGCCCCTCCGGCCTGCGCTCAGGCCGTCAGCACCCGTATCGGGGACCCGGCCCTCCAGGCCGCGATGTCCTCGACGACCTGCTGGTACATCGAGCGATACCCGGCCTCGGTGACGTACCCGAGGTGCGGCAGCAGCACGGTGTTGGGCGCGCTGCGCAGCCGGTCGCCGGCGGGCAGCGGCTCGGTGCCGTAGACGTCCAGCCCTGCCCCGGCGATCGTGCCGGTGGTCAGCGCGGTGACCAGCGCGTTCTCGTCCACGATCGGCCCGCGCGAGGTGTTGACCAGGATCGAGGTGGGTTTCATGGCGGCCAGTTCGGCCGCGCCTACCAGCCCGGTTGTCCGGTCGCTGAGCTTGAGGTGGATGGTGAGGACGTCGCTGGTGGCGAGCAGTTCGTCCTTGGGCACCCAGGTCGCGCCGGCCTCGGTCGCCCGGTCGGGCGTCAGGTTCTGGCTCCACGCGATCACCCGCATGCCGAAGGCCTGGCCGATCCGCGCCACCTGCGTGCCCAACCGGCCCAGCCCGAGCACGCCCAGCGTGCTGCCGGCCAGGTCGGTGCCGACGGTGGTCTGCCAGCGGCCGTCGCGCAGCGCCCGGTCCTCGGTCACCACGTGCCGCCGGCAGGCCAGGATCAGCGCCCAGGTCAGCTCGGCGGTGTTCGAGCTCTTGGTCGTGCCGGACATGGTGCCGGTGACCGTGACGCCGTGGGCCGCGGCCGCCGCCAGGTCGATGGCCGCGTTGACCATGCCCGTGGTCACCAGCAGACGCAGATCCGGCAGCCGGTCGAAGGTCTCGGCCAGGAAGGGCGTCCGCTCGCGCATCGCGACGACGACCTCCGCGCCGCGCAGCGCGGCCGCCAGCTTGTCCGGGTCGGCGATGTGCTCGTGCAGCACCTCGACCTCATCGCCTGGCAGGGAGTCGAAGGGCCCCAGGTCGCGGGCCACCCGCTGGTAGTCGTCCAGAACGACGATCTTCATACGATCACTGTACGCTGGGGACGCGGCGTACAAGACGCACGCCCGGGCGCGCAAGGCGGTCATGCCGCCGCACCCTGTCGGACAGGATCGGCACGTCGACGACCACTCCTGGTCGATCAGGCACGGACCTGACGTGAGGTTCTCCGGCGGTGTACGGCCATCGCCGCCCCGAGGGAGAGGGCGGCGTAGCCGCAGGTCACGATCAAACCTGCCCATGGCGGGAGCGGGTAGTAGCCCCCGATCAGTGACTGGTCCACGTCCACATGGGCGAACGTGGGGATGCTCTGCGTGATCGCGAACCCGGCGGCAGGGGTGATCATCAGCAGCCACGGCACCAGCCCCGCGGACGCCAGCAGGTAGGGCACGACGACCAGCGCGATGGCCAGCCCGATGGCCACGATCACCCGCTTGACCAGCGCGGCGAGGCCCAGAGCCAGTACGGCGGCGACCGCGGTCAGCGCCGCGTAGCCGACGATCACCCGGAGCTCGGTACCCAGGGTGATCGGCTGGATCGGGTTCTGATGGGCACGCAACATCGCCAGGCCGACAGGGACCACGACCCCCGAGGTCACCAGCCCCGCCACGAACGCGAACGCGCCGGCCACCACGGCCTTGGCCGCCAGCAGCCGCGCCTGATGCGGCTCGGCCGGCAGGCCGGTCCTGAAGAACGTGGCCGCCGCCCCGAGCACCAGGATCAGCCCCACGGCCCCGCCGGTCAGCAGGAGGTCAGCGCGCAGACCGCCGTCCACCGTGGCGGGCCCGATGTCACCGCCCCCGGTCACGAGGAGCTTGTCGCCGGACTCGACGACCCCGCCCGGGTGATGCGGGGTCCTGCCGTCGGGCCCCAAGGAGACGCCGACGTCGTCATGCCGCCACGAACCGTTCGCGCCCCGCAGCCTGATCTGGTCGAAGGTGGCGGTGGCCTGGGCGAAGGCTTTCGCCATGTCCCACAACACACCTGGCGAGGTGGCGAACAGCCCGATCTCGACCGTCTCCGGCAACCCGGTGAGCTCGGTCGTGCCGACCTCGGTCCACAGCTCGCCGTCACCCGACTCGTAGCCGGTGAGCGTGTCGCCGGACCTGGTCAGCCGCAGCCACCGTGGCCCCCGCACAGGACCGCCGGCCACGTCGTGGGTGAAGTCGTGCTGCATCCGCACGCCGTGGCCGCCGGTGATCATGACGGCGGCGTACGGCGTGCCTCGCGTGAGACTCTGCCTGACCAGGAGCCCGGCCTTCGCCCACGGCACCACCCCCTTCTTGACGTTACGCACCCCGGGGACGGCGTCCGGCAGCCGCATCTGCCCGGTCATGTCCGACACACGGGCGGTGATGCTGCCGTTCCCCTTGAGCGGCTGGTGCACGAAGTAGTACCTGTCGGTGACCGCCGTACCATCGGGTCCCACCAAAGGCGCGGGGCAGGGGCCGTCGCCCTTCCAGGTCACGCAAGTACTGCGGGCACCCCCGGCGATCAGCAGTCCGATCGACACGGTGACCAGCACGGAGGCCGCCATGGTGAGCACCCGGCCGCGCACGGAGCGGAACGTGGCCCACTCCGCGCGCAGCACCTGGGAGAAGCCGTTCTGCCCGGCCCGCCGGTAAGGCGTGAATGAACTCATGCCGACGGTTGTACGCGGTGCCCGGTTCCGGCACGGTCGCACCGGCTGCGACCCGGCTGGAACCTGGGATCTGGCATCGTCAGGGCATGGCACCTCGACCCGGCGGCAGGTTCGGCCGCATGACGACCGGCGGTGAGACGCGGTGAGGGTCCTCGTCGCCGAGGACTTCGAGGTCCTCGCCCGCTCCATCGGAACCGGGCTGCGCCGCGAGGGCATGGCCGTCGACGTCGTCCTGGACGGAACCGCCGCCGTCGAGCGCCTGGCCGTCACCCGCTACGACGTGGTGATCCTCGACCGCGACCTGCCCGGCGTCCACGGGGACGAGATCTGCCGGCGGCTCGCCCACGGCCGCTGTGAGACCCGCGTGCTGATGCTCACCGCCTCCGGCACGATCGAGGACCGCGTCGACGGGCTCAGCCTCGGCGCCGACGACTACCTGCCCAAGCCTTTCGCGTTCGCCGAACTGGTCGCCCGCGTCCGTGCCCTGGCCCGCCGCGCCACCCCACCGCTGCCGCCGACCCTGGCGTGCGGGGACATCACCCTCGATCCGGCCCGCCGCGTCGCGTTCCGGGCCGGCCGGCGCCTTGAGCTGAGCCCCAGGGAGTTCGCCCTGCTCGAATGCCTGCTCGCCGTGCCCGGCCTGGTCCTCTCCGCCGAGGAACTGCTCGAACGCGTCTGGGACGAGGCCGCCGACCCCTTCAGCAGCGCCGTCAAGCACACCATGCACCGGTTGCGGGCCAAGCTCGGCGACCCGCCCGTGATCGAGACCATCCGCGAAGGCGGCTACCGCATCGGATCGGCATGACCTCCCAGCAGCTCGCCAGAAGATCCCTGCAGACGCGGCTCGCGCTCGCCTACGCGGCGGGCATCTACGCGGCCGGGACCTTCGTGCTCATATTCGTCGACGTCCCGCTGGCCAGCATCCAGCAGGCCAGGCCCAAAGGCCCCTCCTCCTCCGGCACGATCGCCGAAACCGGGCCCGGGATCAGCCTGCCCCAGCTCCTCACCGGATCCGCCGTCGCCCTGGTCATCCTGATTCCCGTCGCCCTGGCTCTCGGCTGGTACGTCGCCGGCCGGTTCCTGCAGCCGCTGCGCGCCATCACCACCACCGCCAGAGTCATCTCCGCCGGAAACCTCCACCGGCGCCTCGACCTCGGCGAGCCTGCGGACGAGCTGACCGAACTCGGCCACACCCTCGACGACCTGTTCGCCCGCCTGCAAGCCTCCTTCGACGCCCAACGCCACTTCGTCGCCAACGCCTCGCACGAGCTGCGCACCCCGCTCGCCGGCCTGCGCACCCTCCTCGAAGTCGCCCTCGCCGATCCCGAAGCCGACGCCGAGACCCTGCGCTCGGTCTGCCAGGAGGCCCTGGCTCTGGGCGAACACCAGGAGCGACTCGTCCAGGCGCTGCTCGCCCTGGCCACCAGCGAGCGCGGCGTCACCCGCTGGGACACCCTCGACCTCACCCAGCTCGTCGCGGGAGTGCTCGCCTCCCGCCGCGACCAAGCCACGGAGACAGGCATCGACCTCGCCGAACACCTCACCCCCGCAGTGACGGCCGGCGACCCGAGACTGATCGAAAGCCTCGTCGCCAACCTCATCGACAACGCCATCCGCCACAACCACCCGGACGGGCACGTGGAGATCACCACTCGGACCTCCGGCACGGAGGCGACCCTCACGGTCACCAACAGCGGGCCAGTCATCCCCGGCGACCAGATCCAGCGCCTCTTCCTGCCCTTCCAGAAACTGGCGCCCGATCGTCACGGCAACGGCCTCGGTCTCGGCCTCGCCATCGTCGATGCCGTCACCCAAGCCCACCACGCCACCCTCACCACCAGCGCCCGCCACGAAGGCGGACTGTCCATCACCGTGCGGTTTCGTCGGAACCATCCCTGACGGCTGCCGGAAACGAAACGGGCGGGCCCCAAAGGTCGGCCGCACAGCCGCCGGACGTCAGGCAGGTCGCCTTCCACAACGACGCGGCCACCGGATTCACGGTCCCGTTGTAGAGGCGGGCTGCTGCTCGTAGCGTGGCTGCGAGGTGCCCGGTTCCGATTCGCAGGTGATCGTTTTGACGTTGCCGGCCCAGTCGCCGGAAAGACAGAATCCGGTGGAGTTGTTCTTGATGACGTAATAGCTGCGGGCCAAAGCCGGGAAGGTCAGCGCGAATGAGCCTCTTCGTGAGCCTCTTCGAGGGAAGATCCCGCCAGGAGCGCCGCGATCCCGCCGGCGAACTTGGAGCATTCGAGGATGTTCTCGTGGGGGCAGGCCAGGCCATGGGCGATGGCGGTGCGTGCGACCTGAGCCTGGGCGATCCGTTGATCCAGCTCGGTGAGCTTACGCCGGTAGAGCTCCCGCCAGCCGTCGCCGGCCGGCGAACGAGACGCGATGAACGCCTTGACCTCCCGCAAGGTGAACCCGACACCTCGCAGCAACAAGAGCAGACCGACCAGCTCGACCGCCGACGGCGGGTAGCGCCGTTGGCCGGAGACCCGGGCCGGCGCCGGCAGCAGGCCGAGTTCCTCCCAGTAGCGCAGGGCGGAGGTGGCGACACCCGTGCGGCTCGCCAGCTCGCCGATCGTCAACTGCTCGCTCATTGACTTCAAGCATACTTGAAGCCGTTGACTGGCGATCATGCAGACAGCAGGTACATCCCTCAAGCAACGCGTGATCAGATATCTGGTGCGCCAGGCGCACCACCCCCGGGGCATCGTCGGGTGGGCGAACGGCTGGATGTTCGCTCTTCGCCCCTCCAACCGGAAGCGCAACATCTGGGCGGTGTCCTTGCTGGACGTTCAGCCCACCGACCGGGTGCTCGAGATCGGTTTCGGCCCCGGCATCGCCATCGCCGAGTTCGCCGGCCGCGCCACCCGGGGCCACGTCTTCGGCGTCGACCACTCGCAGGCCATGGTCCGGCAGGCCGCCCGTCGTAACGCCGCCGCCGTCCGGGACGGGCGTGTGCACCTCACGCACGCCTCCGTGGAGCGGTTGCCGAGCTTCGGCGATCCGCTCGACGCCATCCTCGCCGTCAACTCCGCGGGATTCTGGCCCGACCCGGTGGAGCGGCTTCGCGAACTGCGCCGCCTGCTCCGCCCCGCAGGCCGCATCGCGCTCGTCAGCCAGCCCCGCAGCCCCGGCGCCACCCGGGACACCACGGCCCGAGCCGCCCAAGAGCTCCAGGACCTGCTCACCCAGGCCGGCTTCACCCACCTCCGGGTCGAGACCCTCGAACTCGACCCGCCCGTCGCCTGTGTGCTCGCCGACAATCCGACCGGCGTGCCGTCATGACCGGCGCCAGGTGGTTCCGCCGTCCAGCGTCAGCGGATCGAGCCACTGTGACATGTCGCTCATGACGGTGGCGATCTCGTCGCGGGCCTAGTGGTCGGCGTACAAGGTGATGGTGAGCGGCGCGCCGCCGGCGGTGAGCGTGCGTGCCCGCAGGCCGAACTGCGGGTTGTCGAGGACGACGCACACGCCGCGGCCGGCCGCGGCGAGCGCCTGGGCCATCGCCTCGGAACGGGTCTCGCCCGCGAGATCGACGTGCAGGCCGTGGTCGTGCAGCGCGGCGTCCACGGTACGGCGGACCGCGCTGTCCGCTGAGGATCAGCGGGTAGGCGGCCGGCTCGCGGAGTTCGAGGTCACCGGGTTCGCCCGGTTCGCCGGGGTCGCCGGGTCCCCCGGTTCGCCGGGTTCACTGGGTTCGCCGGAGAGCGGGTGCGCGGCCGGTGCCTGGAAGCGGCGATGCGGCGCCGGCGCAGCCGTAGCGCTGCCAGCCCGGCCGGGGGAGGGGTGGTGCCGATGGCGATGCAGCCCGGCTGGCGCGCGGCATGCTGGCCGACTTCGCCGTCCTGTCCGACGACCTGCTCACGGTCGCGCCCGACCGCATCGCCACTCTTTCCGTCGGCGCCACCGTGATCGGCGGTGACGTCGTGTACGACGACGGCGCACTCGCCTGATCAACGCAGCTCAATCGGCTGGCCGGTCGTGGACCGGAATCGGCTCAGCGAGCGCGGCGCGCCCGGGAGAGGCGGGGAAGGGGTCGGCGAAGTACTGGGTCTCGTGCGTGACGAGACCATCGGTGATCTCCATGACGCTGAGCGAGTAGGTGGGCACGCCGTCATAGGTGATGACGCACTCGCTCACCCAAAGGCCGCCGCCGCCCAGGATCCGGCGGATGGTGAAGTGGCGTTCGGCCGGGTGCCCGCCTCGTTGCGCCTGGATCCTTGACCGGCCTCTGAAGCGCTCGCCCGACTGCGGGTAGTCGAGGATCGCGTCCGCGGCGTAGATCGCGTGCTCAGCGTCGACGTCCCCGCGTTCGGAGGCCTCCCAATGGTGCTGGAGCCGAGCCCGGATCTCGGCTTCAGGATCGATTGCGCTGTCCACCCGTTGGCCCTCATGATCAGAAGGAATGTCGCCGCCTCGCACTGCAGATCCCACCTATCCCATCTTCCCAGGTCAGAGGGGTATAGACCAGTCACCCCCCAAGAACACCATCGAGTCGGGCGAGAAAATCGCCGGCACGGCCGCCCTCCAGGACAGCACCTGGAGGTATGCGGCACCCCGAGGTAAGGAGTGACGTGCAGTTCTCGTTCTTATCGCTGCTGGCCACAGCTCTCGTCCCGCTGATGGTGGGACCGGCTACGCCCACGACGTCCGCAGACCCCGCACCTTCCGAGAGCGTTAATCTCGCCCTTCTGCCGGGTGCGGTCGCCTCCGCCAAGTCTCAACGGATGACCAAGCCCGATGCGACGTACGCGCCCGCCAACGCCGTCGACGTCTTCGTCCACAACGGCTGGACCTCGAACTATGCGTCGGTCGGGGGCGGCTATGACCCGACTCGGGACTGGTTCCAGGTCAAGCTGGCCGAGCCCGCTCCGGTCTACGAGGTGTCCAGCCTCTGGACGTCTCCGGCCAAGCCGGCGGAGTACGACCTGCAGGTGGCCACGGACGCCGGCTGCCAGACGTGGTCGACGGTCGCCCACGTGGTGAATCCGAGCGACAGGGATTCCCAGGTGATCGATCGTAAGGACCCGATCTCCTGCGTCCGGATGCAGGCCCTGGCCACGAATTCCACGACCGGATACACGATCAACGAGTTCCAGGTGTGGTCCGGCCCCAAGCCGGCGCCGGTCGTGGGGCAGATCATTCCCGTGCCGGTGCGGCAGACGCCCGGCACCGGCCGGCCGTGGGAGCTCACGGCTGAATCCCGGATCGTGATCTCCGGCACCGGCCTCGCCGCCACGGCTGAGATTCTCGCGGGCTACCTGCGGCCGGCCACCGGGTTCAGGCTGCCCGTGGTGACAGGTCCCGCCGGCGCCGCCGATATCGCCCTCACCCTCGCGCCGGTGCCCGGGCTTCCCCAGGGCAACGAGGTCGCCGCGGCCGAAGGGTACTCTCTCACGGTGTCAAGCGCGGGCGCGGAGCTCGTGGCCCCGAAGGCGCACGGCCTGTTCAACGGCTTTCAGACCCTTCGGCAGTTGTTGCCGGCCGCGAGCTACTCGCCCACCAGCGGCATGGGGCCATGGACGGCACAGCCCACAACGGTCGTGGACTACCCCCGATACGCGCATCGAGGTCTCCAGCTCGACCCTGCCCGTAACTTCCTGACGGTGGCCGAGATCAGGTCCATGATCGACCAGCTGGCGGCGTTGAAGGGCGACCAACTGCACCTGCACCTGAGCGATTCCCAGTCCTGGCGCCTTGAGATCAAGGGCTACCCGGCGCTGGACGGCACCGGGTGCAACGGAGCGGCGTGCCTCGCGGGTTCCTACACGCAAGAGGACTTCAAGGGCCTGGTCAAGTACGCGGCCGACCGGTTCATCGAGATCGTCCCCGAACTGGAGGGCCCGGCCCACGCCACGGCGGTGGTCAGAGCGCTGGGCGGCCTCGCGGTCATGGGTTGCCAGGGCCAGACCCAGACCGACCGGTTCTGCACCGACCCGAACGACCCGGCCAGTGCGCGGGCCCTCGCGTTCTGGAGAGACGCGATCGCGCAGCTTGCCGCGATCTCTCCCGCCTCCGTCATCCACATCGGCGGGGACGAGGCCATCGGGATGCGCCACGAGGACTACAAGTGGTGGATCCGGCAGATGGAGATCATCGTCAACGACAACGGCAAGCGGATGATGGGCTGGAACCCAGCGCTGGAGGGATACGCAGCGAATTCCACCTCGATCAACCACTACTGGTCCGACTACACCGGCGGTGGGCCCCCGCTCATCAAGCCCGAGTGGTTCAACCAGGGCCGGGACGTCATCGTGACCCCGGAATACAACGCCTATCTCGACTTCGGGTACGACGGGTCCCCCGGCAGGACACCGCGGACGGAGCTTCTCCAGTCCTACTCGTGGGACCCGGAATGGGTGTACGAGAAGTACCGGTCGGTCTGGGCACAACCCGCCTACGGCGGGCCGAAGGCGGAGGACATCCTCGGTATCGAGGCGCCCATCTGGGGCGAGCAGATGCGTGGGCTGGCCACGAACGAGTACATGGTCTTCCCCCGGCTGGCCGGAATCCTGGAAAAGGCCTGGTCACCCAAGACACTCACCCAGGACTACGACGCGTATCGCCAGCGGCTCAGCGTGGCGGGACCCCGGTGGGCGTTCGCGAACGTGAACTTCGGCACCATCTCCCAGGTCACCTGGACTGCGGCGGCGATGGGGACGGTCGCCCGTTTAGGCGCGGACAAGACCCTGAGCAACGCGCCGCTGGCGCGGATGACCGCCGGCTCTATTCCGCCCGGCGAATTCGCGGCCGTGATCGATTGGGGCGACGGATCCCCGACGGAGCCGGCCGGCATCGCGGGACGCGATTACCTGGCGAGCCAACGGCAGGGCAGAGGCCTGATGTCGGTCAGCGGGAGCCACTCCTATCCAGCGGACCAGGTGTACCACGGAACGGTCACCTACCGTCATCAGGACCGGACCTGGGCGGTGTCGTTCATCGCGACCGGCGTCCCGTCCTGCACGAAGACGATCGCAGGGACGCACAGTGGCCCCTTGACCGTCACCTCGGGTGTCACGTGCCTCGATGACGCGACGATCACCGGATCCGTGACCGTGCGCACAGGTGCCGGGCTCTACGCGTCCGGGTCAGAAGTGCGCGGCCCGCTGACGGCGTCCGGGGCCGTCGGCGTGCTGCTCTGCGATACCACGGTGTCCGGGCCGGCCAGCCTGGCCAGTGGCACGCGGGTATGGCTCGGCAACCGCGACGGGGACTGCGCGCCGGCGACGATCAAGGGCCCGGTGAGCGTCACCGGCACGACGGGTCCTGTGACGATCGACGGCACGACTGTGGGTGGCCCGCTCGTCCTGCGGAACAACACAGCGACGACGATCGTCGCCGGTAACCACGTCGGCGGGCCACTGTCGTGCTCGGGGAATTTCCCTGCGCCGACCAACGCCGGGCGGCCGAACACCGTGTCCGGTCCGAAGTCGGGGCAGTGCGCCAGGCTGTAGCCGGTTCGGCCAGGCGGTGGTCAGTACGAAGCGCCTGTCGCAGCGCCCGTACCGTGGATGAAGGTTGTCGCGAGGGCCTCCGAAGCGCGTGCGACGAGGGCGACATCGGCGCCGACGAGCACGAAGCGCGCCCCCTCCTAGAGCTGGTTGCCCAGCTTGTACTCTTCGGTGTCGTCCTTGCGGGTGTAGGAGAAGCCGTCGGCGCCGATCGTGACCGCCATCTCGCTCGCGTCGGTGCGGGCCACGACGGGCTGCGGGTTGCCGTCGAGGTCCAGTACGAGCGAGGCATCGGTGTACCAGCTGGGCACGACGGGATTGCCCGAGACGCCGTGGCGGCCGGGGCCGCGCTCGATGGCGTCGGAGCGGCGCAGCGCGCCGAGCTTGTCGCAGATGGCCAGGATGTTGTGCTTCTCGTGCGTGGCGAACGCGACGTGGTGCATCCGGGGACCGTCGCCGCCCGTGGTCGCGGTGTCGTGGACGGTGGGCTTGCGGCGCATCCATGCGGCGTAGACGACGCCGTCCGCGTCCTGGATGTCCTCCGTGACGCGGAACCCGAGGTCCTGGTAGTGGCGCACGGCCTTGGGCACGTCGGGCGTGACCTGGTTGAAGTGGTCGAGGCGTACGAGGGCGCCGGGCGTGTGGAGGTCGTAACGCCAGGCGAGGCGCTCGACGTGCTCGACGGCGTAGAAGAACTCGTACGGGAAGCCGAGCGGGTCCTCCACGCGCACGGAGTCGCCGATGCCCTTGACGAAGCCGTCCTCCCGGCGCTCGACGCGGCATCCCAGCTCCCGGTAGAAGGCGACGGCCCTGTCGAGGTCTTCGGGGGTGCGGACCCGGTAGGAGAACGCCGCGACGGCGGCGACGGGCCCCTTGCGCAGCACGAGGTTGTGGTGGATGAACTCCTCGAGCGAGCGCAGGTAGATCGTCTCGTCGTCCTCCTCCGTGACGGTCAGGCCCAGCACGTCGACGTAGAACTCGCGGGAGGCGGCGAGGTCGGTGACAGTTGTCGTGGCCGACGACCCCGGCGCGCCGATCGTGCAGGAGGAGGTGTTCGGGCCCGTGCTCGCGATTCAGCCGGCCGGCGGCGAAGCGCACGCGATCGAGCTCGCCGAAGGGACCCGGTTCGGCCTCATCGCCCGCGTGTGGACCGACGACGACGCCCGCTTCGACAGCGTCGCCCGGCAGCTTCGTGTCGGCGGCGTGATACAGAACGACGCTCCGACGGTGTGGGACGCGCCGTTCGGAGGGGTCAAACACTCCGGGTACGGGCGCGAGCGCGGTGTCCACGGTGTCGAGGAGTACCTCGTTCTGAAGTCTCTGCAGCGTGGAGCGTCAAAAGGCTGAGGCCCGGCCGTCATCCCTGGGGCACTCTGCCTACGGCACGCTTGAACTCGGGGCACTCGACCAGCGGATCATGCTCGCACACGGCCGCGTGGCGAAGGCTGTCGCGCAGCCGGGTGAGCTGGGAGACGCGCTCGTCCACCTCACGCTCCTTGGCGGCCATGCGCTCACGCAGCCGCGTGTCGGACGGCTTGGCCCGCAGGAACTCGGCGATCTCCGACAACGTGAACCCGGCGTCGCGGGCGCACGTGATGAGCGCCAGACGGTCGAGCGTCTCCGGCCGGTACGCCCGCCGCAGCCCGTTCCGCCCTTCGGCCTCTATGAGCCCCTTGCGTTCGTAGAAGCGCAGCGCCGACGCGGCCAGCCCGGTCCGCCTGGACACCTCGCCGATGTCCACCAACATGTCGTCCACGACGTCGACTCCTTGACTTGAACCACGCTTCAAGTTGCAGTCTAGTCGGCATGCGAATTCATCACCTCAACCTCGGTTCCATGCGCGAGATCGACGCGCTCGACGGCTCCGCGCCCGCCCGCGCGGTCTGCCACGCCCTCCTGATCGAGACCCCCGCCTCCGGGCTCGTGCTGGTGGAGGCAGGGCTCGGCCTGGACGACGTGGCCAAGCCGGCCGAGTCGCTCGATCGCGAGTGGGCGGAGCTGGTCGGACCGGTGCTCGCGCCCGCCGAGACGGCCGTGCGGCAGGTCGCCGCGCTCGGGCACGATCCCGCCGACGTACGCCACATCCTGCTCACCCATCTGGACGTCGACCACAGCGGCGGGCTGCCCGACTTCCCGCACGCCCAGGTGCACGTCATGGAGGCGGAGCTGGAGGACGCCCTGGCGCAGGCGCCGAACCGGCGCTACCGTCCTGGCCACTGGGCGCACGGGCCCCGCTGGCAGACCTATCCGGGCACGGGCACGCGCTGGCTCGGCGTGGACGGGGTACGCCCGGCTGCGGGCCTGCCGGAGGACATCCTGCTCGTCCCGCTCGGCGGACACACGCGCGGGCACGCCGGGGTGGCGGTCAACGACGGCGAGCGCTGGTTGCTGCACGCCGGGGACGCGTACTTCTACCACGGCGAGTTGTCGCGCACGCCCCGGTCGCATCCGCTCTTCGACGTGGTCCAGCTCGACGCGCAGGTGGATCCGGAACGCCGCGTGTCCAGCCAGGAGACGCTGCGCTCGCTCGCGCACGACCACGGAGTGCGGGTCATCTCCGCCCACGACCCTTGGGAGCTGGCCGAATACACCGGGTAAGGGCGCAGTCGGCGCACCCGCCGGCCGGGGCCGGCGGGTGCCCGGTACTACTGGAGGTTCCAGTGCTGGTCCACCCAGTCAGCGTTGCACGTCGTCGTGATCGCCGGGGATTGACCGGTGCCGCGAGCGGCCAGGCAATTGAGCGAGGCGCGGTTCTGCCACCGGTGGCCCGTCGCCCCGTCGTACAGGTAAATCCAGTGCTGGTCCCGCCACTCGTGGCCGGTGTCCCGGTCGCAGGTGGTCGCGATCGCCTGGACCTCGCCGGAGCCACGTGCGGCCAGGCACAGGTTCAGCTCCTGGTTCCTGAGGCGGTAGATGTCCGTGCCGCTGACCACTTTCTCCAGTGTCCAGTGCTGGTCGGGCCAGTCCCTGCCGACCTGGTAGTCACACGTGGTCTGGATGGCCGGCCGTTCGCCTGTGCCTGCTCGTGCGGCCAGGCACAGTCCTGAGTTCTGGTTGCGGATGCGGGTGGTGGCGAGAGCGGTGTTCGTACCGCTGGAGGTCAGTTCGAGGCGCCCGCCGGCCGGCGCCGGCGTCACCAGCGAGGTGAGCAGCGTGAGCAGGGCGGCCGCGGTCGCGGCCCGGACACATGCTTTCACCGATTTGTGCACGTTCATCTCCCTTGTTGTCGGGGGTGAGAGCGCGGGGGAGGGGAGACGTGCGCCCCCCGTCGGCGCCGTCTGTCTGCGGGTCTCCGCAGGCCGCCCCTGGCCCGCACCCTCTGGTCTAAGGCGCGCAGGGTTTGTCCGGCACGGTTGGCGCGGCAGGACAAACAACGCCGGACAATGTGGCAAAGGGGCTCTGCCGCCGCGTCGAAGGGAACACACAGGATGGGACGACCGGAACGACCCTTGGATCCCCAGGACGGCCCGGTGCAGTCGCTGGCGTGGGAGTTGCGGCGATTACGGGAGCAGGCGGGCAGTCCCAGCTATCGCCGGTTGTCGCAGCGGGCTCATTTCTCGGCCAGCACCCTGGCGGAGGCGGCCAAGGGGGAGCGGCTGCCCTCCCTGGCGGTGACGCTGGCGTACGTCACGGCCTGCGGCGGCGATCCCGCCGAGTGGGAGGCACGGTGGAGGGCAGCGGCGCGTGAGCCGGCCGCCCCCGAGGTCCTTGACGACCCCGCGGACGGCGAGATGTCCCCGTATCCGGGGTTGGTGGCGTTCCAGCCGGAACAGGCGGAGCTGTTCTTCGGCCGCGCCCGCCTCGTCGGCGAAGTGCTGGACAGGGCGGCACTCCGGTCGGTGGTCGCGGTCTTCGGCGCGTCGGGCAGCGGCAAGTCCTCCCTTCTGCGGGCGGGAGTGGTGGGACGGATCGCGCGGGAGCCGCGGCTGTCGGCGCGATGGCGAGTGGTCCTGATGACGCCTACCGCGGCTCCCATGGAGGCCCTGGCGCAGCAGGTGGCCAAGCTGGCCGGCACGGACGCGCCGGCGGGGTTGGGCGAGGACCCGTCCGCTCTGGACGTGGCGATCCGCAACGTGCTGGCCACCGGGCCGGACGATGTACGGGTCCTGCTGGTCGTCGACCAGTTCGAGGAGGTGTTCACGCTGTGCGCGCGGGAGGACGAGCGGGTCCGCTTCGTCGAGGCGCTGGTCGACGCCGCGCGCGGCCCGGGGCGACGGGCGACGATGGTGCTGGGGGTGCGCGCCGACTTCCTGCCGCATCTCACGCAGTACCCCGGGCTGGTCGAGGTGCTGGCGCACGACGGCCAGATCCTGGTCGGGCTGATGCCGGAGGAGGAGCTGCGGGAGGTCATCGTCATGCCCGCCGCGGGCGCGGGGCTGAGCGTGGACGCCGACCTCCTCGCCACGCTGCTGGCCGAGGCGGCGGCCGAGCCGGGCGCGTTGCCGCTGATCTCGCACGCGCTCCGCGAGACATGGCGGCACCGTACGGGCTCCGCGCTGACCCTGGACGCCTACCGCGGCACCGGCGGCGTACGCGGCGCGATCGCCCAGAGCGCCGAGGAGACCTACGACGCCTTCACCGCCGGGCAGCGGCGGACGTGCCGGGCCGTGCTGCTGCGGCTGTGCGCGCTCGGCGAGGGCACGGAGGACACCCGCCGGCCCATCGCCCGCTCCGAGCTGGACGGCGTGGCCGACGCCTCGCTGACCACCACCGTGCTGCGCGGCCTGGTCGCCGCCCGGCTCGTGGTCGTGGACGGCGACACGGTGGAGCTGGCCCACGAGGCGCTGATCCGGGCCTGGCCACGCCTGCACCGCTGGCTCACCGACGACCGGGCCGACCTGGTGGTGCACCGGCGGCTGACCGAGGCCGCCCTCGTCTGGGACTCGCTGGACCGCGACCAGGGCGCCCTGTATCGCGGAGCCCAGCTGGAGGCCGCCGCGGCGTGGGCCGAGCGCCATCCCCAGGAGCCGAACCTGCTGGAGCGGGCGTTCCTGCGGGCCGGCCACGAGCTGCGGCAGGCGGAGGAGCGGACCGCGCGGCGCCGGATCCGCCTGCTGCGCCGGCTGCTCGTCGCGATGGCGGTGCTGCTGGTCCTGGCGCTGCTTGGCGGCGTGACGGCCGTACGGAGCGGCATCGAGGCCCGCGAGCAACAGGTGATCACGCTGGCCCGGCACCTGTCGGGGGAGTCGCGGCTGCTGTCCTCCACCGACCCCGATCTGGCCGCGCTGCTGGCGATCGCCGCCTTCCGCCTGCACCCCGACGCCGAAAGCAGGGGCAGCCTGCTCAGCGCCGCCGCGGTACCGCGCAGGACCCAGCTCGACACCGGCGAAAGGGGCGCCTACGGCCTGGACTTCAGCCGGGACGGCACGCTGCTCGCAGCCGCGCAGGACGGCGGGGACATCAGCCTGTGGTCGCCGCGGACCCGTACCCGGGTGGCCACGCTCGCCGGACCCGGCTTCTACGCCTTCCGCGCGGCCTTCAGCGACGACGCGCGACGGCTCACCACCGCCAGCCTCACCTCTGACGGCGGGCTGATCACCGTCTGGGACGTGCCGGCCCGCCGCAGGCTGGCCGAGCGGACGTTCGCCGTAGCCCCGCTCGCGATAGACCTGAGCCCGGACGGCACGACGGTCGCGGTCGGCACCGGGAACGGGGAGATCGCGCTGTGGGACTGGGCGCGCGACTCGTGGGTGGCGCACCCGCGCCAAGGGCGGACCGAGCCGATCCGCGAGCCGATCCGCGCGCTCGCCTACAGCCCCGACGCGCGGCTGCTGGTGTCGGTGGGCCTCACCAGCGGGAAACCGGTCGTGTGGGACGCGGCGACGGTCACGCCGCAGGCCGAGCTCGATGCCGAGGAGGTGCACGAGCTGACGTTCGCCACGGCGGGCAGGACGCTGGCCACGACCTCCGACCGCAAAGGCGTCCTGCTGTGGGACCTGGACGAACCCGCCAAGCCCCGGATGACCTGGCGCCTGCCCGGGAGGCCGACCTACGCCTGGAGCATCTCCGCCCCCGTACGGGGCAGGATCGCCGTGGCCGACGAGAACGGGGCCGTCACCGTCTGGGACATCCCCCGCCGCGAGCCGGTGTTCAGCTACCAGGACAGGGGCCTCACCGAGACCGCGGCGATCGCGCTGTCCGAGGACGGCAGCACCTTGGCCATCGCCGGTTTCGGCAGGCACATCACGCTGCACAGTCCGATCCTGCCGCCGTTCGCCGGGCACACCACCCCCGTGAACGACCTGGCGGCCGGCGGGCGGGCGATCGCCTCGGCCGGGGACGACCGCACCGTGCGGCTGTGGGATTCCGGTGGGCGGCAGGTGAGCGTACTGACCGGTCACGGCGACCAGGTGATGGCCCTGGCGCTCAGCGGGAACGGCAGCCTGCTGGCCGCGCTGACCCGCGACCACACCGTCACCCTGTGGGACGTCGCCACCCTGCGGCGGCGCGGGCAGGCGATCCGCTTCACCGGCATGGGCGCCGCCACCGACGTGGCGCTGGACGCGACCGGCGACCGGGTCGCGGCGACGGCCGTGCGGCAGTTCCTGTGGGATCGAGGCGCCGAGGTCCCCGCCGCCGGCGGGTCCGCGGGCGACACGGTCTCGGCGGTCGCCTTCGTCCCCGGCGGGCGGCTGCTGGTGTTCGGGTGCCCGAACGGCAGGCTCATCGTCCGCGACCTGGCCACGGGCAGGGACCACCAGGTGATCGAGACGGGGCAGGGCGCGGTGCAGGACGTGGCGATCAGCCCGGACGGCAGGCTCGCCGCCACGGCCGGGGCCGATCGCACGGTCAAACTCTGGTCCCTCGCCGACGGCGCGCCCGTCGCCACGCTGGGCGGGCAGAGCAGGCCGGTCTCCGCGGTCGGCTTCAGCCCGGACGGGCGGCGCCTGGCCGCGGCGAGCGAGGACCAGACCGTCCAGGTGTGGGACGTCGCGAGCCGGCGGCGCACGGAGATCCTCTCAGGTCACCAGTCCGCGATCAGGTCGCTGGCGTTCCTCGCCGACAACTCGCTGATCGCGGGCGCGGACGACGGCCGGATCATCCGCTGGGCCTTCGACGCGGACGCGGCGGTGGCGGTGCTGTGCCGGGCGGTGGGGCGGGATCTGACGGAACGGGAGTGGCGGGCGTACGACGCGTTCATCACGCCCGAACCCGTGTGCTGATGGCGGGAACGCTCTCTAGCGCACGGAGCAGATCGCCGATCCGATCACCGAGGTCACCGCGTCGGGGTGGGAGATCAGTGTCAGGTGTGATCCGCCCTGGAACGTGGTGACTTTCGAGTGGGCCCGGCCGGCCATGGACCTCTGCGAGTCCGGGGTGATGATGCGATCGCCGGTGCTGATGAAGTACCAGGACGGGATGGTCTTCCACGCGGCGGCTTTCGACGGGGTCATGAATGCGCTGGTCGAGGCTGCTCGCTGGGCGGCCCACAGGCGTACGGCGGTCTCCCGTGGCAGGTCGGAGCCGAAGGAGCGGACGAAGGGGTCCTGCTTGAGATACAGGTCGTTGGCTCCTTGGGGTGCTCCCGCGTAGGGCACCGTGTCGTAGAGCGAGTCCGGGTTCGCGCTGAGGGCGGAGCCGGATCCGCTGAGCCGGGCGGTGGTCTCCCCGATCTCCGGGGCGGCGGCGTCGACGTACACGAGCGCTTTGACGCCGGGGACGTTCGCGGCGGCGTTCGTGATCACCGAGCCTCCGTAGGAGTGGCCGGCGAGCACGATCGGGCCGTGAACGGTTTTCAGGAAGTCGGCGACGGTTTCGGCGTCGCTGGTCAGGTCGCGGAGCGGATTGGCGATGGCGCGCACGACATAGCCCGCCCGTCGCAGGGCGTCCGCCTCGCCGTTCCAGCTGGAGGCGTCGGCCCAGGCTCCGTGGACCATGACGACCGTCGGCTTGGCCTGGCCCGGTGACCGGCAGGGCAGGGGGGCGGTGAGGGCGGATGCCGCCGTGGCCGCCTGGGCGCCGACCGCCGGCATGGTGACCACGGTGAACGCCGCCATGAAGGTCATCATCGTCCCACGGCGTGAAGCTGACATCTCGTCCCCTAGCGCTGGCGGCCTGTGACTCGGGTCTGCTGCCTCGAACGGCGTGGAGGTAACTCAAAGGGGACTAAAGACTGCTTATGGCCGCGGCCGCAGTCGTCATCTACACCGCCGTACGGATGGCGATCCGCCACAGCAGGTGACGGTTCGGCCGGTCCGTCAACCGCGGGCGAGCTCGGCGGCGGTGCGGAGCAGGTCGGGCACGTCGGCGGCCGGGTCGTCGCGGACCACTGCGACGTCGAGCCCGCTGTCGGCCAGCCGCGCCAGATAACGGGCCGCGTCGGCGCGGGATCCGGCGGCGGTGAACAGATCCAGCACCTGGTCGTCGACCAGGTCGACGCGCGGCGCACCGTCGCGCCAGCCCTGCCGGAACGCCGTGCGGAGCTCGGGGTCGAGCCCCGCCGTCCGGGTGATCTCGTGGTCGCCGTGCACGCCCAGGTACGTCGCCACGCCGAGCCGGGCACGATCGCGCGCGGCCGCCGGATCTCCGTCGTCCACCGACAGGCCGACGTACGCCGAGAGCTCGACACCGGCGCCGGCCCGCTCCCGGACCGACGCGACGTACGGCGGTGCGGACAGGATCGACAGCAGCAGCCCGTCGGCGCGGTCCGCCGCCATCGCCATCGCCTTCGGTCCCTTGACGCCCAGCACGATCGGGGGACGGGTGCGCGGTGGCGTGAAGGCGAGCGTCGTGTCCACGGTGAAGTGCTCGCCGGTGAACCGCACGTGCTCGCCGGTCATCATCGCGCGGATCACGTCGACGGCCTCGGCGAGCCGCCCGATCGGCCGGTCGAACGGGATCCCGAGCTGGTCGGTCATCCATCGCGAGTTGCTCGCGCCGAGCCCGAGCAGGGACCGTCCGCCGCTGATCTCCTCGAGCGCGGCGAACTCCATGGCGATGACCGCGGGGTGCCGGGTGAACGGGTTCACCACACCGATGCCGACCTTGATCCGTCCGGTCGCGGCCGCGATGGCGCCGGCGAGGGTGAACGCGCCGCGCTCGCAGTAGTCCTCGGTGACCCAGACGCTCTCGTACCCCGCGTCCTCGGCCGCGCGCGCGATCTGGACGGCGGAGGACGCCGTACGGTGACCGGAGATCGAGAACGCGAGCCTCATCGCAGCGCCAGGTCCAGCGCGGCCGGCGTGGGCTCGATCACCGGCACGTCGGGCAGCGCGGCCGCCGTGGCGCCGACGTCCTTCAGCCCCGTCGACGTGCCGAGCAGCACGGCCGTCGCGTCCGCGGCGACCTCACCCCGCGCGACCAGCTCCTCCAGGGCCACCAGTGTGGTGATCGAGGACGCTTCGAGGTAGAGCCCCGCCTCGGTGCCGAACCGGCGCTGAGCGTCGAGGATCCGCTCGTCGTCAGGAACGGCGACGGCATGCCCCGAGGTGGCGCGCAGCGCGGCCAGCCCCTGGTACGTGCCGAACGGCGAGGCGATCGAGAACGCCACGGAAGGTGCGGCCGGGACCGGTCCCGCGACCTCGGCGCCGCGGGCGAGCGCGTCCCGGTGCGGCCCGAACGGCTCGGCCGCGACCAGCCGGGGCAGCCGGTCCGCGACGCCGAGCGCGACCAGGTCGGCGAAGCCGCGCCAGATCCCGGTCAGGCCGTCGGCGTAGGCCACCGGTACCACGACGAACTCGGGGACCCTGCCGAGGTCGGCGACGATCTCGTAGGCGATGCTCTTGTAACCGTCCAGCCCGTAGCTGATCGAGCCGACGGGCGGGCTGGCGTGACCGGACATCGGCAACCAGCCGCGCTCCTCCGTCAGCCGGCGCATCAGCACCCAGCGGTCGGGCGCGCGGTCCAGGGCCACCACGTCGGCGCCGAACACCTGCATCAGCGTCTTCATGGTGCTCGGCACGGAGGCGACGGTGAGAACGACACACTTCAGGCCGGCCCGGGCCGCGTACGCCGCGACCGCCGCGCCGTGGTTGCCGGTACTGGCCACCACGACCGCCTCCACGCCCAGTTCGACGGCCTTGGTCGTCGCGACGGCCGCGAGCCGGTCCTTGTACGACCAGGTCGGATTGCGCGTCTCATCCTTGACGTAGACCGCGTCGAGGCCCAGGCGTTCGGCTGTCGCCGGCAGCGCGACGAGCGGGGTCCCGCCCTCGCCCAGGCTCACCGCGGCCGTGTCGTCGCGGAGCGGGAGCAGCGCCCGGTGCCGGAACAGGCCCGGCTGGCTGTCGTCGGCCGGGATCTCGCCGAGCGCCGGGATCTCGTAGTCGGCGACCAGGTTCGCGGGCACGCCGTCGTGCTCGCACGCCGGGCAGCCGCGGCCGAGCAGTTCGATACTGGGATCGGGGTAGTGCCGCTTGCAGCGCAGGCAGCTGAGCCGGTTGAGGTAGTGCTTCGTCACGCGTCCACCACCAGGAGCTCACGGGGTGACTCGATGAAGCGCTCGACGCCGTCGTCGGTCACCACGAGCGTGTCCTCGACCATCATCCCGCCCCAGCCGATCTCGTAGTACGGCGTCTCGAAGCAGAAGGTCATCCCAGGCTCGACAGGTGTGCCGACACCGGGTGCGATGATCGGCGGCTCGTACACCGCGGCGCCGATGCCGTGCCCGCAGTGCTGGCGGCGGTAGTGGCCGATGCCACCGCGGCGGACCGAGTCCATGGCCACGTCGAACAGCTCCTCGGCGGGGACGCCCGGCTTGGCCAGCGCGAGCTGCTGGTCGAGGCCGTCGAGGATGGCGGCGTACCGGCTCGCCTGCGTCGCGTCGGGCGCGCCCAGCACCGCGGTACGGCCGATGTCGGACCAGTAACCGGCGTACAGGCAGCCCACGTCGAACCTCGCCAGCTCGCCGGGACGCCAGGCACGCTCACCCGCGTGGGCGTCGGCGAGGGCGGAGCGCGGGCCGGTGGTTACGACCAGGAAGCGGGGCTCGGCGCCGCCGGCGATCATGACCTGGGCCACGGTCCCGGCCAGTTCGCGCTCGGTGATCCCCGGAGCGGCGGCGTCGATCGCGGCCTCCACGCCGGCGAGCGCGAGCCGTGCCGCGTACCGCAGCAGCTCGATCTCGCCGGGCAGCTTCACACCCCGCACGGCGGCGATCCAGCCGGCGGCGTCGACCGCGCCGGGCAGCTCCACGGCGGCGAGGCTCTCGACCCCGAAGCGGATCGAGTCACCCGTGGCCTCGATGACGGTGGCCAGCGCGGACGGCAGATCCGGGTGCCGGTCGGCCATCGCGGCGAGCGGGGAGCCCGTGGCCGTCTCGAAGTAGAAGCGGCCGAACGGAACCAGGCGGTCCTCAGGGAGGCCCAGGTCAGCGGCCGGTGCGGTGTCGGCGGCGGGGCAGACCAGCCAGAGGTCGTCCGCGGTCACCACCGCCGCCATCGCGTGGGCACGGAACAGCGGCGTCGCCACGGCCCGGTATCCGGTGGCGTAGAAGACGCTCTCCGGGGTGGTGAGCACCACGGCGTCGAAGGGGGCGCCGGTCAGTGCGGACCGCAGCCGCCGCAGCCGCTGCGCCGCCAGCTCTGCCTGGTCGACGGCTGGGACGCCGGGCGTCCCCGTCACACGCTCAGTCACATGATCACCTCACTGAACTCGCTCATCGCGTCGATGGTCTCCTCCACGGTGTTGGCGGCGAACAGCAGGCCGGCGAGGGTGTCGACGCCCGCCGCGCGGTACGCCTCCACCCGCTCGCGGATGCTCTCCGGGGTACCGATCAGGTTGCGGGTCGCCAGGTCCTCGACGCCCTGATCCTTCAGCGTGGTCTTCGACAGCGAGACCATGTGGTTGTGCAGTTGCGAGGCGCGGAACTTCTGCCACGCCTGCTCCATGGTCGGCGCCACGCAGACCGCGAGCTGCAGGGCGACCTCGAAACCGGCCGGCAGGCCGTCGCGTGCCGCCTCGGCCTGGGCGCGGATGTCGTCGACGCCCCGGGCGACCTCCGCCGGGGTGAGGCAGGCCGGCAGCCAGCCGTCGCCGTACAGCGCGGCCCGGGTCCGCGAGGCCGGCGCGTTCCCACCCGACAGGATCGGCAGCGTCGACACCGGCTTGGGGTAGGACTCCACGTCCTCGAACGACACCCAGCGGCCCTGGTAGCTCGCCCGGCGCTGGGTGAACAGCGCCTTGAGCGCCTGGATCGCCTCGGCCGCGTGCTCGCCCCGGTTCAGCTTGGCGCCGGGGTTCATCGCGGTGAACTCCTCGCGGTACGCGCCGATCCCGACGCCGAGGACGGCGCGCCCGCCGGACAACCGGTCCAGCGTCGCGGCCTGCTTGGCGGCCACCACCGGGTTGCGGAACGGCAGCACCATGATCGCGGTGGCCAGCCGGATCCGCTCGGTGACGGCCGCGACATAGCTGAGGTACCCGAACGGGTCGTAGTAGCGGGGCGGCTGCGCGAACTCCTCCCGCACGTACGCCTGGGTCGTCACGTGGTCGTTGCCCCAGACCGAGTCGAAGCCCAGCCGCTCGGCCTCGAGCGCGAGCCGGACCGCCTGGTCGATGTCGGCATACGGCACCGGGTACATCAGGCCTTCCGTGCCGGTCGGCACGCCGAGTCCGAACCTCATGACGCGTCTCCAATCTGCAGGGCGGGCGAGTTCGCGCGGCGCTTGACCAGGATCACGCCCCAGCCGAGTACCGCGTAGATCACGAAACCGAACACCAGGCCCTCGATCGGGTCGGCGAGCAGCACGTCGGTGATCTTCGACAGGACGGCGGCGGCCAGCCACGCGACCAGCGCCTCGACTCGTACCGCGGGTGCCGTCCGCAGCAGCTCACGGCCGGAGCTGTGCCGCGCCAGCACCCAGAAGTGGGCGATCAGCACACCGGCGAACGGCGGTGCGACCAGCCCGATGATGGTCAGGAACGTCAGGAACGAGTTCGCCAGCCCGCTGAACGCCACGACGACCGCGATCACGATCGACACGAGTGTCCAGACCGGCTTGCTGAGTCGCAGCCGGATACTGCTCGACGCGTTGGTGAACGCCAGCGAGGCCGAGTACAGGTTGTTGTCCGCGGTGTTCCACAGCGCCAGCACCAGCATCACCGCGGCCGGCGCCAGCAGTCCGAGGCCCTGCATGACGAGCACGAAGTTGCTGTTGCCGACCTTCATCGCCGAGATCGTGGCGATCGTCTCGAACACCCCGGCGCCGACGATGAACCCGCAGAAACCCGAGATCAGCACGTCTCGCGGACGTTTCGCGTACCTGGCCACGTCACCGACGAGCGCGGCGCCGGTGACCCAGGTCGCGATCACCGCTCCGACCGCGCTGGCGAACCCGATCGGAGCCACCGGCACGTGCTGGAGAACGTCGGCGAAGCCGCCGTCGCCTCCGCCGATCTTGACCAGCGCCACCAGCGCGATGCCGATCTCGATGGGCACCGCGACCGCCGAGAACCGGACCAGGCCCTTGATCCCGAAGATCGACGTGGACGTGATCGCGACCGCGAAGGCGAGCACGAACGCCCAGGGGGGCACCGCGGGGATGAGCTTGCTGACCGCGCCGCCCCAGGTGTCCATCAGTACGCCGATGAAGCCCATCGCGATGACACCGAGCATCAGTGACACCAGTGCCGCGCCGTGCCGGCCGAAGACCGCCCGGGCCGCCAGATAACTGGACAGCCCGGTTCGGTAACCGACGAGCCCGACCAGTACGGCGACGACCGCCAGCACGAGGTTGCCGACCACGATCGCCGCCATCCCCTCGCCGAACGTCGTGCCGCCGCCGACGACACCGCCCACCAGGAAGCTGCTGACGCTGATGTTCCAGCCGATCTGGATGATGATCATCTGCAACAGGGACTTGCGACGGTCTCTCGGCACCGGCTCGAGCGCGTGGTCGTCGAGATCGGTGGCCAGTGTGCTCTGGTCCGCCGTCTGTGTGCTCATCGCATCTCCCATGCCCGTATTGTGCTGTTCCATAGTCGGGCAGCCGCTTGTCGCCTCACCACGTGGGAGGCTGTGAATCTGAAAGGCGGTCCTTTGTGGATTTCACACAACGAGCCCGGATCCTCCTCACTCAGCTCGACGATATTGCGGCGTCGCGGGTGGCCGCGGTCTGGGAGCAGCTGCCCGGTTACGACGACGCGCGGATGGACGTCGCCGACCTGGCCGACGTGGTCGCGCGGAACGTGCGGACGCTGATCACGGTCGTGGCCGAACGCCGCACCCCGCAGGGGGAGGAGCTGGCGCCCGCCACCGCGCTCGGCGAACGGCGCGCGATCCAGGGCGTGCCGGTGGAGGGCGTGGTCGCGTCCTGGCACGCCGCCGAGCGCGACCTGCTCGAACGGTTCGCCGCGGCCGGCCCCCCGCTGGACACCATCGGTCTGATGGACCTCTCGCGCCGGCTGGCCGCGGTCACCGACGCCATGATCGAGGCGACTCTGGACGCGTACCGGGCGACACGCACCGAGTCGGCCGGCCACCTCGACCAGATCGCCACCGATCTGGTGTCGCGGCTGGCCGGTGGGGAACCGCTCGACCCCGCTGACGTCGAGGAACGGGCGCGGCTGGTCGGCGTGCAGGCGCAGCAGCCGCACCGCGGGGTCGCGATCGACCTGCCCGGGGGAGCGTCACCGCTCGCGCTCGCCGGCGCCCAGCGCATCATCGTGGACGCGATCCGGCCGAGGTTGCGGAGCCGGCTGCTCGTCGGAGGCATGGGCTCCGCGCTGCTCCTCGTGCTGGCCGACATCGACGGGATCGTGGACCTGCTCGGGCGGGCGGCGGCACGGCCGGGCCTGCCGGCGGGACTCGTCATCGGCCTGGGGCAGCCGCGGCCGCGGCTGGGCGAGGTCGGCGCCTCGTGCCGGGAGGCGCTGTCCGCGCTGGAGGCCGGCCTGCGGATGGGGGCCGACCGGGCGGTCGTCCCGTTCGAGCGCGTCATCCCCGAGGTGCTGCTGATCGGCAACCCGCTGGACGCCACGCGGCTCACCGAGACGATCCTCGGCCCGCTGCGGAGCAACCCGGCGCTGGTGACGACCTTGCGGGTGCATCTGGCCAACGGGCTGTCCACGCGCGCCACCGCCCACGAGCTGTCGGTCCACGAGAACACCGTCGGCTACCGGCTGCGCCGCATCCTGCAGCTCCTGGGCGCCGAGCAGCCGGCCGACCTGGTGCGCCCTGACGTCCTGCTCGCCTTGCGTGCCGACGAACTCATGATCACCGAGCCGGCTGACGCGCCGCCTCCCGGATGAGGCCGGCGGTGCGAACCGATCGGCCCGGGGCCGACCGCGTTGACGCGGATTCGTACCCCGTCATGCAGGATCCGCATAACGGATAAATGGTGACGTGTCCGATGCAGGCGTGTCACCGCCACCCGCCGAGCCCGCTGTCGATCTCGACCTGCGGCTGGTGCGTTCCTTCACGGTCGTGGCTGAGCACCTGAACTTCGCCCGCGCGGCCGCCGCGCTGCACCTGGCCCAGCCGTCCCTGAGCCGGGCCGGCGACCGCAACCCGCTCGTCGCCCACTTCGTGGAGTCCGCGAAGAACCTTCTCCTCCGCGACGCCTGACCCGCCCCTGGCGCGTCGCGGGATCGGGTCAGGAGAGCAGCTTCTCCGGGGTGATCGCCTCTGGTCGATCAGGCGGGGCAGGGTGAGTACAGCGGCCGGGTGCCGGTGGCGTAGGCCGACGCGTCGGTGAAGCGGCAGCCGTAGGCGGGGTCGGCCAGCGTGGCGGGGCTGGTCACGTTGTCGCCCGCGGGCCGCTTTCCCGTGCGCTGCCACCGTACGAGGTCATCCCAGGCCGCGCCGGCCTCGGCGGAGCTGAACTCGCAGTGCCCCGCCGCCCGGATCGCCCGCTGCACCAGCAGCTGGGAACGGCCCTGGTGGGCGACGTCGGCCCGGTAGTACTGCTCCATCGAGAACGGCACGAAGTTGTCACCCAGGTTGTGCAGCGACAACACGGGTACGCCGATCTTGCCCGAGACGCTGGGCACCTCGGTCAGCCGCCGCGTCTGGCGCGCCTCCGGGTCGGCCGGATCGACCCGCTGCACGCTCGCGTTGACATTCACCGGCGTGGCGGGGCGGTAGACGGTGCCGCGGTTGGTCGCCACCCTGCCAGGCTCCTGCGCCAGGGTGCCGCCCGCGTCGGGCCCGGCCAGCCCGAACAGGAAGTCCTGCCAGTACGCGAACGCCGCCGCGGCTCCGGGACGCTCCCCGCCGCCGAGGTTGACGACGATGGAGCGGAACTGCCTGCCGAGCTCACCGGTCGGATCAGTCCCGCCGGTCAGTCCCAGCCGCTCCTTGATCCGAGGGACGATCGAGGTCGCGTAGTCCGCCGGGATCGGATAGGCGGGCACGTCGGCCAGGTCCTGCGCGAGGAGTTGGAAGTCGAGGAAGAAGTCGAACAACTCGTGGTCACCGAGCACCCCGCACATGGGCAGCGCGGCGGCGTACAGGCCGGGGTACTGCTCGATGGAGCGGGCCGTGACGTGACCGCCCATGGACACACCGGTGATGTACGTCCGGTGCGGCCGGCCCACCGTCTTCGCGAAGCGTTCGACGAGGCCGCGGGTGCTGAGCACGCCCGCCCGCACGTCGTAGTCGTTGGCGTAGTAGGAGGAGGCGGCCCAGGCGTATCCCTGTTCCAGCAGGCGCTGCCGCAGGCCGTACGCGGGCTCGTCCACGGTGAGCACCCGCGTGTCGCCACGGTAGCCGTGCGCCCACATCACCAGGTCGCCGTTCCAGCGCGGCGGCACCTCGATGTCGAAGGCCGCGTGCTCGTGAACGCCCTGGTGGACCCGGCTCGGCTTACCGCGCAACGATGGCCGGGGTCAGGGGTGCGTTGTCGATCGTGTAGCCCGGTAAGGGCTGGTCGCCGGGGACGTCGGCGGCCGCTCCCGCGGCGGGCACGGGCAGGATCGCGCATAACGCGGTGGCCAGAACGACCGCGAGGGGAGAACGCATCGGCCGTCACCTTTCTTCTCGGGCGCTTCGGGGGTGCATGACCATGACGATATGACGCTCGCCCCCCCCGGAGGAGAGACGCGGCGAGGGCTGAGCGCGCGTCTCCCTCGCTCAGCCCTCGCCGCACCGGGCCTGCCCGGTCGGAGTGGTTCCGCCTCAGCCGCAGGCCTTGCCCGTGGTGCCGCTGCCCCTGTTGACGCGGCCGATCCCGAGCGACACGCTGCCCGTGGCCTGGGCGCACACGCCGCTGGGCGCGTAGACCATGTCGCCCCAATGGTGCCCGCCGTTCCCGGCGCGGTAGCTGAAGGATCGCCTCTTGGAGCTGGTGAAGACCGTGATCTGGCCGGATCCCTTCTTGGACACTGTCACCTCGCCCCAGTTGGTGCCGCAGCGACGGGAGTAGTACAGCCGGATCGCGCCCAGGCTCTCACCGATCTCGTTCTCCAGGTAGGCGTGTTTCCCGGTGTACACCTTGGTGCGGGCGCACCCGGTCTTGTACGGGTCTTTCCCGTCGTAGGTGTGGGCGCTCGCCGGTCCTGTGGTCAGCAGGAGCGTCGAGATCGCCGTCACGGACACCGCAATGGCTGCTACGTGGATCTTCATGTCGAACCGAACTCCTTGTCGTAGAGGTTCGGGCGTACGAAGACGGCCGAAGCCCTCCGCGTCGCCCAGGGTGCGTGCCGCCGGTGGTTGACCGGGATACCGGCGCCGCCGGATGTGAAACGCCCCGGCTCAGCGCATCGGGGCTGGGATGTCGCGATGAAAGCGGGAACGGGTCCGACTATGCCGGGGTCCCCGGGCGGCGGGCAACGAACATCTGCCGGATATTCGTCCAAACATTGTCCAGGCGTTCGGTTGGACAATGGAGCCACGGCCGCTTGGAATCTACAATGTAAAGGCGCTCGCTCAGATCAATTCCCCACACCTCAAAGACCCGGCTGCGATGATCGCAGGCGCGGCGGCGTTTCAGCGCGGAATCACCCAGCTCGGCGCCCAAGTCCCGGCGGCGTCGTGGCTGGTCGCCGTGGTGGCGAGGTGGGCGCGGAGGGTGGCCAGCCCTGGGTGGGGGTTGTCGCGGCGGCACAGGAGCGAGTGCGGGTAGACGGGCGTCGGGTCGGTCACCGGGATGCGGCGCAGGCCGTGGCCGGCGGGCCAGACCAGGCGGGTCTGCTCGCTCATGAACGTGGCCAGGGCCGGGGTGTCGGCGATGGTGTCGAGTAGCGCGTCGGAGCCGAAGTTGGGGCCGGTCGCCTCGATGGTGAGGCCGAACTCGGCGACGAGATCGTCGTAGTAGGCGGCCCACTCGGTGCCGGGGACGATGCCGGGCATCCAGATCCGGTGCCCGGTGAGCTGGGCGACGGTCACCGACCGGGCGCCCGCCAGCGCATGGGCGGGCCCGGTGAGGAGCTGGAGCGGCTCGTCGAGCACCCGGACGGACTCGATGTCCTGGGGAAGGGGCCGGCCGGGCACGGCGACGGCGCGGAAGGAAGCGTCGATCGTACCGGACCCAATGGCGGCGACGGCCGTCTCGACATCGAACAGCATCACCACGTCGAGCTCGATCTCGGGGTGCGCGCGGTGGAAGGCGCGCATCAGGCCCGAGGCCGCGCTGCGTGAGGCGATCACATCGACGCGCAGCGGACGGCTGCCGGGGAGCACGGACGCGACCGCGCGCTCGGCGACGCGCAGCAGCTCGCGCGCGTGGGGGAGGAACGCCTGCCCGTCGATGGTGAGCTGGGCCCCGTGCGCCGTGCGGGTGAACAGCCGCACCGCCAGGTTCTTCTCCAGTCCGGCGATGCGCTTGGAGACGGCCTGCTGGGTGAGCGACAGATCTGCGGCGGCGTGCTGGAACTGGCCGGTGTCCACGATGGCGACGAACGTGCGCACAGCATCAAGATCCACGGGAATCGACCCTAGCGCACAACCAACAGTTGTGTAGCGTCGGTCAGCCGGTTGTTTGATGAGCCAATGGGTTGCGCATTCTGATCTCCCAAATCAACGGGTGGTTGTCCCCTGGCGCCGAAGCACTTCGCTGATCGTCGCCTGACGACGCCACCGTCCTTCCCGCCGCCTCGTGGCGATGGGCGTCTGAGGCAGCCCGTGCCTCGGCAATCGTCACCGCCGAGAAGCCTGCGGCTGCCGCAGGGCATATCCGTCGAATGATAAACTCCGGCAAGTTCTGGATAGACCTGTAATGCTTGATCCGGGCTGCACCGCGACACAGCGAATATCAGGACGTCCCATGGCGAGAATCATCAGCGAAATGCTCGATAAACGTGAGATACAGAAGTATCTGGAAGGTGTCGTGGACCCCGATCTGGAATGGATGCTCGCGGACATCCATGCCGGCCCGGAAGAGTGGGTCACCACTGTCGATAACGGGATTTCCATCAACGAGGACGACAGTGAGCGATGCCTCCTCAAATACGAGCTCTGGGACGGGCCGCCTCCCCTGCTCGCCTCCTGGGACAGGACCTGGACCGGAAGTGTGGTCCTGACCTCAGGAAAGGTCGTTGCCGTCAGCGGCTATTCCGGCGGAACGTCATACGGCGCAGTATTCGACCTCGGCCGGAGAGACACCATCTGGAATGTCGCAATCAATCGGAAATCCCTCGGGCACGACGAGTTCACGCCGGACATCGTCAGCTTCACCCTGCTGAAGCTGACGTTCTGGCCCACAACCGCGTAAGACCGTGACGTTCGCTTACGATCACTTGCGGTGGACATCCGTCGCGAATACATCGTGATCTACGGTGAAGGTCACCTGCGTCGTGTGCCGGCGGCGCGAAAATCGCGCGTTCCAGCATGAAAGGCATGGGAGGGTCAGAGCTGGGCGGCCGTGCGGATCAGCCTGGCGAGGGCGAGGGAGCGGCTGTGCGGGGGCCAGGCGATGTGGGTGACGACCGGGGGTGCGTCGGTCAGGGGGACGGCGGCGTGCTCGGCCCACAGCCAGGCGCGGGCGGAGTCGGGGAAGACGGCCACGGTGCGTCCGAGGGCGATCAGCTGGGCCAGCTGCGTCTGGTCGTGGATCTCGGGGCCCGGACCGGGGGAGTAGACGCCGTGGCTGGGCCAGCGGGCGAGTGGAAGATCGGGGATGTCGCTGACCTCGGCCACGGACAGAGTCGTGCGGGCGGCGAGGGGATGTCTGGCGGGCAGGACGGCGACCTGCCCCTCGGTCAGCAGTTCCTCGCTGTCGAACCCGGCGAGGGAGTTGAACGGCGCGTGCATGAGCGCCACGTCGGCGCGGCCATCGCGCAGCATCCCTTCCTGCTCGCAGAGGCCGCACGGCAGCACCTCGATCTCGGCGGCATCGGGCTCGGCCGCGTGGGCGTCGAGCAGTTTTCGCAGCAGCTCGTGAGAGCCGGCGGCCTTCACCGCCAGCACCAGGCGATTGCGGGAACCGTCCGGACTGTCAGCGCCACCGGCGCGACGGGTGCGGCGAGCGGCGGCGGTGGTCGCGTCGAGGGCTGCGCGGCCCTCGTGCAGCAGCACCTCTCCGGCGCCGGTCAGGGAGACGCCGCGGCGGTTACGTTCCAGCAGAGAGACGCCGAGGCGCCGCTCGAGCTGCTGGATCGCCCGGGACAGCGGCGGCTGGGCCATGCCGAGGCGCTCGGCGGCGCGGCCGAAGTGCAGTTCCTCGGCGACGGCCATGAAGTATCTCAACTCGCGCGTCTCCAAGGTGTCCACGGCCACAGCATACCCAGTGATACCTACCGGGTATGACAGGGCACCGTATCGGTGTTGGAGGCACCGCTCGTCCGAGCGCGACCATCAACGGTATGAGCGAAACGAAGATCGCGCTGGTGACCGGCGCGAACAAGGGAATCGGATACGAAATTGCGACCGGGCTGGGCGCCCTCGGCTACCGCGTGGGCGTGGGAGCCCGCGATGAGGCCCGGCGCGAGACCGCCGTCGAGAAGCTGCGCGCCGCCGGGGTGGACGCGTTCGGGGTGCCGCTGGACGTGACCAGCGCCCAGAGCGTCACCGATGCCGCGGAACTGATCGACCGGCAGGCCGGGCGCCTGGACGTCCTGGTCAACAACGCCGGCATCTCGGGAGAGACGGGTCCGGGGTGGGAGCAGGACCCGACCACGCTCGACCTCGACATGGTCCGCACGGTCGTGGAGACCAACGTCATCGGTGTCATCCGGGTGACCAACACGATGCTGCCGCTGCTGCGGCGCTCGGCGTCGCCCCGCATCGTGAACGTCTCCAGCAGCGTCGGCTCCCTGACCCGGCAGGCGGATCCGGACATCGAGATCGGCCCCATCATGGCGGCCTACTCACCGTCGAAGTCGTTCCTCAACGCCGTCACCGTGCAGTACGCCCGGCAGTTCGCGGGTACGAACATCCTGATCAACGCCGCCTGCCCGGGCCTGGTCGCGACCGACTTCACCGGCTTCCACGGGCCCCGCACCCCTGAGCAGGGCGCGGCCACGGCGATCCGGCTCGCCACGCTCCCCGACGGCGGCCCGACCGGTTCGTTCTTCGAGGACGACGGCGTCATCCCCTGGTGACCCCGCCGCGCCCCTGACGCACCGTCGCCACGGATAAGTGCTTCGCCACGGGGACGGGATCGGGATCACCCGCGCGGGCGTTCGTCACGGGGACGGGATCACCCGCGCGGGCGTTCGTCACGGAGACGGGACCACCCGCGCCGCGGAGGCCGGCTGCTCGGGACGCGGGCCGCCCTTGGGCCAGCCCATGGAACCCGGCTTGACAGCCTCGCGGCGGATCCTCTTCGACACTACGAACTTGCAGGTCACCTCCTTGATCACCGCACCCATGCGGCCGCCGATGTAGACGTTCACCGCGGTGTCGTCCTTGCGGGCGAGCTGCCGGATGCCGGCGTGCCGGCCGAGGCTGACGCACGCCCCCGTGAAGGCCAGGTTGATCACCGCCGGTTCGGTCCCCGCGATGCGGCTCAGCACGGTGTCGGCGGCCTGCGCCCCGAGCGGCCCGGCGGCGTAGCCGCTCATCCGCAGCGGTCGGCCCGACGGGGCGGCGGCGTCGCCGGCCGCGACGATGCGCTCGTCGTCGACGCTGGTCAGCGTCTCGTCGGTGAGCAGCCGGCCGAGCGCGTCGGTGCGCAGCCCGCTCGCCGCCGCCAACTCCGGCACACCGAAACCGGCCGTCCAGATGGTGACTGCGCTCTCACGCACCCCACCGTCGGCCAGGACGACCGCGTCCGGCCGGACCTCGTTCACGACGGCGGCCTCGAGTACGGCGACACCGTGCCGGGTCAGCCACCTGGCGACGTATCGGCGAGCCGGCGCGCTCAGGTAGGGCGCCAGGGTCCTGCCACACACCAGCGTGACCCCGCGTCCTTGTTCGGCCAGCTCGGCGGCCGTCTCGATGCCGGTCAGCCCCCCGCCGACCACGGTGACCGGAGCGTCGAGGGGCAACTCCTCCAGCCTGGCGCGCAGCCGTCGCGCGTATTCGAGTTCAGCGATGTCGAAGGCGAATTCGGCCGCGCCGGGCACCGATGACGGGATCGCCCCGGTGCTGCCGACCGCGTAGATGACGTAGTCGTAGTCCAGCGCGCGGCCCGAGGCCAGCCGCACCGTACGGGAGGCGCTGTCGATGCGTGCGACGCTGTCGACGACCAGCTGGATCCCCTCGCCGAGCAGCGTGCGGTAGTCAATCGTGGCCTCGCCGGTACGGGCCACGAGCTGGTGCAGCCGGATGCGTTCGACGAACTCCGGGCGGGGGTTGACCAGGGTGATGTCGATATCGGAGCGTATCCGCAGATGGTTGGCCGCGAGAGTTCCGGCGTAACCGCCGCCGATGACGACGACCTTGTGGTGTCCGGGCGTGGACATGGTGGGGTTTCCCTTCTCGATCTCAGCAGGGGGTTGCCGGCGCGGGGACGATCACGTGGTTCTCGGCAGTGATCCGAGTGCCGGCCGGGGTGGCTACCTTGTGTGTCTCACCAGTCCGACAACACAACCCCCCGCAATGTGAGGCGACGCGCCGACCTCACAGTTCACCGCCCTGTCTTGTCGAACTGGTGAGGACGGATCGAACGAAGGATGTGCGGCAACACCATGACCACCCCATCGGAGCCAGGAGGCGGCCGGCTCGATCCCGGCCTGGCCGCGATCATGGGCGAGCGGCGCCAGCTGACCAATCTCGCCTATCGGCTGCTCGGCTCCCTGGCCGACGCCGAGGATGTCGTCCAGGAGACCTACGCCCGCTGGTACGCCATGTCCCCGCAGCAGCAGGACGCCATCGATTCCCCCGGCGCCTGGCTGACCAAGGTGGCCAGCCGCATCTGCCTCAACGTGCTCTCCTCGGCACGGGCCCGGCGGGAGACCTACGTGGGCGAATGGATCCCCGAGCCGCTGCCCGAACCTGCGGAGTGGTTCAGCGGGCGGCCGAACGCCTTCACCGTCGACCCGGCCGACCGGGTCACCCTCGACGAGTCGGTCAACATGGCCTTCCTCGTCGTGCTGGAATCGATGACCCCGGCCGAGCGCGTCGCGTTCATCCTGCACGACGTCTTCCGGTACGCCTTCGCCGAAGTCGCCGAGATCGTCGGCCGTACCCCGGCGGCCTGCCGCAAGCTGGCCTCCTCCGCCCGGCGCCGCATCCGCGCCGCCCAGGCTCCCGCGACGCCGGCGGCCCGGCAGGCCAAGATCATCAGGGACTTCAAGCAGGCCTGGGAAGCCCAGGACATCGACGCCCTCATGGGCCTCCTCGACCCCGACGCCACCGTGATCGCCGACAGCGGCGGCCTCGCCAGTGCCATGCTCCACCCGATCGAAGGCGCCGAGCAGATCGCGCGCTCCCTGGCCAAAATCGCCGGCAGGCTCCGCGGCCTGACGCTCCTGGAGCGTACGGTCAACGGCCAGCCCGGCCTGGTGGCGCAACGAGATGGCGTCACCGTGACGGTGTACGCGTTCGAGGTCGCGGGCGACCGGATCAAGCACATCTGGGGTGTACGCAACCCCGGCAAGCTCCGGCCCTGGGCGGTACGCCCAGAGCGCCAGGAGACTCGGGAACAGCAGGGGTGATCTCAGCCGGGCGTGGAACGGGCTCGGTTCGAGCTCCTTGACCGAAGGGTTCGCCGGAACCCCCGACCCGCGATGGAGCGGCAACACACAAGACGTTCAACGTCACTTGTCTGAATACGCGGAGAAGCCTTCACAGATGATGCGCCGCCTTGAGCCGCGGATCACCGAGATCGTCCAGGGAGTTCTGGACGATCTGGAGCGGGCCGGCAAGCCCGCCGACCTGGTGTCCCACTTCGCGCTGCCGGTGCCGTCGCTGGTGATCTGCGAGCTGCTGGGCGTTCCGTACGCCGACCGGTCCGCCTTCCAGGAGCGCGCCACCCGCCTGCTGGACACCTCCTTGCCGATGAAACAGCGGCTCGCGGCACGGCGGGAGGAGCGCGCCTACATGGCCGACCTGGTCGACCGCGCCCAGGCCGACCCGGGCGAGGACCTGCTCGGCATGCTGGTGCGCGAGCACGGCGACGATCTCAGCACCGACGAGCTGATCGGCATCGCGGTACTCCTGCTGCTGGCCGGCTTCGAGACGACCTCGAACATGCTCGGCCTGGGCACCCTGGCCCTGCTGCGGCACCCGGGCCAGCTCGCCAGGGTCCATGACGATCCGGCGCTGATCGAGCCCGCCGTCGAGGAGCTCTTGCGCTGGTTGTCCATCGCGCAGCTGCCGCCCCGCACGACCACGACGGACGTGGAGATCGCCGGTCATGCCATCCCCGCGGGCTCCCTCGTCCTCTGCTCCCTTCCGCTCGCCAACCGCGACCCCGCCCTCATCGACGATCCCGGCACCCTCGACCTCACCAGGGGAGCCGCAGGCCACGTCGCCTTCGGCCACGGCGTACACCACTGCCTCGGGGCGCCGCCGGCACGAATGGAGATGCGCATCGCCTTCCCCGCCCTGCTCCGGCGCTTCCCCGCCCTCGCCCTCGCCGACCCGGACGAACAGGCCGACTTCCGGGTCTCCAGCGCCGTGTACGGCTTGCACACGCTGCGGGTGACCTGGTGACCTGGGCGGTACTGAGAGCTGACGCCCAGGCCAGGGCCAGCGCGACGGCGGCAGCACTTTCCCAAAGTATTTTTGCAAAATTACTTTGGGAAAGACGTCGGTGGATCTACTCTGCGGTCATGGCCAGTGAAGAGCACAAGCGCGTTCTCGACCCTGAGCAGGATGCCGCCGCGCTGAAGGCACTCACGCACCCCTTGCGCATCCGGCTGCTCGGGTTGTTGCGGCAGGACGGACCTGCCACCGCGAGTGAACTCGCGGTCAGGACCGGACAGACATCCGCTTCCACCAGCTATCACCTGCGGGTTCTGGCGAAATATGCGTTCGTCGCCGAGGCCGAGCACTGCGACAGGCGAGAGCGCCGCTGGCGGGCGGTGCACCTGGTGACGTCCTGGAGCAACAAGGAGATGGACGCCGCACCGGAAAGCCGCGCCTTCGTCAGCTTCGCACGCAGGCGCCAGATCGAACACCTGGAGGCGTCCCTCGCCCGGCATGAGGCCGACATCACCGCCGGGCGGCTCGGCCAAGAGTGGCTGGAACCATCGGATATATCCGACCTGCTGCTCCGGCTGACCCCCGAGTCTCTCACCGAGCTGCGGCAGGTGCTCGATCGGAAAGTAGCGGAACTGACCACCCGCGACGCGGACGACCCGCGCGCCGCGCAGGTGGTCCTCCTCATCGCCGGCCTGCCCCTCGCACCGCACGATCCCGCCCTGGATCCGGACGCCCCCCTTCCGGAGCCTGCGGACGGGGACATATCGTGACCGAGCCGCTGAACACGCCCGCCGCACGTCGCCGCTACGTCACAACCTGTGTGCTCTTCTGGTTCCCGGCCGGTCTGACCATCGCGCCCCTGATCCTGCTCTTCACCGAACGGGGCATGTCCCTCGTGGCCATCGCGGGCTTCTTCGCCGCGCACTCTTTCACCGCCGCCGCGCTGGAACTGCCCACAGGGGGGCTGTCCGACGTCCTTGGCCGCCGAACCGTCCTGGCCGCCGCCGGTGTGCTGAACCTGACCGCTTTCATGCTTCTGGCTCTGGGCGCCGCACCCTGGGTGCTCACCTGCGGCATGGCCCTCATGGGCGCGGGCCGAGCCCTGTCCAGCGGGCCGGCCGAGGCCTGGTACGTCGACATCGTCCATACGCACTCCGGCCCTGACACCGACCTGCGCCCCGGTCTGGCCCGGGGGAAGGCCGCGACCTCGGCTGCCCTTGCCACCGGCACCCTGCTCGGCGGCGCCGTGCCCTGGCTGCTGGCAACCGGCCCCGACGTGGGTACGCGGCTGCGCGAAGCGACCTCCGGCCTGGTTCTTCCTCTGTCGACCCCGCTGCTGCTGGCCGCTGCCGTCGAGATCGCCTTCGTGCTGTACGTCCTGGCAGCCCTGCGCGAGCGACCCCGGCCGGCGGCCACTCTGCGCGGCGTACTGCGAGGTATCCCTGTCACCATCGCAGGCGGACTCCGTCTGGGCGCACGCGACGCGCTGGTCCGCCGCATCCTCCTCAGCGCGGGGGCCGCCGGCGGTGCCCTGGCCGCCATCGAACTGCTCACACCGGGCCGCGTCGCGACCCTGACCGGCGCGCCCGAGTCAGGCGCGGTGGTCTTCGCCTCGCTCGCTTGCGCCGGTTTCCTCTGCTCGGGCCTCGGGAGCCACCTCGCACCGCTCATCGCACGCCTGGCAGGCAGCGGCGAGCGCGCGGTCCAGGCAAGTCTTGGGACCAGCGCCGGCGGCCTGCTGCTCCTCGGCGCCACCGCGGCCTTCACCGGCGCACCCGCGACGGCCCTCGCGGCCATCGGCTACGGCCTGGTGTATCTCGGCCGCGGCTCCGCGAGCCCGAGCGAGAACGATCTCCTGCACCGCCGTGTCACAAGCGCCGGCCGCGCTACCGCCTTATCCGTCCAGTCTCTGGCTCTGCAACTGGCCGGCGCCCTCACCGGCCTGCTCATCGGTGTCCTGCCGCCCGGCCCGATTCCCTGGCTGCTGGGAGGCACCGTATTGCTGGCAGGAGCCCTCCTGTGGATCCACCGCGGCGAACCCGCGTCTGCGACCGCCACGGGAGTACCCCAGCACACCACGGTGCCGCCCTCTGAGGGGCGGGGAATCTGACCGACGGATCAGAGGAAGGAGCGCGGAGGTGTTCTCACGTCGGCAGCCGTTCCGTGGTCCGCGCGAAGCCCCGCACCCGCAGACCGCGCCAGCCCAGGAACGAGGACGGCGCCGACGACCAGGTGCAACAGGACCAGCACCAGCGTCGCGACGGTGCCGACGCCGCTGCCGACCGGGCCGAGCAGGGACAGGGCGAGCACGACCAGGGCGACGATCGTCCAGATCCGGCCGGGCCGGGACACGAATCGCTCCAGAACGGCCAGCAGCGCCCAGCCCGCCAGCCCCGCCAGCAGGCTCGCCACCACGACCGGCACCGGCCCCACCGATTGCGTGCCGTCTCCCATCCGCACGGTCAGCGCCGTCCCGGCCACCGGCACCGCCAGGGCCCAGACGGCCAGGGCGGCCGCGGGCGCGCCGATCACGGTGAGCAGAAGTCTTCTGATGGAGGTGTTCATGCCGGCCAGCCTCGCCCGCAGGCCCGGTCCGCCGCATCGGGCGCACGGTCGCGCCCTGTCCTCCTCCGGTGGGGTACGGGTCCGACTTTGGTAGGTGATGGCTCAGCCGTACCGGCGACTACCCTGGCTCGGTGAGCAAGGTCCGACCCCCGTACCCGCTCGCGGTGGCCGGCGTGGTCCTCGCGGTGGGCGCGCTGAACGCCGTGACGCTGTGGGGCCTGGCCGGCCGGCCCACGTGGGGGCTGGACGTGGCGGTCGCGGCGGTGAGCCTGGTCGCCGCGCTCGCCCAGCTGCGCTGGCCGGCCTCCGGAGCGCTGGCCGCCACCCTCCTGGCCACGCTCTCCCCGGTGGCCACGCCGGCGGCGACGACGGGGGCGCTCCAGGTGGCCCAGCGCAGGCGCCTGCCCGTCG
>NZ_JBHSPA010000097.1:52859-119296 GCF_042656245.1 Nonomuraea insulae
ATGGTGGCGGCCGAACTCCGGCATCTCCCTGAACTGGTGGCTGCTGTTGATCTGCGCCTCCTACGGCGCGCTGCTCGGCTGGGGCGCGCTGGCGCGCTCCCGCCGCGCCCTGCTCGGCTCCCTGCGCGAACGCGCCCGCCGCGCCGAGGCGGAGCAGGGCAGGCGGATCGCCGAGGCCCGCATGGCCGAACGCCGCCGGCTGGCCAGAGAGATGCACGACGTGCTGGCCCACCGGCTGTCCCTGGTGGCCACCCACGCCGGGGCACTGGAGTACCGCCCGGACTCCTCCCCTGACCAGCTCGCGCGGGCCGCGGGGGTGGTCCGCACCGGTGTCCACCAGGCGCTGGAGGAGTTGCGCCAGGTGATCGGGCTGCTCCGCGAGCAGGACGACGAGCTGGACGAGCTGGAACCCCGGCCTGGCCTGGCCGACCTGCCCGGACTGATCGCCGAGGCACGGCAGACCGGCCAGCCGGTACGTGTGCGCGAGGAGGTCACCGACGACGCCGGCCTGCCGGCTGCCGCGTCCCGTACCGCGTACCGCGTCGTGCAGGAGGGGCTGACCAACGCCCGCAAACACGCGCCCGGCCAGCCGATAGAGGTGCTGCTGCGCGGCGCTCCCGGCACGCCCCTGCTGATCGACATCCGCAACCCGCTGGCCCCAGCGGGCACCGCCCCGCTCGCGCCCGGCAGCGGCCTCGGCCTGGTCGGGCTCACCGAGCGGGTACGACTGGCCGGCGGGCAACTGGACCACCACAACACCGACGGAGAGTTCCGGCTGCGGGCCCGGCTACCATGGCCCGCGTGATCCGCGTGCTACTGGTCGATGACGATGCCCTGGTCCGCGCCGGGCTGTCCATGATGCTCGACGGCGCCGCCGGCATCACCGTCGTCGCCGAGGCGGCCGACGGCCAGGAGGCGATCACCGCCACCGACGCGCACGCCCCCGACGTGGTCCTGATGGACCTGCGCATGCCGCGCGTGGACGGCATCACCGCCACCCGCCGGCTGCGCGCCCGCACCCGGCCGCCCGAGGTGATCGTGCTGACCACGTTCGACACCGACGAGAACGTCCTGCACGCGCTCCGCGCCGGCGCCGCCGGGTTCCTGCTCAAGGACACCTCGCCACCGCAGATCGTGGAAGCGATCACCCGGGTCGCCGCGGGAGACCCGATCCTGTCCCCGCGCATCACCCGGCGGCTGATGGACCGCACCGTCGCCCAGGCCGGCGCCTACGAGCGCGCCCGCGCCGCACTGGCCACCCTGACCCCGCGCGAGCACGAGGTGGCCCTGGCGATCGCCCAGGGCAGGACGAACGCCGACATCGCCGCCGGCCTTGCCATGGGCATCACGACGGTGAAGGCCCACGTCTCCAGCATCCTGACCAAGCTCGGCCTGGACAACCGCACCCAGATCGCGCTCCTCGCCCACGACGCGGGCCTCACCTGAAGGGAGTCGCGGCGCCGGGGGTGATGCCGGTTCAGAACACGAGCGCGATCTTTCCGGTCAACCTTCCGGGACGAAAGGGTTCACGACGGTAGATAGGCCCGGAGCAGGGGCACAACCTGGGCGGATACCACCTGTTCGATACCCACACCACCAGCGAGGACCTGTCATGCAAGCCGTCACCGTCCGAGAGCGCGCCGCCGGTCTGGCCGGGCTTTCCCTGACAGAAGAGCCATACCCGCACGCCGCCGAGAACGACGTCATCGTCCGGGTGCACGCGGCAGGTTTCACGCCTGGAGAGCTCGACTGGCCGGGAACGTGGTCCGATCGCGCGGGCCGAGATCGCACGCCCACCGTGCCCGGGCACGAACTGTCGGGTGTCGTCGCCGAGTTGGGGTACGGAACCACCGGCCTGACCGTCGGCCAGCGGGTGTTCGGGCTGACCGACTGGACCCGCGACGGCTCGCTGGCCGAGTACACCGCGGTGGAGGCCCGCAACCTCGCGCCGCTTCCTGCCGACGTCGGCCACACCGTGGCCGCCGCACTGCCGATCTCAGGGCTGACCGCGTGGCAGGGCCTGTTCGACCACGGCCGCCTCGCCGCCGGTCAGACCGTCCTGATCCACGGAGCCGCGGGCGGCGTCGGTTCCATCGCGGTACAACTCGCGCGCGAGGCAGGAGCCCGGGTGATCGGCACCGGCAGGGCCGCCGCCAGGGACACGGCACTCGAGCTCGGCGTTGACGCCTTCCTGGACCTGCAGGCCGATCAGCTTGACGAGGCCGGTCAGGTCGACGTGGTGTTCGACGTGATCGGCGGCGAGATCCTGGACCGCTCGGCCGCGCTGGTGCGCACCGGCGGCACGCTCGTCACCATCGCCTCGCCACCCAGGGTCCGGCCCCGAGACGGGCAGGCGATCTTCTTCGTCGTCGTGGCCGATCGCGCCCGGCTTACGGACCTGGCCCAGCGGGTCCGCGACGGGCGGCTCCGCCCGATCGTCGGGGCGGTGCGGACGCTCGCCGAGGCGCCCGCGGCGTTCGCGCCCGCCCAGCGCACCCCCGGCAAGACGATCATCCGCGTCAAGGAAGGCGGATAACCGGCAACGAGCGATGGGGTGACCTCCAGAAGGCCGGAGATTCCCGCGGAACCTGCGACGTGCCGCCGCTCACGAACGGGCCTTCAGGCCGTCCAGGGTGAGGTCGAGCAGGCGTTCGGCCTGCTGTCGTTGGTCGGGGCTCGCCGAGGTGAGCGCGATGCCCGCGAGGGCGGCACCCATGTCGGCGGGGCTGATGTCGGTGCGAATCGTCCCGGCAGCCACACACGCGTCCATCAGTACGGTGATGGCAGCCTGGATCATGTCCCGGCTGTGGCCGTAGGGGTTGCTTCCCGCGGCGGCGATGGCCCGCAAGGCGTCAGCCATGCCGAGTTTCGCGGTGACGTAGTCCAGGAAGAGGCGTGTCCAGGCGCGCAGGGCTTCGTAGGGCGGCTTCTCCGCGAGCAGGCCGGGAACGGCGTCGCACAGCTGAGCCACCTCATTGCGGTAGACCGCCTCGATCAGAGCCTCACGGGTGGCGAAGTTGCGGTACAGCGTCGCGGTGCCCACGCCCGCCTCCTTGGCGATGCGCTCCAGGTGCGCGTCCAGCCCCTCCCCGGCGAACACGCGCACCGCGGCCGCGAGGATCTTGTCTCTGTTACGCCGCGCGTCAGCTCGCAACGGGCGTTGTGCACTGCCGGCGTCAGCGGTCGCCATTCCCTGTCCGGTTCCCTTCGATTTGCTAAGTGGAGGAGCGCCCACTTAGCCTGACGTAAGTGGTGGCGCCTCCACTTCCACTTTAGGCCATGGTCTGACCTGCGCACATCCCTTTTTGGAAGGACGTTGATCATGTCAGGTATCGAAGGCAAGGTCGTTGCGATCACAGGTGCCAGCAGCGGCATCGGAGCAGCGACGGCGGCCTACCTCGCCGAGAAAGGCGCCCGGCTCGTGCTCGGGGCCCGACGGGAGGACCGGCTGCACGCGGTGGTGCACCAGATCACGGCGAAGGGCGGCTCGGCCGTCGGGACCGTCATCGACGTGACGCGCCGCGAGGACCTCAAGCGCCTGACGGACACGGCGGTCGACCGGTTCGGCCGGCTCGACGTCCTGGTCTCCAACGCCGGCACGATGGCGGTGTCACCGTTCGACGAGCTGCGCCAGGACGACTGGGACGCGATGGTCACGACGCACATCACCGGCCTGCTGAACGGCATCGGGGCGGCACTTCCCGTCTTCAGGCGGCAGTGCTCCGGCCAGTTCGTCAACGTCGCCTCCACCGCTGCCTACGTCGTGAAATCCCCGCAGGCCGTCTACGCGGCCACCAAGGCGGCGGTGAAGGTGCTGACCGAGGGACTGCGGCAGGAGTCGGGACCCCACCTGCGTGTCACCCTGGTCTCACCCGGGTTCACCAACACTGAGGGCGTGGGCAAGGGGGCGAGTCCCGAGGCAGCGGCGGCGGCAGTCCGGCAGCGCGACGAGATGGCCATCCCGCCCTCCGCCATCGCGTCCGCGATCGGTTACGCGATCGAGCAGCCCGCCGGCATCGACATCAGCGAGGTCGTCGTCCGGCCCACCGTGCAAGCCTGACATCCGGCCGCACGGCGTGCGCCTGGGCAAGCATCACCAAGACTTGCCTTCGCCCGTGGTTAGGCGTCGAAACGCCGGGACAGCGTACCGACATGATCCGAGTACGGCTTGCCGGTGGCCTTCTGGCCGCGGGCATGGTGGCCGCCGCCACCGCACACGCTCCCGCGGCAGAGCGTGCGACCGGCCGGGCGCCGGTTGCCGCATCACTTGCGCAGCCACCGTCTGAGACGTTGTCGCCTCTGCTGGAACAGGCGCTCCCGAACGTCAAGGGCAAGACCTTCACTTCGGCGATCGTGAACTTCCCGCCCGCCGCACGCGCGGCCCCGCATCGGCACGGCAAGGCCTTCGTCTACGCCTACGTGCTCGAAGGCACCGTGCGCAGCCGGCTCGGTGGCGAACCGGCGCGTACGTACCGCCGAGGCGAGAACTGGGTCGAGCAGCCAGGCGCCCACCATGTGCTCACGGAGAACACCAGCCCCACCCGGAAGGCGAAGCTGCTGGTCATCTTCATCTCCAACACAGGAGACAAGCTCAAGGTCGACGATCCGCCACGATGAAAGCCGAACCCATGTTCCCGGGAACTCCCGCGGCCGCGGCGGCGCTGTCCGTGGCCACCCGCTGCTACTCGCCCGCGCTGCTCAACCATTGCCTCCGCTCCTACCTCTGGGGAGTGAGGTACGGCACGGCGCACGGGATCGTCTTCGACGTGTCCCCGGCCGCCGACCCCGAGTCCCACCTGCTGCAGGTCGCCACGGGCTGGGAGGTGGTCGGCCGCCGCCCGGAGGAGTTCCCGCCGGACGCGAGGGCGGAGATGCTCGCCCGCCATCCACGACTGGACTTCGGCCCGGCACTCCTGGCGCGCTTCGAGGCCCAGGCGAGGCGCAAACCGGACAGCGCCACCGCCGCCTCGGTCGGCAACGACGTCGCCGGCCGGATCGCCGCCAACCCCCTCGAAGACCGCCCACCCGCCTGACCTCGATCTACAACTGCGGGGCGACGCTGGACAGGTGGCCGGGCCAGGTGCACGACCATCGGAGGGGGTACGCGACGCTCCCGCGCAGGGTTCAGAGCGAGCGCGAGGAGGTGTGGGACCCCATGTGGGCGGTGATCCGGACCGCGGACTGACGCTCGAGGAGGTCGGCCACACTGGGGATGGCGCCTCCCTCGACGAGCTTGCTGAGGATGGTGCGCACGTGGTCCACGAGCCCGCCCGCGGGGTTCGTGGCGAGGATCGGTGCGAGAGCGGTGATCAGGGCCGCGGTGGCGAGCAGGTGAGCATGGCGACGCATACGGGACCTCCTGAGTAACGTACGGTGACGACATCGCTCAGGAGATCACGGTCCGTGGCGGTCCGGGCCGGCACGCCACAGGGACAAGGCGCGTTCTTTAAGCTCCGCCCGGCCCAGCCTGAACCGCGTCTGAGGCCCGGCAGCGGAGACGGGCACCTGGCGGCGGCGGGGGAGCGGGGGGAGCGGCCGCCGCCCGCGAGCGCTGCGCGAGGGTGCCGAGGTGAATGCCGCCGGCCAGGTTATTGGCGGGAGAGCGCGCGAGTGAGGCCCGCCAGGATGGTCGTCGCAAGGGTCCACCCCGCAATGATCATCGCGGCGGCGAGCCATTGTTGGAAGCCGCGCGGGCCGAAGGCGGTCTCCTGCCCGAAGCTGATGATCGGGAGGAGCAGGTCCAGGGTGTAGAGGAAGGCGTTGAAGGGGGGCGCCTCGCCTGGCTTGAAGGCCGGTGGCTGGTGGACGGTGAAAACGACCGTGCCTATGAGGAGAAGGGCCGCGAGCCAGAGCGCGGCGCGGAATGGGCGGTAGCCGTACCCGACGGTCCAGTCCTGCAGGTGCCCCCACAGCCGCGCCCCGAGCCGTTGCCCCGTGCGACGGCGACGCTGTTTGGCCAGCAGCACGTCCCGGGCGGCCTCATCGTGACCATGCCTGCGGTAGACGGTGGCCAACTGCTCATACGGTTGTGGCTGGTAGGCCTCCTTGGCCAGCCAGTCGAGGCGCTCCTGGACAGGCAGGGGAGCTTCCAGGCTGTCGTAGGTGAAGCCGTTCATCAGGAGGTGGGCAGGCCACCGGCCGGGTACGTCATCGAGCACGCCGACCCGGGTGTGGTGAAGGTCGACGGTGCGCAGCAGCACGGTCTCCGGCCCGATCCTCAGCGAAGCCGCTTCGACGCCACGCAGGTGAAGGTCACCGTCGATGGTGGCCTCCGCGAAGCACAGGGTGGCGGCGATCCGGGAATTTCTGATCGAGAGGGATCCCGCGGCCGTGAAGCCTTCGCAGCAGTCGATGCCACCGCCCGCATTCACCTCCGACAGCGTCAGAACCCGGCCGCCGGGATTGCTGAGGGCCGCGCCGTGAAAGTCCACGTTGCCCTCGACTCTGGCGCTGATGAGCACGATCTCCCCGTCGGCGCTGAAGGCCTCGCTACAGCTGAGCCTGCCGGTGACCCCCAGCCGCCGCAGTGATAGCGCCGTCGCACCCGGGTTGGACAGCTTCCCGCCGTCGACGTTGACCGATCCGCGGACCTGGGTGGAGTCCAGGAAGACCTCTCCGGTGGCCACGAAGCCCGGTGTGGCGCGCAGCCCGCTGCCGATCTCCATCAGCGGCGCGTTCAGCGCGCGTCCTCCCGGATTGACGAGACTCGCCAGGGCGAAGGAGAGTTGACCGGCCACGTGGGCACCGCGCAGAAGGACTTCGCCCTCGGCCGTGAGGCCCTCATTGATGAGCAGCCTGCCCTCGACGGTGAGCCTTTCCGCGTTCAGGGCGATGCCGTCGGGGTTGGACAGCCGGGCTCCGCTGTACACGCATCGGCGTCCCACCCGGGCGTCCTGCACGCTCAGTTCGCCGTAGGAGTGGAAGCCGTGACCACATGACAACCCGCCGTCGATGACGATCCCTTCGGCGGTGAGGCTGAGGCCGCCCGGCCGCCCGACCCGCGCGCCGTCGAGGGTCATCGTCCCGCCGATCCTGGCGCCCGCGACGCGTAACTCACCGTCGATGACGGCGCTCGCACACAGAAGATCACGGTCGGCGATCAGGCCGTCGGCCTGGACGGCCAGATCTGCGTGGATCACCGCGCCGCTGAGATTCATCGTCCCGGACACGTGGGCTCCACCGAGCTGAACCGGACCATCCAGCACGCAGCCTTCCAGGCGCAGGCCCCCGCCGATCTCGGCATCCGCAGCCTGCAGTCCGGGCAACCGCGAAGCCGCGAGGTCGACCAGGCCGGCGTGGGCGCCGGTGAGGACCGCCGCTTCCTCGAAATCGCAATCAGTCAAGATCAGGGGGTGTTGGACCTCGGCGTACGACAGGTCCAACCGGCCGGTGATCCGGGCTCCGGACAGGTGCATGCCGGGCGTCTGCCCTGCAAGGCGTTCGCGGGCGCCGAGCAGCATTTGTGCGACGATCGCAGCCCGAACGGGCGTGCCGGGGAGATCCACAGGACGAGCTGCGGGAAACGCCTCCCAGAGGGTGAGTTCCGGCTCGGACAGATCCTCGATGATCACAGGGCACTCCAGGAACGTCGCACGCGTCGGTAAGGAGATGCTCCAAGGTCACCACCGGCTCCGCAACCGTCAGGCCCTGCTCGTCCCTTGTGCCCCATCGAATGCTCCGGAACGAACGAGATGACCCGGCGCGGCGTCACCAGGGCGGCGTCGGGCCCCTCGCCGCCCGGACCCTCCCGGTCATCGGGCTCGCGTGACGGGTCTCACCTGAGGCAGGTCTGCGCGGTCATGACCAGGGTGACACCGAGGACCATGTTCTTCGACGCGACGAAGACGTAGATCGCCTTGGTGTTGCCCGGCACGGTGGCGTAGGTGCCGTACATGGCGTTCTTCCTGAGGTTGGGGTAGGCGGCTCTCAACTGCGCGGGGGTGGAACCCCAGCCGATTCCCTGAGGCGTCTTGACCTTGCCGGGCGCGGAGATCGTCACCACACCCTGTCTCTTCGAGATGAACAAGCCCGCCCGGTTGCCGTCGTACCGATGGTTCTTGAAATCGTAGGCCGAGCAGGTGATATCAGCCTTGATGGTCTTGCGCACGATTCGGCCGGTTCCCTTGGCCTTCGCTTCGGTCATTCCGAGTCGTATGTTGCCGTACCCGAACGGCCCTAATGTCGCCTTACCGGCGGCGGCGTTCGCGGCGGTCGGGGCTCCCGTCAGTGCGACGGCGCCGGCCACGGCCGCCACCAGTGCCGAGCGTCCGACTCGCAGGATTGTCGTCTGGTTCATCATGCTCCTTTTGCGATCATGAACGTGTCACCATAGCCGATAGCCGCTCGGCTGGAGAGACGGAAACACGGTTTCGTGCTTTGAACTGCGCGAGGGTACGAGACGGCTCGGCGGCTATGAAACAGGCCGGACCGATGAGGTCGCCGGCCTGGCACGGGATGCCCGCGCACGCGGCCGGGGCTCCATCCCGGCGAAGAGGGCATCGAGGATCCGGTCGACATACTCATGGGTCAGTGGCCCCTGAGTGATCAGGAACTGGAAGTACAGCGGGCCGGACAGGATCGCCATCGCCAGGGTCAGGTCGAAGTCGGGCGACAGCTGGCCTTGGTCGCGGGCCGCCTTCAGCCGGGCGACGGTCTTGTCCGCCAGGGGAGTGATGAAGCGCTCGTTGAGCGCGGCGGCGAGCTGGGGATCGTACTGGGCCTCGCCGATCAGGGCACGGAACAAGGGGCCGAAAGAGGGCCCGGCCAGCAGGTCGACGGCCCCGTAGATTTGCGCGCGCAGATCGGCGATGACGTCGCCGGTGTCGGGGTAGGCCAGGGCGGACTCGTGCAGACACAGCAGCGAGTCCAGCAGCAGCGCCCCCTTGGAGGGCCATCGGCGGTAGATGGTGTGTTTGCCCGCTCCAGCGCGGGCCGCTACGGCCTCGATGGTCAGCTTGGCGTAGCCGATCTCCTGGCCGAGGTCCAGCGTGGTGCGCATGATGGCCTCGGTTCGTTCGGTGCTGCGACGATTGCTGGCGTCAGGCATGTGCTCACCTTAACGGCACGGCACGTGCCGTGCTTTACATCTGCGCGCTCCTTGGGCATCATCTAATCGGCACGGCACGTGCCGTGCCGAATTTCGATAGTGCCCTGCCTGCGGTTCCAGCACGAGAATTGAGCCATCAGCATGCCTGCTCCGTCCCACCACAACCCATTCGCCGACTGGCTCGACGGCCATGCCACCCCACTCACCCACCTCGACCCTGACGCGCCGCTCGACGACCTGGAGCCGCTGCGCGAGCTCATCGGCGACGCGCGCGTCGTCGCGGTCGGCGAGAACTCCCACTTCATCAGCGAGTTCTCGCGCCTGCGCCGGCGCATCCTGCGCTTCCTGGTCGAACGTTGCGACTTCACCGTCCTGGCCTTCGAGTACGGCTTCAGCGAAGGCTTCCCCCTGGACGCCTGGGCCCAGGGGGAGGGCACCGACGATGACCTGACGGCCCAGCTCGCCGAAGCGATTCCGGTGGGAGTCGACGAGTCGCTGCGCTGGGTGCGCAGGCACAACGCCACAGCCGCGACGCCGGTGCGTTTCGCCGGGATCGACATCCCGGCGGCCGGTGGGTCCCTGCTTCCCGCCCTCGCTCCGGTCGCCGACTACCTGCGCCAGGTCGACCCCGAGACCCTACCGGCGATCCAGAAGGCGATGCGGATCGCCGAATCGTTCGCCGGTTCCTCCGCCGCCTCGGCCGCGCCCGCCTGGACCCGCCTGACCAGCGCAGAACAGGACTCCCTCAGCGCGGCCCTGATGCGCCTGCTCATCCGCTTCCGCGCCGTCGCACCGCTGTACCTCTCCCGCTCCGACCAGCACAGCTACGACATCGCACTGCGCCGCCTGGAGGCCGCCTGCAACGCCGACTACGGCTTCCGCGCCATGGCCGGCCTGTACGCCGGCAACGGCCTCACCGCCGACACCTCGGCCCGGGACGTCTACATGGCCGGGTCGGTCGTGTGGCACCTGGAGCACCTCGGCCCCGGGACCCGTATCGTGCTGGCGGCCCACAACGCCCACATCCAGAAGACGCCGGTCTCCTTCAACGGCCACCTCACGGGGCTCCCCATGGGACAGCACCTGCACGACTCCCTGGGCGATGACTATGTCGCCCTCGCCCTGACCAGCATCACCGGGCACACCGCCGACATGCGCCCCGACGAGAACGCGCGCTTCGGTTTCGCCATCGACAACACCGCGCTGGAGCCGCCCGAGCCGGGAAGCGTCGAAGCCGCCTTCGCCGACGCCGACCTGGGGCTCAGCATCGCCGATCTCCGCCAGGCGCGCACGGAGGTTTCCACCGGCCCCGACCGCATCCGCATACAAAGCGCCTACCTGCACACGCCCATCCTCGACGCGTTCGACGGCATCCTCACCACCCCGACCTCCACCGTGGCCGACGACGTCGAAAGCTGAGCAGCCACTTCCGCCGAGCCGTCAGGCTCACCCCATCAGAAACCAGGCAGACGCCTGACATTGAACGACACGATTGGAAGGCCATCGAGATGAAGCATCACGATCAGGTCGCGCGGGAACGCGACGAGAACCCGCGAGAGGAACGACCGATGACGGACGCCGATGTGATCATTGTGGGCGCCGGTCCGACGGGTCTGATGCTGGCGGCTGAGCTGCGGCTGGCCGGCGTGCGGCCGGTGCTGCTGGAGCGGCAGCCGTGGCGCCGCGACACCCCGAAAGCCGGTGGTCTGGGCGGGCAGATCCTGGAGTTGCTGCGCTACCGGGGCTTGCTGGAGCGTTTCGAGGCGGCCTGCACCGGCCCCGTGCCGGCTCCTCGCTTTCCGTTCGGCGGTGTGCATCTGGACTTCACCCAGCTGGCGGATCCGCCGATGCACGCCCTGCCGCTGCCGCAGCAGCTGCTGGAGCGGCTGCTCGACGAACGCGCTGGCGAGCTCGGCGTCGAGGTCCGCCGCGGGCATGAGGTGGCCGGGGTGAGCCAGGACGATGGCGCGGTGAGCGTGGATGTGCGCGGTCCCGGCGGGCCGTACCAGGTGAGCGCCCGCTACCTGGTGGCATGCGACGGCGCGCGCAGCCGGGTCCGCGACTGGGCCGGCATCGGCTTTCCCGGTGTCACCTATCCGGAGGTCAACCGGCTGGCCCAGGTCACCCTGCCCGACACGGTGACCGTGCTCGGCAACGGCGACCTCGACATCCCCGGCTCCGGCACCATCCGCGCCGGTTTCACCCGGACCGACCACGGTCTGTTCGGCGTCGGCTCCTCGCCCGGCTCCCAGGCCGTTTCTCTCTACACCATCGAGGACGAGAGCACCGAATACGACGACGACGTCCCGATGACCGTCACCGAACTGCAGGACAGCCTGCACCGCGTGCTCGGCCTGCACCTGCCCGTGAAAGAGGCGAGCCGGCTCTCACGGTTCACCTTCAAGGCCCGCCAGGCCGAGCGCTACCGCCACGGCCGCATCATGGTGGCCGGTGACGCGGCGCACCTGTTCCCGGCCACCGGTGTGGCACTCAACGCCGGCCTGCTGGACGCGGTCAACCTGGCCTGGAAGCTGGCCGCCGATCTGCACGGCTGGGCGCCGGCCGGGCTGCTGGACACCTACCACGACGAACGCCACCTCGCCGGCACCCGCACCATGCTGCACACCCGAGCCCAGGTCGCCCTGCGGCGCGGACACGACGCGGCCGCCGAGGCGCTGCGGGAGGTCTTCCAGGAACTGCTCACCGACGAACAGCCGCTGCGCCGCATGGGAGCCCTCGTCGCCGGCGCCGACATCCGCTACCCGACGCCCGGCCCCGGCCACCACCCGCTGACCGGCACCTTCGCCCCCGACCTCACCCTGCACACCGAGCACGGCGTCACCAGCGTCGCCGATCTCCTGCACCCCGCCCGGCCCATCCTCCTCGACCTCGCCGACCGCCCAGACCTCCACCGGATCGCCCAGGACTGGCGGCACCGCGTCGACATCCACACCGCCAAAACCGATGATCGACCGGCCGACATCCTCCTGATCCGCCCGGACGCCCACATCGCCTGGGCCGCCGCCATCGACGAACCCGCCGACACCGCCGCGCCCGCACTGCGCGACGCACTCTCCACCTGGTTCGGCACACCCTGAGCACGACGACCAGACCGCCACGCCGATGTACGCAGCCTCATCCGACGTCGAAGGGCGGCATCCGGATGGGTGACGGCGTAGACGGTGCGCATGAGCGAGCTCTTCCTGAAGGGGGCCGTCCCTCAGCGATCTTAAGAGTGGTTCACGACAGGTAGGAAGCCGGAGTGGATCTCGCGCAGGAGAAAGTTCCTGGTCCCAGGTTCGCGGCCCGGTCCGGAGAAACTTTTGCAAGCGATCTATTCCAGCGCTTTTAAAGAGGACCGCAAGGCTTTCCCGTCAGCTTTTCTTTATGCGACGTCTCATCACCATCATTTTGCCCGTGATCGCAGCCTTGGTCGCCGTAGCCGGTCTGGCCGGTACGGCGAGTGCTACGGCGCCCGGCCGGGTCTCCGACTATTACGGACAGCGGCTGGCCTGGTCAGCGTGTGGCAGCGGGTACGAATGCGCCAAATTAAAGGTTCCACTGGACTATACGAAGCCGAGCGGCAAGCAGATTAAGATCAGCTTGATCAGGCTCCCGGCGACCGGAAAGAAGATCGGTTCTCTGGTGCTCAACTTCGGTGGCCCTGGAGCCTCCGGCGTGGACAGCTTGAAGGCGAACAAGGCGGCCGTGTCGGCCTCCCTCCGCAAGCGGTTCGACGTGGTGAGCTTCGATCCGCGGGGCGTGGGCGGGTCATCCCCCGTCCGGTGCCTGGGCACGCTGGGCCTGGACGCGTTCTTCTCCACCGACCCGACGCCCGACACCAAGGCCGAGGTCAAGCAGACAAAGGCGTGGTCCAAGACGTTCGCGAACGCCTGCAAGGCCAACGCGGGCAAGGACCTGCTCGCGCACGTCAGCACGGGTGAGGCCGCGCGGGACATGGACGTGATGCGGTCGGCGCTGGGCGATGCGCGCCTGACGTACCTCGGCTGGTCGTACGGCACCTACCTGGGCGCCCGGTACGCCGACCTGTTCCCGACGCGGATCCGCGCCATGGTGCTGGACGGCGCCGAGGACCCGAACCAGTCGGGCGACGAGTTCGCCCAGGCCCAGATCGTGGGCTTCCAGACGGCGCGGGACTCGTTCCTGCGTGACTGCTTCAAGGCCAAGGACTGCCCCTTCAAGAAGCACTCGGTGAGCGTGGCGGCGAAGAAGCTCGACGCGCTGTACAAGCGGGCCGATCGCGCGCCCCTGCGCAACGCCTATGACGGCCGCCAGGTGAGCGAGGCTGTCGTGCGCACCGGGGTGCAGCAGGCGTTGTACGCGGTGGCGTACTGGCCGGCTCTGCGCGTGGCGCTGACCCATGGGTTCAAGGGCGAAGGCTCGTACCTGCTGCAGCTCGCCGACCTGTACAACGGGCGCCGGGTGGACGGCACGTACGCCAACACGCTTGAGGCGTTCAGGGCCATCAACTGCCTCGACCGTCCCGAGCTGCGCTGCCCGTACTGGCCGGTCAAGGGCAAGAGGTTCACCAAGAAGGTACGGGCCCACGGCTCGCCCCCGATCGTGGTGGTGGGCACGACCCGCGACCCTGCGACGCCGTACGCGCTGGCCAAGGCGCTGGCGGGCCAGTTGTCGAAGGGCGTGCTGCTCACGAAGGACGGCGACGGCCACACGGCCTACGTCGGCGGGGCCACCTGCCTGGAGCGGCAGATCGACCGCTACCTGATCACGGCCAGGGCGCCGAGGCCGAACACGTGCGCCGCCAGGGTCTGACGCCGACTCCCGTCACCAGCCCCGGCCGGGGCTGGTGACGTTCGGGTATCGGGGGCGCCTCGACCGCCCGAGATCGTCGTCCAGGCTATTGATCATGTCGCCTCGCAGGCGAACGATGGGGTACGCGGTTGTCGCCAGGCCGGAGGCGTTGCCCAGATCTTCAGTGGCTGCTACGTCACCGTTGGTCGACCGGTCACATGCGATCACTACGTCTGGCATGCCGCGACTTCGCGGCCCCCATCGACGGAGGAAAGTCTCTGATGCGAGTCGTCCCATTCCTGACCACCACGACCGCGGTCGTCGCCACGGTGACCGCCACGGTGGCCGCGCTTGCCGTCCCGGCCGTGGCGGTGGCGGATCAGGCCCAGGCCGTTCACGGCCGGCAGATCCAGGTCCGCCGCGATCACCCCGACGTACGAGTCCCGTTCGTGGTGAAGAGGTCCGGCGAGGCGCTCATCGACCTGGACGCCGCCGCGCCCGGCACGGACTGGGCCGTGAAGGGCGGCGAGTCGGCGGTCGTGTCGATCTACGTCGACAACCGCTACACCACCGACCTCGTCGTCTCCGGAGACCAGCCGCTGCACCGGCAGTTCGCCCTCGGCGGGGTCGGCGCGGGGCCGCACCAGCTCCGGCTGCGCTTCGCCGCAGACCGTTCCGCGGCGAGGAGCACCTCCGTCCGGCTCGGCGCGGTGAAGGTGACGACGTACGCGCCGGGCAGCACCGAGTACCTGGCGCTGCGGTACGCCCCGATCGTCCACGGCCGCAACAACGCCGAGCTCGGCAGCCCGTACCAGAACGCCACGACCGACACGCCTCTCATCGCCTGGCACGAGTCCGGGCCGGGGACGGCGCCCGGCCGTACGAAGCTCACCTACTCCCTGGTGTGGAGCAACGAGGACGGCGGGACCAACACACCGGCGCTGATGGCCCGCTGGGGCCGTACCACCGACATCGAATGGATCTACGACGTCGAGGTGGACGAGCACGGCCGCCGGGTCGCGGGCAGTGACACCTATCAGGCCGCCAACCACGAGACGCTGCACTTCTCCGGGAAGTACGAGGGCGACCACGCCCTCCTGGAGACCTGCACCAGCAACAACAACATGTGCGACCAGGTCACCGATCCGATGCGGTTCTTCCTGTCGGCCCTGCAGACGCGGCCGGCGGACCAGGCCCGCGAGCACATGATGGACACCAACGCCTGGACCTACCAGATCATGTCGAAGGAGATGATCAGGGAAGGCAAGATCGAGGTCGCGTCGGACACGACACCTGCCACGCCGGAGGTGAGCGACCAGCGCAACTACCTGTACGCGGTGGTCAAGAAGACGACCGACCGGCCCAACACCGGGTCCTCCTGGGTCGGCGTCTCGCTCGGCGTACGACTGAAGAGCGGCGACACCGTCTATGTGTCGAACCACGTCGACCCGACCTGGTCGATCCAGCGGGACGACCCCGCCGCCACCACGGTGGAGCTGCCGTCCGGCACGACGGCCGACGACATCGAGGAGATCACCGCCAACCGCGTCGTGGCCGGTACGGACAACGGCGCCGTCCTGCACGTCACCGGCATCGGGCGGGGCTTCCTCCTCGGCGAGAACTACCTTCCCCAGCAGTCCTTCCTCTCCTGGAACGGTGACGTGAGCCTCGACCAGGCCACCCCCTCGTCGGTGATCTGGCGCCGCTGACCCCGATCACCCTTCCTGGCGGGGCCGGAGGCGAACCTCCGGCCCCGCCGTCTGGACAAGGCGCTCCCCACTCCTGACGCTTGCCTCCACGTAGAGCCGATCACTACTCTGAAAGGAGCGTGCGAGGGCGCTGCCAGTCCGCGGGCAGGGATGTTCCCACCTCGAGCAGCACGTCAACGCACTGGACAAGACCAACCTCTTTCCGGCCGGGCAAGCGGACCTCGGCGACGAAGGAGGTTGCGATGCCCGATCGCCATTTCGAGCTGCCGGCCCATCCGAACCTGGAGTTCTACCGCAAGCAGGCCAAACACCTGCATCACGCGTACGCGGCGGGCGACGCGGCAGCCGAAGCCCGGGTCGCCGACGTCCTGAGCGATCGAGCCGCCGAGCGGTTCCTGCTCAGCGACGCCCAGTTCGTGCTCGCTCAGGACCACGGATTCCGGACCTGGGCCGAGTTCCGCGCCCACGTCGAAAGCCGCGGCACCACCGAAGAACGGCCGGTCTCCCGCCTCATGGGAGTCAGACCGGGCATCTACGCCTCGATGGCCGACGCCCTCCTCACCGAGCTGCACCGCGGCGATCCCGGCGCGCTGCGACGGTTGCGGGCCTACGTGCCCCGGCACGCCGGCGCGACCTCCGCCGCGACCGCCGGGCTTCGCGACGCGCGGCTGATCATCGCGCGGGAGCTCGGCTTCCCGACCTGGCGGGAGCTCGTGTCGTTCACCGAGAAATCCCGGCGCGATCTCGACGAACGCCGGCAGCGGCGGCGGCGGCTGCGCCGCGAGGCCGAGGCCCTGCTGGCCGGCGACACCGATCGGCTGACCGGTCTGACCGCCGAGCAGGCCGACACCCTGCTGCACACGCTCGCGGGCCCCGAGACGATCCCCGGCGTCCGGTCCGAGCAGGACCTAGGCGTGCCGCGCGCCGGAGTCGAGGTCCTGCTCGGCAAGGCCACCGACCTGGATCTCCCGCTCGCCCGGGCCGCCCGCTACAACCGGGTCGAATACGTGCGCCTGCTGCTCGACGCCGGCGCCGAGTCCGGCATCGGGAAATGGGGTCTCACCCCGCTGGAGAACGCCATCTACCACGGCAACACGGAGGTCGTCGACCTGCTCGCCGAGCACGGAATCGTCCCGGGGGCGCTGTGGACGTATGCCGCCTGCGGCCGGCTGGATCTGGTGCGGGACTGTTTCGACGCCGACGGCGGCCTCCGGCCGGACGCCGCGCCGGCGCGCCCCGACCTCGCCGACACCGGCGCGGGCTTCCCGTCTCGGCTGCCGGCGACCGATGATCCGGAGGAGATCGTGGGGGAGGCGTTCGTCCATGCCTGCCAGCACGGCCGGGTCGAGATCGTGCGCTGGCTCCTCGACCGCGGTGTCCATCCCGACATCGCGCCCTACCTCGGGCGGACCGGCCTGCACTGGGCGATCCCGGGCGGTCGTCTCCCCGTGATCCGCCTGCTCCTGGAGCGCGGCTCCGACCCGTCCATCCGCGACGATCTTCTCCGGATCGACGCCGATGGCTGGCTGCGCATCGCCTTCGCCGCTCGCCCGCACGATCGCGTGGCTCAGCAGCTCCACGATCTGATCGAGTCTGGATCGCGTTGAGCCACCGCCCATCCCCGACGCACCGGCTGTTTTCACACGAGAAGGGACCCGGGATGAAAGTAGAGGTCTACGCCGACATCGCGTGCCCGTGGTGCCGCCTCGGCACGCACCAGTTCCACCGCGCGGTGGCGGCGGCCGGTGCGGAACCGACCGTCGAACTCGTCCATCGCCCGTACCAGCTCGTTCCCGACGCGCCCGAGGAGCCCCGGCCGCTGATGGGCACGGTGGTCGAAATGTTCGGTCCGGAACAAGCTGAGGCGATGGTCACGGAGATGACGCGGATCGGTGCCGGCGAAGGGATCGAGTACCGATTCGACCGTGCGCTGGCGGTCAACACCCTGACCGCGCACCGGCTGCTGTGGCTCGCCTTGCACGAGCAGGGTGCCGAGGTGCAGGCCGCGCTGGCGACCGCCCTCTTCGACGCGTACTTCCGCGACGGCGTGAACATCGCCGACCACGGGCAACTCACCGAACTGGCCGAGCGGATCGGCTTGGAGCGCCGCCGGGTGCGGGACTTTCTCGCCACCGAGGAAGGAAGCGCCGACGTACGTGAGCAAACGGCCGCGGCGCGGCGGGAGGGGGTCACCACCGTGCCGAGATTCGTCTTCGGGAACGGCGAGCTGATCGTCGGTGTGACCAGCACCGAGGCGCTCGGCGACGCGCTCAGGAAGGCCGGCGGCCGGTAACGCGCCCCGGCCGCCCGGTCACGTCACCAGGCGCAGCCAGGCCGCCGCGAGCGCCGCGTGACCGGCCGGCGTCGGGTGCACGCCGTCCTCGGCCCAGTACTCCGGCCCGGTCGTCGCGGCGAGTTCGGCGAACATGCTGTCGGCGGGAAGCAGATGGGCGCCATACTTGGCGGCGAGCTCCCGCACGGCCTGGATCTTCGGGTTCAGGTCGGCGCGCCATTCCTTTCGCTCTGCCTCTCCGATGAGCGCGCGTGCGACACCGGCTTGGACGACGCCGTGGATCGGCAGGAGGAACGGCTCGATGAGGATCAGCTCCGTGCCCGCCTCGGCGAGGGGCGCGAGCAGACGGTCATAAGCCGCTCCGAACTCCTCCACGGGGATCACGTACCCCTTCGGGTCCAGCGTGTGCCAGCCCATGTCGTTGACCCCGGCGAGGATCGACACCACATCCGGGTGCGCGTCGAGCACGTCCGCCTGCCAGCGGGCTTCGAGGTCCATCACCTTGTCGCCGCCGATCCCGGTGTTCAGCCAGGTCACCGGGCGGTCCGGATGCCGTAGGCCCCACTCGCCCGCGATGCGCAGCGGGTAGCCGGACCCGAGGCCGTCCTCGCTCTCCAGCCGTCGGCAGTCGGTGATCGAATCGCCGGTGAACACCACGGTGCTCCCTGGCCGGAGGGTGATCGTCATGTGCGCTCCTTGAAATCGGTTCGGGGTCCGAGGTGTGGCCGGAGGGCCTTCGCCGGCGAGGAGGTGCCAGGCGTCCTGGGGGACGGTGTCGTCGATGGGAGTGGCCGCCTGGTCGCGGGCGGCGCCCCGGGTGCGGGCGATTCCCCAGCAGACGAGGGCCGCCGCGACGACGGTGAGGGTGAGGCCCGCGATGGTGACGGCCTGGTGGAACTCGCCGGTCTGCCGCGGGCTCCAGTGGGTGGTGGTGATGTCGCCGGTGAACAGGGTGGCGAGGATGGTGCCGGTGACGGCGATGCCGGTGCCGGAGGTGATCTCGGTGGCGGTGTCGACGAGCGCGGTGCCGATGGTGGTCCGGTTCTCGGGCAGGCCGCGGACCACGTTGAGTCCGGCGACGACGCCGACCACGCGCATCCCGGCCGCCACGAGGACGAGCGCCGTCGCGACCCACAGGTAGCCGGACCGGCCGAGCAGGCCGTAGACGGCGAGGCCGGACACGACCGCCGCGGCGCTGATCCATGCGGCCCGGTCCAGGCCGACGCGCCGCACGAACGGGTCGACGAACGCGCTGCCCGCGATGAGGACGACGACCTGCGGCAACATCCCGACGGCGGCCAGCGCGGGCGTCCAGCCCCAGTCGAGCTGCAACTGCAGCGTCACCATGTAACCGAGTCCGGCGGTCGCCAGGCCGGTGGCGGCCTTGTAGGCCAGGCCGCTGGAGACCAGGGGGAGGGCGAGGAGCTTCAGGTCGAGCAGCGGATGGCGGGCCAGGCGCTCGCGCAGGACGAAGCCGATCGCCGTCACGGCGGCCGCGGCGGTGGCCGCCCAGGGCGCCCAGGAGCCGGCGCCCTGGTCCACGAACAGCGTCGGAGTGAGGAGCGCGAGCACGATCGTCGCCGTGCCCAGCAGCATCCCGGGGACGTCGAGGGGGTCGCGGTGGAGTCCGGCCGGGTCGTCGGCGGCGATGCCGGACCGCATGCCGAGGAACGCGAGCGCGGCGATCGGCACGTTCATCAGCAGCAGGACCTGCCAGGGCGCGATCGCCAGCACCAGGCCGCCCGTCGTCGGGCCGATCGCGAGCCCGACCAGGCCGACGGTCGAGATGAGGGTCAGCGCGCGCACGCGCGGGCCATCCTCGTCGAACAGCCGGAACGCCAGCGCCATCGATCCAGGCGTCGTCATCGCCGCGGCCACACCCATCGTCGCCCGGACGGCGATCAGCTGCTCGGCGGTGGTGACCACGGCGGTCGCCAGGCTCGCCACGCCGAGCAGGACCAGCCCGATCAGCATGATCCGCCGCCGGCCGAAGCGATCGGCGATCGCGCCGAACGCCAGCATCAACCCGCCGAACACGACCGCGTAGGCGCCCGTCACCCACTGCAACGCGGTCGTCGAGGCGTGCAGCTCGCGTCCGATCACGGGTAGCGCGACGTTCAGGATCGAATTGTCCAGCATCTCGAAGAGGAACACCGCCGACAGCCCCGCCAACGCGACCCACGCCTCCCGCAGCGAGCGGGGAGTATGACCAGACAGGCCTTGTTCGAAGGACATGCCACTAGGTTATCTGACTAAATTAAGTGACACAACAGATTGGAATGCTCAGGACCGGAGCCGGCTCCTTGGTGGCGTGAGGGTGCGTGGACGGACTCAGACATGCAGGGTGGGCCGGTAGATGAGCTCCTGGGTGTGGCCGTCGAGCGTCCGGCTCTCGATCAGTTCGAGGTCGAAGTCGGCCGCACCCTGGAAGATCGGGTCCACTCCGGTCAGACCGGTGATCACCGGGAAGAGCGTCACCTGGACGCGGTCGACCAGACCGGCGGCCATCAGCGCCCGGTTCAGCGACAGGCTGCCGTGCGAGCGCAACGGCACCGCGGACTCCTCCTTGAGCCGGGCGACGACGTCGACGGCGTCGCCGCTCACGAGGGTCGCGTCCGGCCAGTTGAGAGGTCCTTCGAGGGTCGCCGACACCACCGTTGTCGGCAGGTTCCTCATCCGGGTGTTCACCGGGTCACTCACCTCGGACTCCTCGGTGCTCGGGCCCAGCACCTGCACGAATTGCCGAAAGGTGTTGGCCCCGAGGACCATCCGCTGCTCCTCGCCGTACAGGGCGAGGCGGCGGTCCAGGAACTCGGGGCCTTGCTTACCCCAGTAGCCGCCCCAGTCGCCGCCGTCGTAAGAGCCGAAGCCGTCGAGGCTGGAAAAGACGTCGAAGGTGTAGGTAACGCTCATGATGCTCTCCTTGAGTGCGGTCGATCGGGGGCGAAGGTCTTGACTGTTCCTCCGCGGCTCTCACCTTGACTACGAACGCGCTCGACGCCATTCGACACCACCGCGGAAATGCCGCACACCGTGCTGCGCCGCCGGAGAGCCGGTGCAGAATGCCAGGCATGGATCTACGACCGGAACCGCTTCCCCCGCCTGTCTCTCAGGAGCGCCAGGAGCAGCTGGGACGGCAGATCGGCCGGATCGCGGAACTCGCCCGGGATGCCGCCCGCCCGGATCGGCTCAAGGTGCCGGACATCACCCGGGAAGAACTCGCCGAGATCGTCCGGAGAATCATGCAGGCCGACCCTGAATTACAGGACGCCACCGCCGAGGAGATCGTTGACGCCGCCCTCAGCTATCGTCCCATCGCGTTGTGACCGCGGAGCGGGGGCCGTGGCCTCCTGGAGCCGCACCGGCCCGGGGCCGCGGCCCCGGAGGGCGTCGTCGGGATTGAGGAGCAGGCAGGCCTTCATGGACAGACAGCCACAGCCGATGCAGCCGGTGAGCTCCTGCTCGAGGCTTTCGATGGCACGGCGGCGTTCCTCGAGTTGCTTCTTCCAGACGCGGGAGACTCGCTGCCAGTCCTCGTGGGTGGGGGCGCGGTCGGAAGGGAGGGTGGCGAAGACCTCGGCGACGTCCGACAGCGGGATGTGGAGACGCTTGGCCACGATGATCAAGGATATCCGGCGCAGCATGTGCCGGGAGAAGATCCGCTGGTTGCCGCTGTCGCGTTCGCTGAAGATCAGACCCTTGCGTTCGTAGAAGTGCAGGGCGGAGGCGGACACGCCGGTCCGGCGGATGATCTCACCGATCGTAAGATGATCGTCCGGACTGGCGCGCACGGCATCTCTCCTTGCTGCGATGGGGCAGTGGTGGTCAGGCGGGGTGGTCAGGCGGGGTGGCGGGACGTTCAGTCGATCCTGCCGGCGCCGGGCGCGCGGGACTCGCGGGCACGGGTCGCGCCCAGGGCGACCAGCAGGGCGATGACGGTGAAGAGCGCGAAGCCTCCCCGCCACCCGGTAGCCGTGATCAGCAGTCCCGACAGGGTGGGGCCGATGGCGATGCCGACGCCGGCCATGGTCCCCATCAGGGCGAAGGCGCGGTTGCGGGCGGCGCCGTCGTAGCTGGAGGCGAGGATGGCGCCGCCGGCGGCCATGATCCCGGCGCCTCCGACGCCGGAGACGATGCGGGCGACGTCAGTGATGATGATCGCCGGGCTCAGTGCCGTCGCGAGAAATCCGGCCGCGAAGACCAGAGCCGCGGCGACGAACACCCGGCGGCGGCCGACCCGGTCGGCGGCCGATCCCGCGACGAGCGTCATGGCGGCGAAGGCCAGGTTGTACCCGGCGACGACCCAGTTCAAGGGGGACCCCGAGGCATCGAGGTCGCGGCCCATGCTCGGCAGCGCGACCGCGGTCCCCGAGATGGACATCGCCACCAGCACGACGCCGACCAGGACTACCGGAAGCGTCAACGCTGACGGGCGATCCACTGCGGCCGGGTGTGGCGATGAATCTGTGGTGGTGTCCATGCTCTTCGCTTTCTCTGGTCAGAAGGCCGACGGCGAACAGCCCATCAGCTCAACCGAAGTTGAGGTCAAATGCGCTGGTCAGCGCGGAGCAGGGGAGCGCCAAGGCGGCCGTCGGGCCGACCCGCCCGGAAGCTGTGCCGGGTGCCGGGGGTGGCGCGTCCACACCGCGCATGCCACACTCACTGTTATAGAACTCCTTGTAGAGTTATAGAACGATCGGAGTATGGCATGAGAGACATGTCGCCGTGGCGTGAGCCGGTCCCGCTGGACGGGACGATGGGCGAGCCCCGAGCGCGAGGCCGATTCGGCGAGTACGGCGGACGGTACGCGCCGGAGTCCCTGGTGGAGGCGTGCCGCGAGGTGGACGAGGCGTTCCGGGAGGCCTGGGCGGATCCGGGGTTCCGCGGCGACCTGGCGCGCCTGCTCGCCGTGCACGCCGGGCGGCCGACCCCGCTCACACCGGCCGGCCGGCTGTCGGAGGCGCTGGGCGTGCGGCTGTACCTCAAGCGCGAGGATCTCACCCACACCGGATCCCACAAGATCAACAACGTGCTGGGCCAGGCCCTGCTGGCCACCCGGATGGGACGGCGCAGGCTGATCGCCGAGACGGGAGCGGGCCAGCACGGGGTGGCCACCGCGACCGCCGCCGCGCTGCTCGGGCTGGAGGCCACGGTGTTCATGGGCGAACGCGACATCGAGCGGCAGGCGCTGAACGTCTTCCGCATGCGCATGCTGGGTGCCGAGGTGATCCCGGTGACCACGGGCAGCCGCACCCTCAAGGACGCGACCAGCGAGGCCATGCGGCACTGGGTGGGCGCGACCGCCGACTCCCACTACTGCGTCGGCTCGGTCGTTGGGCCGGATCCGTACCCATGGATGGTCAGGGAGTTCCAGCGGATCATCGGCGACGAGGCCCGCGGGCAGTACGCCGCCGAGCTGCGTACCGGCATCCCGGACTACGTGGTCGCGTGCGTCGGCGGCGGCTCCAACGCGGCCGGCACGTTCGCCGGATTCGCCGACACCCAGGCGCGGCTGGTCGGTGTCGAGGCGGAGGGCGGCGCCGGGGCGGCCCGCGGCCGGCTCGGCGTCCTGCACGGCTGCCGCTCGCTGTTCCTGCAGGACGACGACGGGCAGATCACCGAGGCACACTCCATCGCCGCCGGGCTCGACTACCCGGGAGTCGGCCCGGAGCACGCCCACCTGCGCGACCTGGGCCGGGCCCGCTACGCCACGGTGACCGACGACGAGGCGATCGCCGCGGCGGTACGGCTGGCGCGTACCGAAGGCATCGTCCCGGCGCTCGAATCGGCGCACGCCCTCGCCTGGGTGATCCGCGCGGCGGGCAGCGGCGACCTGCCCGCAGGATCGACGGTGCTGATGACGTTGTCCGGCCGGGGCGACAAGGACGTCTCAACCCTGAAGGAGCTGCTGTGACGAACCCCACCGTGGCCGCGGGCCCGGTCGAACGCCACCTGCGTGCCCGCCGTGACACCGGCCGCGGCCTGCTCATGCCGTACGTCACCGGGGGGATCACGCCTGGCTGGACGGACTACCTGCGGGCGTTCGCCGCGGCCGGGGCGGACGCGATCGAGGTCGGCCTGCCCTTCTCCGACCCCACGCTGGACGGCGTCACCATCCAGCAGGCCAGCGGCATGGCACTGGCCCAGGGGACGAGCACCCGCCGGATCCTCGCCGACCTGTCCGGCATGGCGGACCTGGATGTGCCGCTGGTGGTCAGCACCTACTACAACCTGGTGCTGCACGACGGCCCCGAGGCGTTCTGCGCCGCGCTGCGCCGGGCCGGCGTCGGCGGCCTGATCGTGCCCGACCTGCCGGTGCACGAGGCGGACGAGCTGACGGACGTGGCCGCCGACGCCGGGATCGACCTGGCCCTGCTGGCGTCGCCGGCGACGCCGCAGCCGCGGCTGGCGGAGATCTCGGGCCGCAGCCGCGGATTCGTCTACGCGGTGTCGCTGATGGGCACCACCGGTGAGCGGTCCACCCTCGCCGCTTCGGCGGCGGAGCTGACCGAGCGGGTCAGGCGCGTCACCGACCGGCCGGTCTTGCTAGGATTTGGGATTTCCACCCCGGAGCAGGCACGCGAAGCCCGCCGGCACGCCGACGGCGTGGTGGTCGGCGCCGCGGTCATGCGGCGAGTGCTCGACGGGGCTGGGCCGGACGACCTGCGGGTCTTCCTCGCGACCCTGCGGCAAGCCCTCGACCAGGAGTGTGACCGACCACGATGACCCCCGACGCCGGGCACGAGGCGAGATACCGCGCCATTGCCGCCGACCTCGCCGCGAAGATCCGGTCGGGACACTACGCTCCCGGTGAGGCCCTGCCGCCGCAACGGGAGCTGAGCGTCTCCTACGGGGTGACCCTCATGACGCTGCGCCAGGCGTTGCGGGAGCTCAGCGACGAGAGGCTGATCGTGCAGCAGCCCGGCAGGGGTACGTTCGTCGCCCCGCCGCACCTGGCCTACCAGCTCGACTCGCTCCGCAGCCTGGTCGACGACCTGCTTAAACAGGGCCACGACGTGCGCACCGCGGTGGCCGGGCGGGCGGTGCGCCGGGCCCCCGCCCGGATCGCCGCGGAGCTGCGGCTGCGTCCCGGTGACACCGCCCTGCGGCTGGAGCGGGTCCGCGAGTTCGCGGGGCGTCCCGCCGTGCACCAGGTGTCCTGGGTCCGCCGGCCGGTGGCCGACCAGATCCGCGACCGCGACTTCACCGCCGTCTCCCTCTACACGGCCCTCGCCGACGCGGGAGTGACGGTCGCCAGGGCGTCCGAGGTGGTCCGGCCCGGTTTGCTCGACCCCGCCGCCGCCCGCCACCTCCACGAGCCGCAGGGCAGCCCGGTGCTCGTCAGCTCCCGGATCACCTACACGCTCGACGCCACGCCCGTGGTGTCCGACCAGGCCACCATCCTCGGCAGCATGATGGAGATCCGCACCGAACGCGCCGCCACCGGCCTCTCTCTCACCTGGGGCGCCACCAGCTGAGAAGCTTCTGCGCGACGAGCAGGATCTCGCCGGTGTTCTATGATCACGGGTCTATGAGCCAGTTGCCCACGCTGTCCGCCACGCAAATCCCTTCGGAACGACTCCTGCTGCGCGGAGCGCAGGATGCCGACCGTGAAGAACTCATCGAGCTCCTCACCGATCCCGAGGTTCAGGAATACCTCGGTGGTCCCCGGCTCCGGAGTGACGTCGAGCAGCACTTCGACACGGCAATCGCCAACGCGACACCCAGGCCCGGCAATTTCGTCATCGCGGACAACACGACGAACCGACTTGTCGGAACATTGATGCTCGCCCGCCGGTCGGCCGATCGCCCCGGGTATGTCGCCGAGAATGGCGAGGCGCTGGAACTGGGCTATGTACTGCGGCGCAGCGCGTGGGGCGCGGGGTTCGCATTCGAGGCCGCCACGGCCGCGTTGCGCGCTGCGGCCGGCGAACTCCCCGACCAGCCGGTCCTGGTCGTGACCCAGACCGCGAACAAGCGATCTCTGAAACTCGCCGCCCGCCTTGGTTTCCGCCCCGTCAGCACGTTCGAGGAGTTCGACGCCGAGCAGACGCTCTGCACGGCTCCCCTGTCCCTGTTCCACATCTGATCACAGCGGGCCTGCAGACCAGGTCAGCTGCCCCTCGGGGCCGGGTTCCGGCGCTGCCGATTCCGCCCACGATAAATCCCCCTTTCCGCTTCCGCGATGGGCATGCCGGGACACCGTCGCAGCTGGCATCGTCAGATCATGGCTGCCGCGAGCCCCCGACTACCGGGGGCCTGGTTCTGACAGCGGCGCGGGTGCCGGCGGTGTTGGACGAGCGGCTCCCTGCGGTCACCCACCTGCCCGCGGACCGGCCGTACGCCGGTGGCGTACGGCCGCGGTCAACGAGTCAGGTGATGCGGTGGCGTGTCTGGTTACCTCGTCTCGCCAGGTGGCCGTGTTAGCGGGGATGGACGGTTACGGTCGCGCCAGCAAGGGGAGGGCGGCGAAGGCGTGCCCGGCCCACAACTCACGGGAGCTCTCCTCCGGATAGGTTGTCGTGCCCGGCTCGGTGTCGATGACCCAGGTCTGCCTGTTCTGCGGCTCGTACGCCGGCCAGCCCGGATCCCCGGTCGTGGCGAAGGCGATCCAGGCCGCTCGGACCCGGGCCGACAGCTCGGCCGCGGCCGGCGGCGGCTCCTGCCCGAGCAGCAGGCCTGCCGCTCCAGCGGTCAGGTTGCCGAACGTCAGCGGCAGGCCGAGCCCGTGGCAGGCGCCGAGGACATCGCCGCCCATGCCGGGGGCCGGCCAGGTCAGCTCGTACAGATGGGACCGGCCGCCGTGCCTCTGGTGGGCTTCGGCCAGCCGGACGGAAGGCATCCGGAACATCCAGTCGGAGTGCACCAGCTCGTACAGCATCTCTTCGTCGGCCCTGGGGTAGGCGGCCCGGTAGGCCTGCGGGTCCGGGGCGAGCTCACGCAGCGCGGTGGCCGCCCGCTCGGCGGTGATCTGACCGGTGTCGCCCATGATGGCCATGAACAGCCGGTACTCGTCGCGGGTGTGCCCTGCGATCAGTTCCACATCGCGCGCGGCTCCGTCCGCCAGTGACCGCCACGGCACCGCGGGCAGCACCTCGCCGTCCACGACCGGCGCGAACGGCGACCGGACGTAGGCGACCCGGCCCCACTGCGGGTAGCCGCCTACCTTGTCCGCCACCGCGTCCCCGGCGTCGATCAGCCGCTCCGGCGACAGGCGCGCGATTTCGCCCGCGAGCGGGGCCAGGCCCAGCTCACCGGCTACGGCGGCGGCGATGTCGGCGGCCAGTTCGGCGGAGAAGAACAGAGCCGGCACGCTCTGCGCGATCGCCCTGCGGAACAGGCCGGCGGCTCGGGGCATCGTCATCAGCGCCGCGATGCTGCCGGCTCCGGCGGACTCCCCGAAAACGGTGACCCGGTCCGGATCTCCGCCGAAAGCCACGATGTTGTCGTGCACCCAGCGCAGAGCGGCCACCTGGTCCAGTAACCCGCGGTTGGCCGGTGCCCCCTGGAAGTGCCCGAAGCCCTCGGCGGAGACCCGGTAGTTGAAGGTGACCACGATGACGCCGTCCCGGGCGAGCACCCGGCCGTCGAAGACCGGGTCGCCGGACCAGCCGTACATGTAACCCCCGCCATGGATCCACACCATCACCGGCAGCCGGGCGGTGCCCAGGTCGGGGGACCAGACATTGACGGTCAGCCAGCCGCCGTCCGCGCCGTCCGCGCCGGAGGCGCCCAGCAGCCTGGACTGCGGCGGCGGCGGACCGAACGCGCCGGCCTCGCGCACGCCGTCCCACGGCTCGGACGGCACCGGTGCGGCCAGCCGCAGCGCGCCCACCGGCGGGCGCGCGAACGGCACGCCGCGGAAGACGGTCACGCCATCCGCCATCCGCCCGCGCAGCCTTCCCGTGGTCACCCGGACCTCGGGGTCCGCGGATCCGATAGCGCCCATGGCACACTCCTCTTCCGGGGTGCCGGCTCCCACAGCCAGTCGCGGCCATCTTCGCCCGAACCGCATGCTCGCCGCACCTCGATTCTTTCCGGCTCCCGCAGGACGTGCGGGGGAGATCGGCCCCGGTCGGGGTCCGCGCTATCGCCGCGCTAACCGCCCGCGAATGCCCGCCCCGATGATCGCCACAACCGTCAGCAGGTAGGGATATGAGGAGGCAGGACGTGGGAGTGCTCATCGACAGAGCTCTGGCGCTGGTGGTCCCGGAGGTGGGGGCGTCGGCGGTGTGCAGATACCAGTACAGGTGCATGGGCGGCTGGCGCAGGAGGCTGTGCTGCTCCTCTTCCGGCGACAACTGCACGCCCTGGGAGCTGGTCAGCGCCGCCTGCCCAGTCTAGGGAGAAGGTCCGCCACGGGCCGTGCCGTCAGAGGCGGGAAAGCCATCGCCGCGCTGCCGATCCCGGACGCGCGGGTGATCCGAACCGAAGGTTGTTGATCGCTGACGGGCCGGGCTCGGAAAGCAGGAGCCCGGCCCGTGAGCTGCCGCAGGGAGAGGTCTCTACCACCGTCCGTGATTCGGACAGTCTATTCATGCGATTTCGGTTGTCCATCGAGCCTCCAAGACCCTAGCGTGATCGCGATCATGCCTCTTGGGGCGCCTCCTCCAGTCAAGGAGCGATGTTCGCATGTCCGGATTCGAAGCAGATGAGCGACGCGGCCAGGTCAGCAGGCGCACGCTCGCGGGTGGTTTAGCCGTCACGGGCATGGGCGCCCTGTCGATGTGGGGCGCCGGCCCGGCCGAGGCCAATACCGACCCTTCGGTCTACAGCGTCGACGTCAAGGACTACGGCGCGAAGGGTGACGGCACCACCGACGACTCCGACGCCATCAAGGCCGCGGTCACGGCGGCCCTGTCCGGCCGCAGCAGCGGGGTCGTCAGGAAGGAGGTCTTCTTCCCGCCGGGCAACTACAAGATCACCAAGAAGGACACCCTGATGTGGTCGCCCACCTCGGGGAACGCCGACCAGGTCTTCGGCCTGCGCTTCCGCGGCGGCGGCCCCCGGGTGACGAACATCAACTTCGCCACGAACTTCACGGCGAACGCCGACCCGCGCGAGAACAACCTGATCACCGCCGCGGTGCGGTTGCGGTACGCGTACTTCGAGGACATGAGTTTCCAGTCCAACAACGCCAACAACCGCTTCGCGTACTACTGGTCGGTGGACACCATCGACGCGAACTCGCAGTACCCCGCCTACGGCAACGGCCAGAACCAGTACTTCGTGTACAAGAACGTCGAGTGGAAGGGCCCCTGGGACCGGGTCATCGGCATCGACGGCGACCACGAGGCCAACAACAACAGCGAGCACCACTTCATCCTGTGCACGACCGACACCGTCTCCGTCTACACCGACGCGTTCCTGCACTGCGGGATCTCCAGCCCGTCGAGCCGCAACCAGCAGAACCAGTTCCTCAACTTCTTCATGCTGTCGTGCAACTTCGCCCTGGCCGGCGGCGACTTCTTCCGCTTCGACCGCGGCGGCTCGATCAACGTTCTCGGCGGTTCCTGGTCGATGGTCGGCTCCAACCCGGCCCGCTACTTCTACATGCCCCTGGCCAACGGCGAGCTGAGCGCCACCCGCCTGAACGTCCAAGGCGTGCGCTTCGAGCCGAAGAGCGCCAACCACAAGATCATCGACTGCAACTGGAGCAACGGCCACGTCACCTTCACCTCCTGCTCCGACATGGCCGCGCTGCAGGTGGCCGGGGCGGCGAGCTACAACCTGCACCGCTACGGGACCACCTCCGGCAAGATCCCCATCGTCCGCTACCAGGACTGCTCCCTGGCCGGCAATCACCTGGTCGACGGGGCGGGCACCAGCCTGACCAACGGCAAGATGATCTACGAGGGCTGCCGTTTCTACCACACGAACACGGCCGTCAGCACGACCTCGGGCACCGCGTTCCTGCGTTACGCCAGCGCCCCGGCCCGCTACGCCTTCCGCGACTCCTGGGCCACCGCCGACGTCTCCGGCTGACCCGCCACCCCGGCCCTGCGGTGTGATCACGGGGCAGGCCGCCGGGCATCCTGCGGGATGCCCGGCGGATCGGCCGTCACCTGCGGCGGGCGTGCCAGTTGAGGTAGGCGACGGAGCTCAGGTAGGAGCCGTACTGCGGCTCGACGGCGCGGGCGTCGTAGATCGAGCGGGAGTGGGTGAACACCGCGTCGTCCCACTGCGCGACCGCCATCCAGCGGGGCGCCTGAAGGTACTGCCCGGGGGTGGTGGCGCCGCCGGTGCCGTCGACGCGCACGTAGGCGGTCGGGTGGCCGTCCTCGCCGGTCGGGGCGATCAGGTTCTTGGTGTACGTGCGCGCGAACCTGGCCATGTCCCCGCCCGTGAAGAACAACTTGTTGCGGAAGGCGGCGGCGGCGAACTCGACGTCGATCGCGCCGTGGCTGAGGTCCTCGATGCTGCGCACCGGGTTGCTGGACGGAGTGTACTCGGAGACGCCGTCGCTCTTGGCGAAGCCGTTGTACGTCCTGCCGAACGCGGGCCAGTACGACCACACGTAGGCGTCGTCGGCGTCGACCGTGAGCTCGCGGGCGAACATGCGGGCCATCCGTCGGGTCCGGTCCCGGTAGAACGGGTCGCCCGTGGCCGCCGCCAGCTCGGCGTAGGTCTGGCCGAGTGCCAGGCCCTGGTTGGTGGGCTGCTCGGTGCCGTCGTAGCCGAGCGGGGTGCCCTTGTTCCAGACGAAGTAGCCGTACCCGTCGTCGGTCTGGCGCCACTCGTCGTCGTGCACGGCCGCCGCGTCCCGCGCCGCCTTCAGGTACTCGATCGCCTTGCGCCGGTACTTCGCGACGGCCGCCAGCCGGGGATCACGCAGGACGATCTTGGCGAACGACGCCATCGGGTAACTGATCATCCCGGTGTGCACGGTGAAGACGACCGGCTGCGAGACGAACGGGGTCGCTCCCGGCGCGGGCGCCGCGTCGCCGGACGGTGCGGGCCGCAGGTCCTTGGCCGTCACCCGCGTCGGCGTCGGGAAGGCGTCGAGGATCCGGCGCACCGCGTAGTCCGCCGCCGCCGGGTCCAGCGACAGGTCGGGGAAGGTGGCGACCAGGTTGGTCCGGTTGTTCCTGACCTCCAGGGTGAAGCGGCCCTCGGAACCGCCCGCGGTGACGGTGGCGACCGCGTCGTTTGCGTAGGTGAGCGAGGTGCGCACCTCCAGCAGCGGCGTGCCGTCGGCGCCCTTCAGCGTGACGGTCCCGACGGTGTACGGCGCCCCGGCCCGCCAGGCCGGCAACGAGCGGCCGCGATAGTCGCTCACCCCGCGCACCGAGTCGCGACCGGCCAGCACCAGGTCGATGTTGGTGATCAGCCGGTCCAGGTAGTGGGTGTCCCGGTAGGCCTCGTACATGCGGATGAATCCGGCCAGGATGTACGACTGACCCCAGGCCAGCCCGCCGGCCTCGTTGGTGTCGCTCGGCTGCCCGGCGGCGCCGCTCTGGTGGAAGGTCCGGTCGAACAGGTCGAACGTCTCGCGCGCGGTGTAGTCGTACCCGGCCGCCGCCGCGGCGCGGGCGCTTCCGGTGAGGGGCGCCAGGATGCCCATGGCCAGGGCGCCGGTGGTGAACTGCCTGCGGGACAGATGCATGGAACGAGCCTTCCGAGGGGGGTGGGACGCGGCGTCAGCCCTTGACCGCACCGCGCATGCCTTCCAGGACGTGGCGTTGCATGAGCATGAAGAAGACGATGACCGGCAGGATCGAGATCACCGTGCCGGCGGCGAGACTGCGGACGTCGGTGCCCGTGATGCCCGCCAGGTAGGCGATGCCGAGCGCGATGGGGTAGAGCGAGGAGTCCTTGAGCACGACCATGGGCCAGATGAAGCTGTTCCAGACCGAGATGAAGCCGAAGACGCCGAGGATGGCCAGGGTGGGCCGGGCGGCGGGCAGCATGATGTGCCAGAAGATGCGCAGCTCGTGGCAGCCGTCCGTCCTGGCGGCGTCCACCACCTCGCGCGGCACCCCGGCGAAGGTCTGGCGGAGCAGGAAGATCCCGAACGCCGAGAGCACCCCGGGCAGGATCACTCCCAGATAGCTGTCGGCCATCCCGATCTGGGAGACGACCAGGAACCTGGGCAGCAGCATGACCTCGCCCGGCATGAACATCGTGGCCAGGATCGCGAAGAAGATCAGGCTCCGGCCCCGGAAGCGCATCTGCGCGAGGGGATAGGCGCACAGCGCCGACACCAGGATGTACAGCGGCACCGTCACGCCCACCAGGAGCACGGAGTTGAGCAGGTAGCGCAGGAAGGGGATGGCCGTCCACGCCTCCTCGGCCCAGGTGAGCACGGGCGGCCGGGGGATGACGTCGGGCGGGAAGGAGAAGACGGCCTGTCCGGCCGGTTTGAGCGCGGCCGACAGCAGGATGAGGAAGGGGCCGACGAAGAGCAGGGCGATCGCGACGAGCAACGCGTACATGCCCGTGCGCCGCGCGTAGAAGCCGAGCCTGTGGATCAACGCTCCGCCTGCTTTCCGCCGGTGAGCCGATAGTTGAGCAGGGCCATGACGATCAGCAGCACCCACAGGACGAGGCCGACGGCGCTGGCGTAGCCCATGTCGTACTTCTCGAACGCCTCGGACCAGATGTAGTAGCCGAGCATGAGCGTGGCGTCCTGCGGCCCGCCCTTCGTCATGACGAACACCGTGGTGAAGGCCTGCATGGCGTCGAGCATGGCCATCGTGATCGCGACCGCGATGTAGGGCATCATGAGCGGCACCGTGATGCTCCGCATGCGCCGCCAGGCGCCCGCCCCGTCGACCCGCGCGGCCTCGTACAGGTTGGCGGGGATCGTCTGGAGGCCGGCGAGGTAGATCATCATGTAGACGCCCATGCTCTTCCAGCCCTCCACCAGGATGAGCGCGGGCAGCGCCCAGGTGGGGTCGAGCAGGAACTGGATGGGCTCGTCGAGCAGGCCGAAGCCGGTGAGCAGCCAGTTGAGGACGCCCTGCTGGTGGAAGACGTAGTTCCAGGCCACCGCCACCGCGACCATCGAGGTCACGACGGGCAGGTAGTAGAGCATCCGGAACGTCCTGATCCCCGGCAGTTTCTGGTTGATCAGCGCGGCGAGCGGCAGCGGGAGCACGACCAGCAGCGGGAAGAGCCCGAGCAGGAACAGCAGTGAGTTGCGCAGCGCCGTCCAGAAGCGGCTGTCGCCGAGGATCCTGACGAAGTTGTCCACGCCGGTGAAGACGGGCGGGCTCACCCCGTCGTAGTCGGTGAAGGAGAGCTGCAGTGCGGTGATCGCCGGCCAGGCGAAGAAGACGCCGAACAGCACGAGGGCCGGGATCGGAAAGAGGTACGGCGTGTACCAGCGCTGTCCGGGAATCCGGCTGATGGCCATCGGCATCACATCCCTCAGAACCTAATTGTGCTGGCCGAAGTTCCGATAAAAACTGGCCAGAATGTGGACGGAGCCTATAAACGGGCGGCAAAAGGCGTCAAGGTCCACGTGGGAAGAGACTTGACGGAGAGAGCAGTCGCCTGCCAGGGTGCCGAAAGAAGCATTAAGGACGGCCATAACAGCCAGGAGGTCCGCGGTGATGAGAACAGGCGCCTTAACGGCAGGAGCGCTCGCCCTGGCGCTCCTGACGTCCGGCTGCGTCGCCGGCACGTCGGGCGGCACCGCGGGAACGGCCGACGACCAGCCGTTCGAGGGCGAGGTCGAGTTCTGGACGATCAACCTGAAGAAGAACTACGGCGCCTACATCGACGGCCTGATCGCCCAATACGAGAAGGACCACCCCAAGGTCACCGTGAAGTGGGTCGACGTGCCCGGCGCGGACATGGCGACCAAGCTGCTCGCCGCGGTCGCCAGCGGCGACGTCCCCGACGCCGTCAACCTCGCCTCCAGCGATCTGGGCAGGTTCGTCCCGTCGCTGGCCCCGCTCGACGCCCTGGTCAAGCCCGCCGACCTGGCCGACTTCCAGCCGAACCTGGTCGAGCCGCTGCGCGTGGACGGCAAGCTCTACGCCGTGCCCTGGTACAACGGCGGCACCCCGGTGGGCATCTACCGCAAGTCCGTCGTCACCAAGGCCGGCTTCGACGAGAAGGCCCCGCCGAAGACGTACGACGAGGCGCTGGCCCTGGCGGACAAGGTCTACGCCGAGACGAAGGTCTACGGCACCAACGACATCCCCGGCATCAACGCCGCCTCCGTCCTGCGCTACTACGGGGTCGACCTGCTGTCGGCGGACAAGAAGAAGGCCGCCTTCAACACCCCCGAGGTCGCCGAGCTGCTCGCCACCTTCAAGCAGAGCTACGACAAGCACGGCATCGCGCCCGGCTCGATCTCCAAGGACGTGCGCAACTTCCCGCAGAGCCTGGAGAACGGCCAGCTCGCCATGTCCGCGAGCACGTTCGCCGCCACGCTGCTCAACATCCAGAAGAACGCGCCCGACGTCTACGACGACCTCGCGATCACCGAGCCGGTGCGGACCGAGACCGGCGGCTACCTGCTGCTCGCGCAGCAGACCTTCGCCATCCCCAAGGCCTCCGCGCACCAGCGGGCCGCGGCCGAGTTCATCAAGTTCTTCGCCAACGGCGCCAACCAGCTCGCCTTCTGCAAGCTGGTGCCGATCTACCCCTCGACGATCTCCTCGACCAAGGACCCCTTCTTCGCCGGCCAGGGTGGCGACGACCCGATGGACGCGGCCCGCCGCGTGATCGTGAAGGGACTGCCGAAGCTGGAGTACACCCCGCTCGGCACGTTGAAGGACATGGAGCTGTCGGAGTCGCTGGCCGAGGAGCTGAGAGCCTTCCTCCAGGGCTCCAAGACCGCCGAAGAAGCACTCAAAGCCGCCGAGAAGCAATGGAACGAAGCACTTGCCTAAGCTCAGAATCGGGATCGTCGGGGCCGGGATCATGGGTCGCGGGCACGCCGAGGTCCTGGCCGCCCACCCGTACGCCGAGATCACCGCGGTCGCCCGCCGCCCCCTCGACCAAGCCCCGCAGGCGGCGCTCTACCCCGGCTACCGGGAACTGCTCGCCTCCGGCACGGTCGACGCCGTCTCGATCACCACACCCGACCACCTGCACGCCGACGTGATGGTGGCCGCCGCGGAGGCGGGCGTGCACATCCTGGTCGAGAAGCCGTTCACCACGACGGTCGAGGACGCCGACCGCTCCGTCGCCGCGATCCGGCAGGCGGGCGTGAGCGCGATGTGCCTGTTCAACCACCGCTGGGTGCCCGCGTACGCGCAGGCCAAGGAGCAGATGCCGCTCATCGGCGAGCCCGTCGTGGGCTACGCCCGCAAGGACGACACCATTCACGTGCCCACCGAGATGATCGGCTGGGCCGACCGCACCACCTGCGCGTGGTTCCTGTCCAGCCACGACATCGACCTGGTCACCTGGCTGTACGACGACCGCGTCGTCGAGGTCTTCGCCACCGCCCGCTACGGCAAGCTGCGCGGGCTCGGCATCGAGACCCCCGACGCCATGCAGATCCAGGCCAGGTTCGCCGGCGGCGCGGTGGCCACGTTCGAGTCGGCCTGGATCTATCCCAGCACCTTCCCGACCATGGTCGACAGCTACGTCACCGTGGCAGGCGAGTCGGGCGTCATCCAGCTCGACCGGCAGAAGGAGAACATCCAGCTCGCCACGGAGCAGGGCTACTCCTATCCGAGGAACATGTTGCAGCGGGTGGTGCACGGCGTGCCCGCCGGCGCCTACCGCGACGCCATCCACCACTTCGTCGACTGCGCCCGTACCGGCGCCGAGCCTCTCGTCAGCGTGGAGAGCTCGCGGCACGTGACCGCCGTGCTCGCCGCCGCGCACGAGTCGGCCCGCACGGGGCTGCCGGTGAAGCCGGCATGACTCACGTGGAGAAACCGCCGCACGTCGACCCCGAGCGGATGCGGCACATCAGCGACGCGGCGCTGCTCGACGCGCTGGGCGCGGCGGACGTCGCCGAGGCCAGGCCCTGGCGGCGGCCCCGCCCGGTGGCCGCGGCGCTGCCCGCGGCCGGCGCGGACGAGCTGATCGGGGCCGAGGTCGACTTCCTCGACAAGGGCCACGGCCGCTCCCGGCTGTACGGCTTCCACTACCTGCGCTGGATGAGCCCGCTGGTCACGGCCTACGCCGAGACCGGCGACCCGCGCTACGCCGCCGAGTGGGACCGCCTCTTCCGCCAGTGGTACGACGGCCGTGACCAGGTCCGGGGCGACTGGCCCGGCCTCGACGTCATCTGGTACTCGCTCGGCGTGCGGGCCCGCGCCATGTACGTCACCGAGGCTCTGGCCGTCCTCGCCGACGAGCCCGCGCTGAGCGACGGCTGCTGGCTGCGGATGATGAAGACCGTCCTCGGCGGCGCCCGCTGGGCCGCCGAGGAGCACGACGCGTTCAGGCACGGCAACTGGCAGTTCGCCACCGCCTGCGAGCTGCTGCACACCGCCAGGATCTTCACCGATCTGCCCGAGTCGGCCGGCTGGGCCGCCGTCGCGACGGACCGCGTCCTGGAGCACCTGGAGCACGACGTACGGGCCGACGGCGGCCACCACGAGCGCTCGCCCGGCTACCACGGCATGTGCCTCGAAGGGCTCGCCCGGGCCGCGGCCGTCGAACCCGAGCTCGACACGCACCCCCGCTACCAGGCCATGCGCCGCTGGCTGACGATCCTGTCGACGCCCGCCGGCTGGGTGCCGCACCTCCAGGACAGCGGCGTCGTCTGGCTCGACGGCGACCGGCCCGCCGAGGGCTCGCACAACCTGGCGGCCAGCGGCTACGCGACCTTCCGGCACGACCACTTCCACACGGTGATCAACTACGGTCCTTACGTCGGCCACGAGCTGGAGCCGCACAGCCACCACGCCGCGCTCGACTTCGTGTTGTCCGGCTGGGGCGTGCCGCTGGCCTGGGAGGGCGGTGGCCCGCCGTCCTACGACGACCCCGGTTACTACGACTGGTACCAGGCGACCAGGGCCCACAACACCCTGCTGGTGCCGGGCCAGGAGTACACCGAGGACCGCCGCGCGGCCTGCGACGTGTACTCCGTCACGCCGGAGGCCGACCTCTTCGCCGGGCACCACCACGGCTTCAGCGCCCGGCACGACCGCGAGATCCGCTTCGTCAAGGGCCCGTCGCCGTACTGGGTGATCACCGACCGGATCGACGCCGAGGCGATCTGGCAGATTCACGGCCTCTCGCCGTGGACCCCCCACGCCGGCGGCCACATCAGCGGACATGGTCCCGGGATCCTCGTTGTCTCCCTCGAACCGCCCGACGAGATCCTTTACGGGAGCGGCCCCGCCAGGATCCCCGACCCGGCGACGCGGACGGCCGAGTACGGCGAGATCCACTCGCTCGGCCTGCGCCGCCGCGACGGCCGTTTCACGGTGGGCGTGTTCCCCTTCCGCGACGAGCCGCCCGCGATCCCTGACGGTTGGACGGTCCATGCTCATCGACGCTGACGCCATGCTCGGCCGCCACCCCCGCAGGGACACCGGCCCGGGCACGGTCACGCGGGCACTGGCGGGGATGGACCGCTTCGGCATCGCCGAGGCCGTGGTGAGCCACACGCTGTCGTGGCTGCACGACCCAGGGACGGGCAACAGGGAGCTGCTCGGCCTGGTCGCGGCCGAGCCCAGGCTCCACCCGTGCTGGGTGATGCTGCCCGACACGTGCGGGGAGACGGGCACGCCCGCCCAGTTCGTCGCCGCCGCCCTCGACGGGGGCGTCCGCGCCGTCCGCGCCTACCCCGCCGACCACGGCTACGACCTGGCGGGCAGGGACGCGGCGCCGATGCTCGGCGCGATCGCCGAGGCCGGGCTGCCGCTGCTGGTGGACGCGCCGCAGATCGGCTGGGCCGCCGTGGAGGCGATCGCGGGCGCGCATCCCGGACTGGCGATCGTGATCGGCTCGCTCGGCTACCGCCTGCTCAGGCAGGCGGCCGGCGTGCTGTCGCGCACCGGCAACGTGCACCTCGGGCTGGCCAACCTGTCCTCGCACCGCGGGCTCGAATGGCTCGCCGAGCGGTACGGCGCGCACCGCCTCGTCTTCGGCACCGGGGCCCCGCTGCGCGACCCGGCCGAGGCCGTGACCCGGCTGCTCTGGGCCGAACTCGACGACGACGCCGTGGCCGCCATCGGCTCCGGCACCCTGCTGGGACTGCTGAAGGCGGAGGCCGCGTGAACCCGCTCGTGTCCGCGCTGCGGGAGCGGCGCCCTCAGACCGAGGTCCGGATCGTCGACGCGCACGCGCACGCCGGCCCGTACAGCCTGTTCTTCATCCCCGACGCGGGACCGGAGGCGATGGTCAGGGTCATGGACCGGTGCGGTGTGTCGCACGCCGTCATCTCCAGTCACCTGGCGATCCAGCTCGACGCCGCCGCGGGCAACGCCGCCACCGCCGCGGCGGTGGACCTCGCGCCCGGCCGTTTCACCGGCTACCTGACCGTCAACCCCTGGCAGGACCCGGTGGGGGAGCTGGAGAAGTGGGGTGGCGACGAGCGCTTCGGCGGCATCAAGCTCCACCCGGACCTGCACGACTACCCGCTCACCGGCCCGCGCTACGCCCCGGTGTGGGAGTTCGCCCAGCGGACCGGCTGCCCCGTGCTCACCCACACCTACGACGGCTCGGCGTACAACGACCTGCCCATGGTGGAGGAGGTGGCGGCGGCCCACCCCGGCGTGGTGATCCTCGCGGGACACGCCGGGGCCACCCCGCTCGGTTTCGAGCTCGCGATCGAGGTCGCGCTCCGGCGGCCCGGGGTGATACTGGAGGTCTGCGGCTCCTTCAACACCGGCGCCGACATCTCCAGAATGGTGCGCGAGGTGGGCGCGGACCGGGTGGTGTACGGGTCCGACTTCCCGTTCATCGATCTCCGGATGTCGCTCGGCCGGGTAATCTTCAGTGACCTTGCCGAGCATGATCGGGCGGCGGTGCTCGGCGGAACGATGACCCGCCTGCTTCGATGGCGTTCGGGAGTGGGGTGATCAGCAACATGGATCGGCTGCGTCCCGAGACACGGTCCAGGGTAGGGATCGGGGTGGTGGGCCCGCACGACCTCGTCGAGCAGATCGTGATGGTGGGGGCCGACCTGCCCGCCGCCGCCGACTGGCGGCTGGTGGGCGCCCCGCACGCCGGGGAGCACGAGACCTACGAGAAGTTCTCCCGGATCGCGGACAGCATCGACGTCGTCCTGTTCACCGGCCCGCTCCAGCACGACCTCGCCAGGCAGGCGGGTGAGCTGCCCGTTCCCGCCACGCACGTCCCGATGAGCGGGGCCGGCCTGTACGCCGCCCTGCTGCGCGGGGTGCTCACCCAGGGCATCGACCCGGCCAGGGTGAGCATCGACTCGCTGCCCGCCGCCGACGTGGACGAGGCCTACGGTGAGATCGGGGTCGGCACCGCGGGCGTCCACCTGTCGGAGTACGACGAGCCCGAGTCCGTCCGCGGCTTCATCGGCTTCCACGAGCAGCTCTACCGGCAGGGCGCCACCACGGCGGCGCTGACCACGATAAGGAGCGTCGCCAAGGCGCTGACCACCGCCGGGGTGCCCGCCCTGCGGATGATGCCGACCACGCACACCCTGCGCCTGGCCCTCAACACCGCCGCCCTGCTCGGCACCGGCAGCAGGCTGGAGGAGGCGCAGATCGCCATCGTCGTGGTCGAGCTCGCCACCTCCGCCCGGCCCGGCTACTCGGGGCCGGGCAACTACTGGCAGCAGGAGCTCAAGCTCAAACTGCACCAGGCGCTGCTGGCCGACGCCCGGCTCATGGGGGCGACCGTGGCCCCCAGGGACGAGAACAGCTATGTCGTCACCGCCACCCTCGGCGCGCTCGGCCAGGCCACCGACGGGCTGCGGGCGGCGCCGTTCATGGACCGGATCCGCTCCGACACCGGCGTCGAGGTCGAGGTCGGCATCGGCCTGGGCAGCACCGCCAGGGACGCCGACGCCAACGCCATGGTGGCGGTCGAGAAGGCGCGCAACGCGGGCGCGGCGGCCGCCTACCTGGTGGGCGTCGACGGCGCCGTGCTGTCCCTTCCGGTACGCCGGCGCAGGCGTGCCGAGGTCGAGCCCGCCGTCACCACCAAGGCGGCCCAGCTGCTGGAACGGCTGATCCAAGGGCTCGACGACGGGCCGGACGCGATGGTCGTGGACGCCGAGATCGTCGCCGACGTGCTGGCCATCGCGCCGCGCAGCGCCCGCCGGGTGCTGCAGAGCCTCGCGGAGGAGGGGCTGGCCTGGCCCGTGCCCCCCGTCAAGGGAGCCCAGGCGGGGCGGCCGCGCCAGCCGTACCGGCTGGTGCGGGCCTGACCTCCTGGGCGGTGTCCTTCACGCGTCGCCCAGCCGTACCCGGTCGCCGTACCCGGCCAGCAGTTTCTCGTTGTGCGCGTCGCCGCCGGGGGTGTTGGCGGATCTGTAGACGGGCGGTTCCTGTCCGGCGGCCAGGAACCTGCCGGTCACGTCGGCCACCAGGAGCTGGGCGATCAGGATGCCGGTCACGTTCGACACCGGGCAGACGGCGCCGCCATCGGGCAACGGCACGGCCGCGTCCCCGTACGGCGCCCCGTTGTCGATGACCACGTCGGCCAGCCCGTCCAGCCGCACCCGCCTGCCGCCGGCTCCCTCGCGGGCGGCGGCCTCGGCCGTGTGGGCCCGCGAGGTGATCGCGATCACCGGGTGCCCGCGTTCGCCCGCCAGACGGGCCATCTCGACGATCGCCGCGTTGCCGCCGGAGTTCGAGATGATCACGAAGACGTCGGCGGGCTCGATCTCGGCCAGCTCCCAGATGCGCAGTGCCAGCCCCGGTTGCCGCTCGATCTTCGGGTCGAGGATGTCCTGTGGGGAGGCGTCGCCGTAGTAGGCGAGGTCGCGAATGCCCAGCTGGTTCGCCGGGACCAGCCCACCGGCCCGCCCGACCAGCTCCAGCGCGACCGCCCTGGAGTGCCCCGTGCCGTACGCCTGCACCACCCCACCGGCCCGCAGCCCGTCGTAGACGAGGCGTCCGGCCTGTTCGATCGCCGCCCGCTCCGCGCCGAGCACCCGCTCCACGGCGGCCCTGGCGACCTCCGCGTACGCGCTCTGGTCGATCACATGTCCTCCATCAGTTGTCGTGCGGCCCCGGCCAGCATCTCAGCGCTGCCCGGGGCCACCTGGCTCACCAAAACTTCGTACCCTCGGCGTAGGACAGGCCGGGCCTCTCGTGCACCTCCCGGATCCGGCCGCCGCTGGCCAGGCCGAGGCGCAGCCCCGTCTGGCCGCCGTCGATCGCCAGGTCCATGCGCCCTCCATCACGAGCAGGGCCGGAGGCCGGCCTTGCGGTATTCGGTCGGGGAACAGCCGACGTGCCGCCGGAACGCACCGCGCAGCGCCTTCGCGCTCAGGTAGCCGGTGCGGGCCGCGATGACGTCGATGGGCAGCGGCGAGGTGCTCAGCAGCCGGCGCGCGTGTTGCAACCGCAGGCCGGTGAGGTGGCGCAGGAAGGTAGTGCGGCGCTCCTCGGCGAACAGGTGGGAGATGTAGAACGGGCTCGCGCTCACCGCCGCCGCCACCGTCGTCAGGCGCAGCCCCGGATCGGTGTAGTGCTCGGCCAGGTACGCCTCGGCCAGCGCCAGCACGTCCCGGCGCGGAGGCGGCGGCATGAGCCGGCCGAGCGTCTCGCGCAGCCAGATGTGCAGGTAGGAGCGCTCGTGAATATCGCCGACCGAGACGATGTCCTCGATCGGCAGCCGGGCGCACGCCTCCACCCAGTCGGTCGAGCCGTCGGTCAGCCTGGACCGGTTGGCCACGTCCACCACGAACAGCAGTTGCCCGATGAGCCAGTTGCGCAGCGTCCGGGGGTCCACGTCCGGCTCGCGGGCGCACCGGTCCACCCATCCCGCGAGCAGGCCCGCCGCACCGTTGTGGTCGCCGGCGCGTACCCGCCTGGAGAGCTCCTGCTCGATGCGGACGGGAGGCGCGAGCGGCACCCGCGCGGGCGGCGGCGGGGCGATCACCCGGTCGCCGCCGAGCACGAGCTTGTAGTCGTTGGCCAGCCTGGCGTCGTGCTCGGCCGTCCCGCCGCCCGCCAGGCTCGGCGGGCCGAGGCTGACGGTGGCGGTCCACGCCGTCTCGCGCACCATGCACGCGCGCACCTCCTCCGCCAGCGCCGCCGCGTCGCTCATGAGGGCGTCGGGGTCGGCTCCGGTCAGCAGGACGAGCCACTCCTCGGGCGGCTGCGGCCGGCAGGTGGCCCCGGGACGGCTACGGGTGGCCGCCCGCACCACCTGGTCGGCGTGCTGGAGCTGGCGGCGCGCCCACGACCTTCCCCGAGCCTGCTCGGAGGCCATGTAGTCGTCGATGTCCACCAGGGCAGCCACAGCGTAGTCCATGCCTCTACTTTAGGCGGACCGAAATTTGACCGTATTTACCAGCGTGCCGACTCCTGCCACCGTTGCCCGCATGGTGTCGCCGTCCTTGAGCGGGGCGATTCCGGCCACGGTTCCGGTCGCGATCAGGTCTCCGGGCATCAGGGTCATCCCGTCGGACAGGTCCTCGATCAGCCGGGGGAGGTCGAAGACCATCTGCTTGGTGTTCGCCCGCTGCCTGACCTCGCCGTCGACCTCCAGGACCAGCTCCAGGGCCTGCGGATCCGGCACCTCGTCCACCGTCGCCAGGAACGGGCCGGCCGGTGCGAAGGTGTCGAACCCCTTCGACTGGTCCCATGGCGCGTTCCTGGCGATGTTGGCGAGCTGCAGGTCGCGGGCCGTCATGTCGTTGATCACGGTGTAGCCGGCCACGGCCTCCTGCCACCGCTCCGCGGGCAGGTCCCTGGTGACCTGGCCGATGACGACCGCCAGCTCCACCTCGTGCTCCAGATGGCGGGTACGGGCGGGCGCCACCACCGGCCGGTTGTGACCGGTGAGCGCGGACGGCGGCTTGAAGAACAGCACCGGCTCGGGCGGCACCTCCATGCCGCTCTCCTCCGCGTGTGCCCGGTAGTTCAGGGCCAGACAGCAGATCTTCGTGCAGGTCGCCACCGGCGGCTCGAAGAGCACCGCGCTCTGGTCCAGCAGCGGCCCTGACGAACGCTCTCCCGCCAGCTCGGTGAGCCGGTCGAGTCCGTACGCGCTCAGGGCGGCCACCGGGTCGTCGCCGAGGTCGGCGAGGCTGAGCAGGCCGCCGTCCGGGTGCAGGGCCACCAGTTCGACGGGGCCGGAGGGGGTTCGCCGAATACGTCCAAGGAACATGACCGCAACCCCATCAAGGGCCCGCGACCACCACAAGCACCGAAATTTGCGCTGACAACCCGCTTCTTGCCCTCTTTCTTGTGGGCCGGTGACATCTCACCGTTTGATGGTCGGCATGACCCGGACACTGGACGTCAGTCGTGACCTGTACACCACCGCCCAGCGCCACCTCGCCGGCGGCGTTTCCAGCGACGCCCGCCGCATGGCCGGCGTCCCGCTCTACGTGGACCGGGCGGCGGGCGCGCGGCTCTGGGACGTCGACGGCAACACCTACCTCGACTACGTGCTCGGCCAGGGGCCGGCGCTGCTCGGCCACTGCCCGCCCGCGGTGGTCGAGGCCATCACCGCGCAGGTGTCCCGGGGGATCGTCTACTCCGCCCAGCACGCGGCGGAGGCCCGCGTGGCCGAACGGCTCTGCGCCATGGTGCCCTCGGCCGAGCGCGTCAGGTTCAACACCGTGGGCTCGGAGGCCGTGCACGCCGCCTGGCGGCTGGCGCGCGGCTTCACCGGGCAGCCCAAGATCCTCAAGTTCGAGGGGCACTACCACGGCTGGCTGGACCCGGTCCTCTACAGCGTGCATCCGCCGCTGGAGGCCGCCGGGCCCGCCGACCGCCCCGCCGCCGTTCCCGGTACGGCGGGCCAGCCGGAGGCGGCCGACCTGGTGGTCTGCCCATGGAACGACATCGACGCCCTGTCCAGGCTGATGGACGAGCACGCGGGGCAGATCGCCGCCGTGGTCACCGAGCCGGTGCTGTGCAACACCGGCGCCATCGAGCCGGACCCCGGCTACCTCCAGGCGGTGCGCGAGCTCTGCGACCGCCACGGCAGCCTGCTCATCTTCGACGAGATCATCACCGGTTTCCGGCTCGCTCCCGGCGGGGCCCAGGAGTACCTCGGCGTCTCCCCGGACCTGTCGGTGTTCGGCAAGGCGATGGCGGGCGGGATGCAGGTGTCGGCGCTCGCCGGACGCGCCTTCGTGATGGACGCCATCTCTTCCGGCAAGGTCGCGCACGCGGGCACGTTCAACTCCCAGCCCATCGGCATCGCCGCGGCCGAGGCGACCCTGCGCATCCTCGACGAGCAGCGGGAGGAGGTGTACGGCACCCTGTACGCGCGCGGCCGGGAGCTGATGCGCGGCCTGACGGAGGCGGCCGCCAAGGCGGGGGTCCCGATGCTGGTCGACGGGCCGGGGCCGGTCTTCCAGACCTACTTCACCGAGGCGCCCGCCGTGCGGAACTACCGTGACTTCGCAGCGACGGACCGGGCCATGATGGGCCGCCTGCACGCCGCACTGCTCGACCAGGGGGTCAACATGGTGCCGCGCGGCCTGTGGTTCCTGTCGACCGCGCACACCGAGGCGGACATAGCCGACACCGTCGAGGCGTTCTCGGCGGCCCTGAACTCACTCTGATCACCACGGCCGCCGCTGGACACGAATACGGTGCTCCTCCCTCTCCGAGCGGCTATGGTGCGCGATACCCGAATTGATCTGGATCTCAGGGGGCGCGCCGTGCTGAATGTGGGGGAGCCCGACTGGGCGTCCGTGGGGAAGGCTCTGCTCAAGGTCCTGGCCGTCACCGCGGTGCTCTGCCTGTCCTTTCGCGTGGTCGACAAGGTCGCATGGCTGTTCATCGACGACGATGAGCGGATGGCCCGGGTGTACGCCACAACCGCTCGCGTCGCGAACCCCGACAAGCGCCTCTCCTACGGTCAGTCCGAATGGGGCGGGTTGCTGGAGTCGACCTACACGCTGCAGGGAGAACCGCGCAGGATCGGTCCCAGCAAGGGTGAGACGGAATATCAGATCACGGAGAACGTGTTCGGTGCCGTCCGGGCGCCCTCCCTCGACGGGCCGTCCGGCAGTCTGGGCACCGCGATCGATGCCATGTATCTGGATGAGGATGATGCCGTGTTCGACGGGCTGCGGGCGGAAAAGGCGCGCAAGGCCATGGACGGGCTTCCACAGTCGCTCGAAGCCGTCGCGGTCGTGGAGTTCAAGGACGCGATGACCACTGAACGGCTTGTCGGCTTCCAGCACAGGCACAAGATCTGCGGAGGGGAGGACCTCTCTTACCTCTACTACCCCTCCTATTACGACGATTCGGCTGATCCACCCTCGCAGAACGCGGTCGTCTGGAACCGTGGCATGGCCAAGGAGCCGTCCTGGCAGGACCTCACCTATCAGTGCGCGAGCGAGCCCTATGTGGCGCTGACGGAGTTCCGCAGATGGGTCGGGCTGCTCGACGAGAAGGACGACTTCGAGGCGTTCGGCCTGACCTACGGCTGGCTTACCGAGGCGGCCGAGGACGGGTTGGTGTACGGGCTCGTCGTCGACGGCTGGCAGGTCGCCGACCTGCGCAAGCTTCTCGACGACCCGGAAGTGCGGATCGTTCACCTCGCCGATGTCGCCTTCGACCTTGGATGAGAGGCATGTCGTGCGGCGCCACGCGGAAGATCGTCCTGGCCTCGGGGACGGGCAAGCGGATGGTGAACTTCTGGCACCGCGACGCCCGCGGCCCGAAGCATCCGGCCGGCTACCACATCAAGCAGCTCCTGCTCAACGGCAAGGTGGTCTGGGAGCGGGACGTCGCCGCCGACACGGCGGACACCTGGGTGAAGGCGACGGTCGAGAACGCCGCCGTCTGGACGCCCGTCCTGGCCCGCCAGGGTGGCGCGGTCTACTGCTCCGCCCAGGTCTACCACGAGAACTACGGCGCCGACCTCGGTGCGCGCATCGCCAAGCTGTACGCCGCAAAGTGAGCCCTGAGCTGGAGGACACGCCGCGGTGGAGCATGTCCGGCATGGTCACCCAGGTGCCCCCGCCACGGCGACATGAGATGAGCTGGACGCGTACAACCGAGCCTTGCCACACTGCGATCCGGGCAAACGGAGACCGAATGGCCACACGGGAGACGCCAGCGCATGAATACGCCACCATCGCCACCTGGAGCGGAGCGGACCGACGGATCATCCGTTCAGATCGGCGCCCTCGTTCCGCTGACTCGGCCCGGCTGGGTCGAGGCGGGCCGGCATCTGCTCGCCGGACTCGAGCTCGCCGTTCGCGAGGTCAATGACGCCGGCGGGATCGCCGGAAGACCACTCGAGCTGCTGGTCCGGGACACCGCGGCTGATCCGCAGAGGGCCGCGGCGGCCGTGGACGAATTGGCTCGCCTGGGCGTGGCCGCGGTGGCGGGGGAGTACCACAGCGTCGTGGCTCGCGCCGCTGCCGCCAGGGCCGACGCTCTCGGCCTGCCGTTCCTCTGCTCGTCAGCGGTTCTCGACGCGCTCACCGAACAGCCGACGGAATGGGTCGCGCGCCTCGCCCCGGCGCAGTCCCGCGGCTGGCGGATCTACGCGGACTTCCTCCTCAGCGTGGGGCACAGCCGAATCGCCGTAGCGGCCGAGCCGAGTGTCTACTGGGCGTCTGGGGCCCGCATTCTGCGGGACTACCTCGCTCCACGAGGCGGCACCGTCATCGAACTCGACGTGCGCGCGCTCGGCCCCACGGCCGTGTGCGACGAACTCGCCGGCAATCGCGCGACAGCGGTGCTGCTTCTGGTCGGCCACCCGGAGCCGGCAGTGTCGATCGTCACGTCTGTTCGCCGCGACCGGCGCCTCGCCGAGATCATGATCGGGGCTCCGGCCGGGCAGCCGGAGTTCGCCGAATGGGCGAGGTCGCTGGGCGACGACAGCGCCGCGATCCCGTTCTTGCGTTACCTGCCCGAGCGCCTCAGCCCACTCGGCGCGCGAGTCGAGACGGCCCTTCGTGAGCGGCTGGCCGAAGCGCCCTCCTTCGTCGCCTTCGAGGGCTACGACACGGTCACCGTCCTGGCCGATGTGCTGCGTTCTCACGGCGCGGGCCGGGCGCGCATCGCCGAATCCTGGTCGCGCGTCGCCGTCGAAGGCACCCGCGGGCAGATCCGGTTCTCCCGCACACCGGGCATCAGCGTTTGGCAATGGGCTTGGCCGCCGATCCAGGTCGTTGATCGAGATCCGGCGGCACCCGATCGCTTCCGGATCCTTCACACCGGCTGAGGCCGGCCCGCGACATACGCGAGACCTCACCAGTCCAGAAGGCGCATCAGCCGCCGCTGCCTGGGTAGTCCAGGACGAATGCGGATTCAGGACTGGTTTCTCACCGGAGAAGAGCGCGGCAATCGGGCGACCCGCCTCCCGGCCTGGTCGGAGGGCAACGACGTGCGGCCGCTGATCCACGGGGCGACCTATTTCGCCGAGCTGAAGACGCAACTGGAGCAGCTGGACAAGGACGATCTGCTGCTGTTCGCCGACTGGCGGGGCGACCCGGACGAGCGGCTGGCCCCCGACGGGCCGAGTGTGGGCACCGCGATGGCGCAGGCCGCCCGGCGCGGCGCCCTCGTACGCGGCCTCATCTGGCGCTCCCATCTCGACCTGCTGCGCTTCAGCTCCGCCGAGAACCGTCACCTCGGCCAGGACATCGAGGACACCGGCGGCCAGGCCCTGCTCGACACGCGCACGGCCGTGGGCGGCTCGCACCACCAGAAGTTCGTCGTCCTGCGCCACGACCGCGGCCCCGAGCGGGACGTGGCCTTCCTCGGCGGCATCGACCTGTGCCACAGCCGCCGCGACGACGCCGCCCACGACGGCGATCCCCAGCCGGCCCCGATGCCGGAGGTGTACGGCCCGCGCCCGCCCTGGCACGACGTCCAGGTCGCCATCCGCGGTCCGGCCGTGGCCGAGGTGGAGCAGGTGTTCTGCGAACGCTGGGAGGACCCCGCCCCCGAGACCCGCGACCCGCTGCGGCGCCTGCGCGACCACCTCGGCCGCCTCGACGACACCCCCGATCTTCCCCGGCCGGGGCCGCCCCCGCCGGCCGCCGGCCACCACTACGTGCAACTCCTGCGCACGTACCCGGCCCGCCGCCACGGTTACCCGTTCGCCCCTGACGGGGAGCGCAGCATCGCGCACGCCTACCACAAGGCGCTGGCCCGCGCGCGCTCGCTGATCTACCTGGAGGACCAGTACCTGTGGTCCACCGACGTGATCGAGCCGTTCGCCCGCGCGCTGGAACGCGAGCCGGAGCTGCGCATGATCGTCATCGTGCCGCGCCATCCCGACCAGGACGGCTGGCTGGCCGGTCCCGCCAGCCTGATCGGCCGCGCGGACGCCCTGCGCCGCCTGCGCGCGGCCGGAGGCGACCGGGTGGCCATCTACGACCTGGAGAACCATCGGGGCACGCCCGTGTACGTGCACGCGAAGGTCTGCGTCGTGGACGATGTCTGGGCGACGATCGGTTCGGACAATGTCAACCTGCGGTCGTGGACGTACGACTCGGAGCTGAGCTGCGCCGTCCTGGACGAGCGAGAGGATCCGCGCCCGCCCGCCGGGGCACTGCGCTTCGCCCGAGACCTGCGCCTGTCCCTCATGAGCGAGCACCTCGACCTGCCCCCCGAGGACCTGCCCGCCGAGCAGCAGGACGAGCTGTGCGACCCGGTGGCCGCCTTCGACGCGTTCGCCCGCTCGGCGGCGGCTCTGGAGGCCTGGCACGAGGGCGGCCGCGAAGGGCCGCGCCCGCCCGGCCGCCTGCGCCCCCATCCGGCGCCGCACCTGTCCCAGGCGCAGAAGCTGATGGCACTGCCCCTGTACCGGTTCGCGGTGGATCCGGACGGCCGCCCGCCGGCCCTGCGCCGCTCCCAGGACTTCTGAACCTCAGCCTGTTCTGCGATCAAGGATGCTGGAGCCGGTGGCCCGATCGTTCCTGCGCGCCTGCCAGCGCAACTCCCCGGTTTCGTCCTGGAAAGCCCCTGCCGGACCGTCCGCGTCGCACAGGTGGTTCCGCCACTCAGATCTGGTTCAGGCCGCCGTCGACGTACAGGCTCGAACCGGTGATGAAGCTGCTCTGTTCGGAGGCGAGGAAGGCTACGGCGGCGGCGACCTCCTCCGGGCGCCCGAGCCGGCCCAGCGGCACATGCGTGGCCAGTTGCTGTTTGAACTGCTCCGGGCTGGGAGCGAGCCCCGACAGACCAGGGGTGTCGGTCGGGCCGGGCGTGATGGTGTTGACCCGGATGCGGCGTCCCTTGAGTTCGTTGGCCCAGGTCCGGGAGAACGATCGGGTGGCGGCCTTGGTCGCCGCGTACACGCCGAGCGCCTCATCGCCGACGTCCACGTTGGTGGAGCCGTTCGAGATGACCGAGGCGCCGTCGTTGAGCAGTGGCAGCGCCTTCTGAACGGTGAACAGCGTGCCCCGGACGTTGATACCGAAACAGGGTGGCCCGATCGGCCGGCCGCGAGGATTCGACGCCGACGAAGCTCTCGAGCGCGCCATGCTGGTGTTCTGGGAGCACGGCTACGAGGGGGCCAGCACGGCTGGCCTCACCGAGGCGATGGGCATCTCCACCACCAGCATGTACGCGGCCTTCGGCAACAAGGAAGAGCTGTTCCGCAAGGCACTGGAGCGCTACACCGAAGGCCCGGGCGGATACCTGACCCGGGCCCTGGAGGAGCCGACCGCCCTCGGCGTCGCCACCGCGATCCTGGCCGGCACCGTTCGGACCACCACCCGCCCGGCCCATCCCCACGGGTGCATGGGCGTCCAGGGCGCCCTGGCCGCCGGCGACTCCGGGCGTGGAGTCCGCGACCTTCTCGTCGCCTGGCGTACGAACGGCTGCTCCTGCGTCCGAGAGCGGTTCCAGCGAGCCGTCGACGACGGCGACCTGCCGCCGGAGACCGACCCGGAGCTACTGGCCCGCTACGTCACCACCTTGGCATTCGGCATCGCCGTGCAAGCCGCGAGCGGTGTCGACCGCGATGGACTCCAGGCGATGGCCGCCGCCGCCCTGCGCAACTGGCCGCTCTCCTGAGAAACCGCCCGGGGTTCGCCTTCGCGAGCACCAAGACGCCGGCTGGATCCAAGGCAGAACACGGCACAGCCGTGTTCTGCCTTGGCGGAGAGGGTCCTACCGACGCCTGGACCTACTGAACCGACCACATCAGGACGAAGGAGAAATCCTGTTTCGTCCTGCGATTCAGCGGGATATCGATCTTCACTCGGCGAGCGACCTCATTACGGCTGATGCCTAGTGCATGAGCGATGAGCCGTTCGGGACGGACTGGTACGGGATCGTCGAAGGTGACCGTGATCTGAAGGGGCCACGGATCTTCGGGAACGGGAGGTGCGTGGAGTTCCCAGCGCCCGTCCCAGTCGAGCGCGAACCCGTTGCGCCGGGCGATCAACGGGTCGAGAAGGATATCCACGACGAGGGAAGGCGAGTTGGCCGAGTAACCGGCCAGAAGGCCGGCGGGCAGTGAGCGGACCGGGACACGATCGTGGACCGTGAGTTTGCTGGTCCGGCCACAGGAAACGCAGTCGACCAGAAGCCAGACGTCGAGAAGTTTGCCGTTGGCGTTGACGCGGAACCTGCCGGTGCCGACGGTGGCGCGGCCGGAAGGGCAGGCCACGCACTGGAGGGCGAGCAGGGGCAGGCGGGTGCGCCGCACCACCCAGGGCAGCACGATATGAGGATGTGAAGACATGATCTCTCTGAAGACCTGACGAAGAGCACGGAAAACAGAGCCGACGGCGTCGTCGGCGACCGATGCGCAGGGAAGGTGTCAGGTCTAAAGAGCAGGCGGCGTCATGCGCGCGAAGTCCTCACGTTGGGTGAGGGCCCAAGCTAACCGACCACCATCCACAAGATCCACCCGTTTTTCGCGACCGCCCAGGTGGGGGATCGGCCTTCGCCGGTCCGCGCAGGCGGGGCAGGCTCCGCGTCAGGCCCGGGCGAGGACTGTCGACCGGCCGTATACCCGTCCCCTCAGCGCTATGGCACGGTCGCGCCGGCGGTGGAATGCGGCGGACAACGCGCGCACATTCGCCGCTGATCGTCGGGAGGACGCGCAGCGGTTCCGTGAACATTTCAGGCCGTGGCTTGGACGGCGCCTGCGCAAAACCGCCTCCTGCGGCAACGTCACCGCGAAAGACCGGAGCTCATCCCGTTCGAGACGGGCGACATCTGGACGAGCGGCCTCTGGACGGTGAGCCGGGCAGATGCCAACCCACTCGTGAAGGCGTCTCCCGGACGTAAGGTGTCGGGGTGGAGCTAGCTGAGATCCGGAAATATCCGGTCAAGTCGGTTTCAGGGTGGGTGGTGGATTCGGCGGTCGTGGAGCCGTGGGGGCTGGCCGAAGACCGCCGCTGGGCCGTCGTGGACGAGCAGGGGAAAGATTACTGGCTCGGGGAGAATCCCCGGCTGCTGTCCGTCGTCGCCAGCGTCACGGACGAGGACGGGCTGCTGCTCGACGCGCCGGGACTGCCCCAGTTGAAGGTCCCCCCGGCCACCGGAGAAAACGTTCCCGTCGGTTTCCCCGGACTGGATTCCGCGATACTCGCGCACCCCGACTCCCACGCCTGGTTCACCCGCCTGCTCGGCAAACCCGCCCGCCTGGTCTGGCTCGACGACCCCAACCGCCGCGCCGTCCCGCCCTCCCACGGCGGCCTGCCCGGCGAGGTCGTCAGCCTTGCCGGGGACGCTCCCATCCTGCTCACCTCCCGCTCCTCACTGCGCCGCCTGGACGACTGGATCCTCGAAGGCGCCGTAGAACGCCTGGACGACCCGCCCGCCCCCCTGGACATGGCCAGATTCCGCCCCAACCTCGTGATCGACGGCGCGCCTCCGTACGCCGAGGACGACTGGCGCGAGATCCGCATCGGCCCGCTCGCCTTCCGCGTCTCGGAACGTTGCGACCGCTGCGCCGCCACCACCTACGACCCGGTCACCTTCCAGAAGGGCAAGGAACCCCTGCGCACCCTCGCCCGCCACCGCCGCTGGGACGGCAAGACCTGGTTCGGCATCCGCCTGGTCCCCCGAAGCCGAGGCGAACTACGACTCGGAGACCCGGTCACCGTCCTTGCCTCCGCGCCGCACTCGGCCGTCAGCGGGACCGGCCCGGAGTAAGCCGGAGACACACCGAGGGGCGCAGGCGTCCCGCCTGACATCAGTCCGGCCTCAGCCGATTGACGGATGGGACCTTCTACAGGAGTCCAGCTGGTTGAACATCGGAGTTGGCAGCGATCAATTGTTGATCGTGACTTCGCAACCTTTACCGGCGCTTCGTCGTCAGAGCAGACATGATGAAGACGATGATCGGGGCCTCGCTCCTCGCCGGCTCGCTGCTGGTCTCCGGCGCCACCATGGCGGTCGCCCAGACGAAGCCGACCCTGGGTTCCAACGGTTACGGTGCCGTCAAGCTCGGTATGACCCTCAAGCAGGCCAAGGCGACAGGGGCCGTGGTCAAGAAGATGCCGGGCGACGGCTGCTCCGGCTGGGACCTGAAGAAGTTCCCGACTCCGAAGGACTCGGTCGGGGTCTACATCTCGGCGCGCGTGGGGCTGGCCGCCATTTTCGCCGCGAAGGGAATGAAGACCCCGGAAGGCATCGGGATCGGCTCTACCGCCAAGCAGCTGAAGGCGGCTTACCCGCACATCAAGAAGGACTTCCACGGCTTCTACGTGATCACGGTTCCCGGCAACAAGAAGGCTTACTACAGCTTCGGCGTCACGCACGGCAAGGTCACCGAGTACGGCATCGCGCTCCACAAGCAAGACTGCTTCAACTAGTGATGGCCTGCTGAAGTCTCACAACAGCACAACGCGCTTGCCACGAGCCCGGTCGAGCGCCTCCGTCACACGTGGTGGGGCGGCGTCGCTCGTCGCACCGGCTCTCGACGAGCGATGCGGGCGTGGCCGGGCCGGCTGGTGAAGCGCCCTCTGAGATCCCCGGTCTCTGGAGCCGACCCAGGAAATTCGATCGACCGGCGATCATGCTCCTTGTCATCATGTTCGCCATGGCGATCGAGTCACGGCAACAGGTGCGCAGATACTTCGACGCGTTCGGAGACGCCGAGTGGCACCGCCTCACCGATGACGTCGCGGGCCGCGTCAGCCTTGAGGTGCACCGCCGCTTCCTCGCCCGATTCGTCCGGCCGGGCGATCGGGTCCTGGAGGTGGGCGCGGGCCCCGGGCGGTTCACGACCGAACTGGCCGCCTTGGGGGCGAGCATCGTGGTCACGGATCTTTCCCCCGTGCAGTTGGCGTTCAACGAGGAACGGCTGCGGGGCGGCGCGGCCGACGCGTCGGTGGAGCGCCGGGAGATCGTGGACGTCTGCGACACCAGCCGGTACGCCGACGGGGAGTTCGACCTGGTGCTCGCGTACGGCGGCCCGCTGTCGTACGCCTTCGAGCAGGCCGGGGACGCGCTGCGCGGCCTGCTGCGCATCACCCGGCCGGGTGGTCTGGTCGTCGGCTCGGTCATGTCCCTGCTGGGGGTGTGGCGGCACTTCCTGCCCGGCGTGGTCAAGGCGGCCGAGGCCATCGGAGAGGACGCCAACGACCTGATCCTGCGCACCGGGGACCTGCGCCGCAAGGGGGACCAGGACGGCCATGTCTGCCAGATGTTCCGCCACCGCGACCTGGCCGCCCTCATCCGGGCCGCCGGAGGGGAGATCGTGGCGGCCACCGCCAGCAACTGGGCCAGCCTGGGCGACCCGGACACGCTCACGGCGCTCGAATCCGATCCTGACCGGTGGGCGCGCTTCCTGGAGCACGAGATCGCCGCCTGCCAGGAGCCCGGCGCCGTGGACGGCGGCACCCACATCCTGTTCGCCTGCGTTGCGCTGAGGACTGAGTGACAACCACCACTGACGAGCGGACGGTGGTGAACTCTCTGAGCTGGTCACGGCCGTTGCAATGCTTTAGTTCGAGCTGCTCCGGACAGGAGTATGAAGAGTCTGGCCCCGAGATCGTCCAGTGGGTCCGACGTGATCCCTCATGATCGGCGCCTGGGACAGCCCGACCGGCCGCCGATCTCCGGCATGCCGGTATTTTGGCTCAAGTCGCCCGATGACAGGCGGCGAGGAGGATGGATGGTCAACGCGTTCGGCTCGCTCCTGCGGAGCTGGCGGCAGGCCGCGCGCTTGACGATCGAGGAGCTTTCCACGCTTCCGGCGTGAGTGTGCGAGCCATCGGGGACATGGAACGCGGCATCAGCCGCGGCCCGCAACGGCGCACGGTGCAGGCGCTGGCTGAAGCGTTGCGGCTCGATGACGAGCAGCGGGCGGAGCTGGCCGAGGCCGCCAAAGCCGGCCGGCCGCGGCCCAGTGGCCCGGGGGGCGGAGCGGTCGGAGAACCTGGTGGGGCGGTCGCGGCTGTATGACCTGCCGCGCGGGCCCGGCGACTTCGTCGGCCGGGTGGCGGAGCTAGAACTGCTGTGCGAGCAAGGGCGGGCGGCGTCCGAAGACGGCCTCACGCCGGTCGTGGTGGTGCACGGCCAGGCGGGATTGGGGAAGACGGCGTGCGTGGTGCGGGCCGCCGAACCGCTGCGGGAAACCTTCCCCGACGGGCAGTTCTACGCGGACTTGCGCGGCACCGACGCCGAGCCGATGCCGGCGGCCGAAGCGCTGCTCCGGCTGCTGCGGGCACTGGGCCTGGACCCGCGCGCGATCGCCGATGAGGAGCAGGAGCGGGCCAGCCAGCTGCGGGCCATCCTGGCGGAGCGGCGGTGCCTGCTGGTGCTGGACAACGCCGCCGACGAGGCCCAGGTACGGCCCCTGCTGCCGGGCCCTGGAGCGGGGATGGTGGTGGTGACCAGCCGCCGCACGCTGGGCGGGTTGGAGGGGGTGAGGCGGATCGCGCCGGTGCCGTTGTCGCAGGAGGAGTCGGCGGAGCTGTTGCGGGCCATCGTGCGGGCGGCCGCCGATCGCGCGGCGGCGGAGACGGCGCAGGTGGCGGGGTTGTGCGGATACCTGCCGCTGGCGTTGCGGATCGCGGGCACCCGGCTGGCGTCCCGGCCCGGATGGACGATGCGGCACCTGGCGGAGCGGCTGTCGGATGAGGATCGCCGGCTGGCGAACCTGGCGGTGGGCGATGTGGGGGTGGAGGCGGCGTTCGCGTTGTCGTACGCGGTGCTGTCGCCGCCGGCGAAGGCGACGTTCCGGCGGCTGGCGCTGGTGCCTGCGGTGGATGTCGCCGCGCCGATCGCCGCGGTGCTCACCCAGAGCGAGTTGTTCGCCACCGAGGATCAGCTCGATGACCTGGTCGAGCTGGGCCTGCTGCAGCACGAAGGCGCGCCGGCGTGCAGGCGCGCAGGAAGCGCACGCGTCCCCTGCCCCTGTCCCACACTCACCTGCCCGGCCGTTTCCGGCGGCCGAGCCTATGAACGGGACGGTATCGCGCCTCCGACATTTTCGAGGATGAGCACGATGAACTGCGGGCTCTCAAGGAGCGGGGCAGGGTCCACCTGCGCGAGGGCGGGCGGGGCGAGAGTGACGAGCGGCAATCCAACCGCAACCAGGAGCAGACTGAGACGCCGGAGCAGGCAGCGCATGGCAGACCTTTTCGTTGAAGTTGTTCCTCCTGGGTTGATCCCCGTTCACTCCATTGCCGCACGTTACATATGGCTACTTTGCGTTAACCGGATACCGCAGCCGAATCGGGGCGCGGCGGCTGCAGAACGCCATCGCGTGGGCCACCGCCCTGCCCATTTGCCTGGCCACGTCCCCAGCACGATCTTCAGTCTGCTTTGGAGGCGTTCACCTCGATTCGCCGCAGTGATGGCAGGAGCAGGGGTAGCAGCATGGCGGTCGCCAGCAGGGCGCCGCCGGTGATCGTCACCGCTGCGGTGCCGAACACCGCGGCGAGCACCGGGACGGACAGTTGGCCGAGGGGAATCGACACGAACGATCCGAACTCGTCGTAGGCGCCGACCCGGGAGCTCAGCCGTTCCGGGACGTGGATGTTCCAGACCGTCGACCACACGACGGTGAAGAACTCGGCGGACGCCCCTGCGGCGAATGCCGCCGCGGCCAGCCAGAAGGTGTTCGCGCCGGTGCCGAGGAGAATCAGCGGTACGGCGGCCAGGGTCATCGAGGACAGGGCCGGCACCATGGGCCGCCGTACCGTCAGCTTCACCATCACCACGGTGGCGAGCAGCGCTCCGACGCCGCGGGTGCTCAGCACCAGGCCCCAGCCCTCGGCGCCGATCGTGTCGCGGGCGATCACCGGGCCGAGGATCTGCCAGACACCCATGTAGACGGCGTTGAAGACGGCGAAGGCCAGGGTCACCGACCAGATCCATGGATGGGAGCTGAAGTAGCTCCAGCCCTGCCGTAGTTCGCCGAACATCGTCGGGCCACCCTCGGCGCGGGGCGGCAGATCGGGGAGCGAGATACGGGCGAAGCAGATGGCCGCCAGGAGGAAGGACACGGCGTCCGCGGCGATCGCCCAGCCGCCTCCGACGGAGACGGTCAGCAGGCCGGCGGCGGTCGGGCCGACCATCAGGGTGATGTTCCTGGCGGAGGCCAGCAGGGAGTTGGCCTGCTGGATGCCGCGTCCGCTCGCCAACTGCGGGACGATGCCGCGCATCGCCGGCTTGGTCAGTGCCTGGAAGATGCCGTTGAGGACGGCCGGCGGCAGCAGGAGCGCGGGGTGCTGGTGGGTGAGCAGGAGGATCGCCACGACGGCCTGGCTGACGCCGGCGCCCAGACCGGCCAGGCGCAGCACGGTGTCGCGGCGGTAGCGGTCGGCGATGCCCCCGCCGAGAATCATCGTCGCGACCATCGGGACCATGGAGGCGGTGATGACCGCGGACAGCCAGGCGGCGCTGTCGGTGACCTCAAGGACGCCGAAGGCCAGCGCGACGGGAGACATGGCGCTGCCGGCCATGGAGATCGACCAGCCGGCGAAGAACCACCGGAAGGCGGGGGAGCGGAGCGGCTGCCCGGACGCGCGGCTGGTGGTGGATGCCAGGTCAGTTGGTGATGGTTCCTGATCCCGGCTTTCGGGCGCATCTGTTTCCGGCACAAGGGGCGATGCTGCCAGCGTGTGCGGGGTTCATCAAACGATTTCCTGAGCCGGTGACCGCCGGCTCGCGAAGGAGGACATCGGTGGGCTGGATGAGCCAGGCGCTCGCCCTGTTCACCCTGAACGTGTACGGGATGACGACCGGCGACCGCGACGCGTACGTGATGGCTGAGCTGCTCGACGAGAACGTGCTGGTGCACCTGGCCAACGGGTCTCTCTTCACCGGCTTCATGCTCTCGGCGCTCACCCGGTGGGGCTACGTCCAGTACTGGTGGGTGCTGGTGAAGGCCGTCATCTCGCTGGTCCAGCTCAACGTCGCCATCTTCGTGCCCAGCCCCGCGCCGCCCGCCTGGTTCCCGTACTTCGTCCTCGCGGTGCCCGTGGCCGACTTCGCGCTCGCCTTCCTCGTCTTCGGCCATCCGGCCCCGCTCTTCTTCCTCCTCACGGCGGTCGGCTACCCCTTCTGGCGCTCCCGCCGCCTTGCCCTCGCACCGGCCAGAGCCTGAGGCCGGGCCGTCCTGAACGGCGCATTGAAGATCGTTAAGTCGCAGAAGGCGGGTAGGCTGATCGCGATCGCTCGCGACGGTGAAGGAGCCGCTCATGACCGCCGACCCCACGATGACCCGGATCGGCCAGGGGGTGGAGTTGCATCACCATCAGGGCCGGCGTGATGCGGCTCGCGAGTTGTTCGCGCAGATCTGGGACGACATCGGTGGCGAGCAGGGCGACCCGCTGCATGTTTGCGTCCTTGCCCACTCGATGGCCGATGTGCAGGACGTCGTGGAGCAGGAGCTGATGTGGGATCTGCGCGCGCTTGCCGCCGTCGGCCTGATCACCGATGAGCGGGTGGCCCAGGCCGGGGTGCCGCTTTCGGTGGCCGGCTTGTATCCGTCGTTGCATCTGAACCTGAGCGAGTGCTATCGCAAGCTGGGCGATCTCGACCGCGCCCGTGAGCACCTCCAGCAGGCGCGGGACGGGATCGGCGCGCTCGGCGACGACGAGTATGGGCGGCTCATCAAGGGTGGGCTGGAGCAGGTGGCCGAACAGTTGGGTGAGACCGTCTGACTGCGAGCCCAGGCAAGGGGGCTGCCCGCGACCGTCGCGTCAGTGGGGCCGTCGGGGAGGCTCTGCCGGAGGGCGACTCGATCGGGGCCTCGGCGCGAATTATGAATCTACAATGTAAAGGCGCTCGCTTTAGAAATTTCGCACTTAACACCTCATAACCAGAAGGAACGGGCTTCGCCCGTACATCTCCAAAACAAAGAGATGGAACTGATGCCCCATTCGCGGACGACACTGAGCTGTACTCGACCGCAGCCGGGGGTCCCACCGTCGGGCGGGTACCAAACGCCGATGCCTGGTCCGCGCGGAATGTCGAATCCGACGATCAACTGAGTTGAGCGATGATTTCGCCCTCTGATGGAAGTCTTCACCTTCGACCGTCGTCAACGATCGAACGCGAGGACTCCTGTGACCTTCGAGCAAGGCCCGTCCGACATCTTCGATCCGAAGCCGCAAGGAAGGGCCGGCCGCTGGTGGATGCTGAGGTAGCGATGAGTGAGATACAGGAACGGATTCAGCGTCATATCGACACGCTGGTCGGCGCCGGCGCGGAGACCGGTGTGCAGGTCGCTGTCTATCACGATGGCGCGCTGATCGTCGACGCGGTGGCCGGCACGGCCGACCCGGCCACCGGGCGACCGGTCACCTCCGGCACGCCGATCTTCAGTTTCTCCACCGGCAAGAACGTGGCGGCCACGCTCGCGCATCTGCTCGTCGCGCGTGGTTTTCTCGATTACGCCAGCCCGGTCACGGACCTCTGGCCCGAGTTCGGTGTGCATGGCAAGGCCACGGCCACGTTGCGGCACGTGCTGACCCACACGGTCGGTCTGCCGGCCATGCCGCGCGAGATCACCCCGGCGGAGCTTCCCGACTGGTCCAGGGTATGTGAGTCGCTGGCCGCCGCCCAGCCGAGATGGCGGCCGGGCGCTGCCATGGGCTACCACTCCTACACCTTTGGCTATCTCATCGGCGAGCTGGCCCGCCGCGCGACCGGGCGGCCCATGTGCGAGCTGCTGCGTGAGTGGATCACTGCGCCTCTCGGCATCGAGGGGCAGCTCTACTTCGCCGCTCCGAAGGAGTCACTGCCGGGGTTGGCACGCCTGGAGCAGGCGCCGCAATGGCCTGCCGCCTCGGACGACGATGATGCGATCCTCGCGCCGTGGGAAAACCAGCCGAGTGCCGATTTCGGCAACAACGGCGCGATCCTGCGCGCCGATATACCGTCGGTGGGCATCGCGAGCGCGCACGGACTGGCCGCGATGTACAACGCCGTGCTGCAGGGCAGGCTCGTGGACCCCGCGCGATTGGAGGAACTGTCCGCGCTCGCGTTCGAGGGCGTGGATCAGGTCTTCGGTAGTCCGGCGCGGATGGCGCTGGGCTTCCCGCTCGGCCGGATGGGCGCCCCTGCCGAGGAGAGCTCCGTGGCATTCGGATGGCCGGGCGGCGGCGGAAGCTACGCCTACGCCGACCCCGCGCGGGGTGTCGCCTTCGCGTTGACGAAGAACCGGCTCGTCCCGAACTTCGACACCGCGCTGTCGGTCACCACGATCCTGGCCGACTATCTCGCCGGGACGCGCTGAGCTTTCCCGCGGCTGCGCCGGGCCGGTCAGCGTCCGGTAGGCGGGACTGTCGGTGTCCACGGCCGCCGGGTCGAGTGCCGGCGGAGGTGCGCGGCAGCGGGCCGAACTCCAGCAGCGAAATCCTGCGGCAATTCTGCGGTACTGCGCGTGTCCTGGCGGTCCATACGGCGCACCTGGAGCTGCCCGAACCGAACGTCACCCCGCTCCACCGTCCCTCGCCACGCTGAGGACAGCATGCGGCCAGACTTCGGAGGGCTGTTGCGGACGGTGACTGTGTTGTCACTGTGAGGCTAGGGGCTGTTCTCATCTTCACGTGATTACTTAGCGCTTGCATTAGTAACTCAAAGTAGTAACGCGCAGTTGGAAGGGGTCTCCATGCACAGCAGCCTGACCAGGATCCTCGCGGTTCTCGCCGCCATCGCGACGTTCAGCGTCGCCACCCCGCCCGCCCAAGCAGCGTCCCCAGCCTACTTCGTGATGACCGACATCACTCGCGAGGAGTTCGTCATCCAGCTCACCGACCCCGGCAAGATCCAGCACGCTCGCGACCTGCTCAGCGGCAGCACCACGGACGAACCACACGTAATCGGACGCATCTCCAAGCGCTCCGCCCCCTACAACCCACGCTGGAGCTACCACCTGCAATCCGACACGATCGGCTTCTTCGAGGTCGCGATCGAGGTCTGTGACGCGACCATCCCCTACGTCGAGGACTACCTGGACGAGGCCGGCGGGCCGTTCCTGCCTGGCCTTGTCTGGTGCGACTGGTCTTCCAGGCTCGTACGCGAAGTTCACTGACGTCGCTTGCCATCGCGGCCCCTGGAGAACCGCTCCGGGGGCCGCCCGCATGCCCGAGCATGAGGTGATCACGACCATCGGGCAAGGGGTTGTATGGACGACAGCTGTCGTGATCACCGGCGTGGTGGCGATTCGCTTCCTCGGCGTGCAGCGGCAACGAAACTCCTCCAGGAGATAAGTCTCGGCCGGCAGATGGTGACTTACCCGGTGAGGTCGCTCTTGTAGAAGACGGTCGCCCGGAACTGGTCAGGACTGCCACTGATCTTGCTGGAGAAGCCGAACGCGAGGCGCGGGCCGCCCGATGATCGCCAGATCGCCATTCCCTGAGGCTCGCGACCGGACAGCGACTCGCCCGCTCTCGTCCGGTACACCTCCTCGACCGAACCCCCGGCCTTGTTCATGTCGAGACGGACCAGGTAGGACGGCTTGGCCGGGTCCGAGGGCTGCGCGGGCGGACCGCCGTAGGAGAGGTACGCGTACTGGCCGTAGGAGGTCACGCCCTGGAAGGCGTCGGAGTCTGAGAGGCCGAGTTGGGCGTTGGTCGGGAGGGCGCGCTTGGCAAGGATGGGAGTGGTGTCGCTGATGCCCTTGCTGAGGACGGCGGGGAGGTCGAACAGCGCGAGGCGCCACGGGCTCGTCGTCCCCATGTACCGGACGAGCAGCCGGTTGGTGTAGGGATCGATCGACGGTCTCGGACAGTCCCGGAAGTCGGAGAGGCCGATCGGGAATTTCCAGATCCCCGCGTCGTCGGCGTAGTCGAGCAGGCCCCCGTCGCTGTACTTGATACGGCAGATCGTGTGGCTGTTCGGGGCCGTACCGGGGGATAAACTCCTCCAGTCGCCCGCGAGCCACACATACGGAGAGCCGGACGTGTCCGGCTGGATCGCCATCGACGAACCGTGGTCGAACCCGTGGAGCGTCATGGCGCCCAGCACCTTGCCGCTCAGGTCGGTCCTGGTCATCCAGAGGTCGCCGTTCGTGCTCCCGACCTTGGTCTGCGCGAAGTAGATGTGCCCGTGGACGTGGTCGAAGGCGAAGGACTGCATCGCCCAGTAAGGCTGGTGAAGTGTGGCTCGCACCACGGGATTGCCGCCGGCCCCCTCGAAGACGAAACGCTGCGAGGCCGGGACGGCCGCGGACGCCGATTCAGCCGTGAACAACGAAAGGCCGCCGCTGGCGGCGGCGACGGCTATCCCTGTACCCGTTCGGAGGAGCGTGCGACGACTTACGGCAGATGCTCCGCCGATGTGGGTATTTTCGCGCAAGTGCATCACCCTGCCGGTCGTTCGGCTGATTTGGTTGATCACGATCAACCTAGCAATCGGACCGATGAGTGTCGATAAAACGAACCACGGGCGAAATGTGGCACGTCACGCGCCAGAAGCCATATGTCCCGCGACACAGGGGGCGTTGTCGGTTGTGCGGCTGGGCCGGGACCTCATCCCGGCCGGCAGCGCATCAGCCATCCGTCGGCGTCAAGGTTCGCTGGCTCGCCGCTCACGGCTGCTGTTCCGCGATCGCGACTACACCGGCTGGTGGATCGGTGGCACGGCCTCGGAATTCGGCATCGCGTTATCGCCATCGCGGTGGGTACGCAGGTCGCCGCCGGCGTGCGCGCCCTCGACCGGCCCCTCGACCGGCCCGCCGGCGAGGTCACGGCGGGTTAGCGGTCACGGCGAAGGTGCGGGCCTGGGCGCCGCCCTCCACCGCCTCGGCGTGGACGCGGGCGGCCTCCGCCGTGAGACCGATTCTCACTGGTAGGCCTCCAAGTCGGCGAAGAGCGTGCAGTCAGGGTGGGTACGCAGGACGGAGGCGGGGCAGCTCTCGTCGATCGGCCCGTCGAGGGCGGCGGAGAGCGCGGCCTTCTTGTTGACACCGGGCACGGTCGCGACCAGCGTGCGCGCGGCCATCAGCGTGGGGATGGTCAGCGTGACCGCCCGCTCGGGCACGTCCGCGAGCGTGGCGAAGCATCCGTCGCTGACCTGCTGCCGCCGGCAGGCGTCGTCGAGCTCGACGACCTTGACCGCGAGGGGGTCGGCGAAGTCGGCCACCGGAGGGTCGTTGAACGCCAGGTGGCCGTTGTCGCCGATGCCCAGGCAGACCAGGTCGATCGGGCCGCGGGCGAGTAGTTCCGCATAGCGCGCGCTCCCGGCCGCCGGGTCGATCACGTGGACCGTGCCGGGGCGTACCGCGTCCCAGAGCTCGTCGTGGAGGAAGCGGCCGAAGCGCTGGGGCGCGTCCGCGGGCAGGCCGAGGTATTCGTCCATGTGGAAGGCGACGACCCTGTCCCAGTCGATCCCCTCGGCGGCGCGCAGTCCGGCCAGCGTCTCGCGCTGTGAGGGCGCGGCCGCGAAGATCACTCTGGCCTCGTCGCGGGTGGCCAGGGCCGTGCGCAGGGCCGCCGCAGCAGCTCGCGCCGCTGCGGCGCCCGACTCCGCCCTATCCTGAAATATCCGGACATCGAGTGATCCGACGGTCCGAGTGATCGTGGGGTTGGTCACGGGCGGCCCTCCTGAGCACCGAGCTCGACGATCTGCATGAGGTTCCTGGAGATGTGGTACGGGTCCTTGACCGGCAGGGCGACGACCTCGTCGAGGGGAGCCCCGGCCCGGTCCCTGATCTGGATCCACTCCTCGCCGTCCGCTCCGCCGGGGAACGTGCCGAGCGTGTAGTCCCAGATCCGGTCGAACCAGCCGGCCGCCCTCCGGTCGCCGTAGCGCTGGGCCGCCAGCCGGGTGGCGTAGGCGGCCTCCGTGTGGACCCACCACAACTTGGTCGTCCAGGTCCGCCTGACCAGGTCTTCGTACGGCCCGCCGTACGGCCGGCCGGAGACGCCGACGTAGCGGAACAACCCGCCGTGCTCGTCGTCCCATCCGGCCTCGCACAGGGCGGAGACGCTGGCGACCAGGTCACCGTGATCGCCGGTCTCGCCCAGCAGGTCGCCCGCCTCCATCGCCATCCAGATCCCCTCCAGCGCGTGGCCGGGGGTGCGGTGGCGGGCCAGGATCGTGTCACGCATGCCGGGGTCGGCCACGAACGTCTCGGTGAACAGGCCGCCGTCCTCCCGGTGCGCGAGCATGGCCCGGCGCGCGGCGCGCAGTTCCGCTCCGGCCGGTCGTCCGGAGGCCGCCTGGTGCGCGCGTGCCTGGTCGAGCCGGGCGTTCAGGACGATCATGCGGGCGCCGAAGCCCGAGCAGCCGGGCGGCAGCGGGTACGGCGGGGTCGGCGGATCGCCCGCCTCCACGTCGTCCGCGATCCGCTGGACGATCGCGTCGATCACCGCGAGGTGTTCGGCTGAGCCGGTGTACGTGGCGAGCTCGGCGAGCCCCATGGCGACGAAGGCGTCGGCGAAGACGCTGCGCTCCGCGGGCAGCGGCCCGCCCCGCTCGTCCAGGATGTAGGCGCACTCTCCGCCGGGCCGGACCGCGTGGTCGAGGAGGAAGGACGCGCCGCGTTCCGCGTACCGGATGAGCAGGGCGGGGTCCAGCGAGAGCAGGCCGCGGTCGGCGAGCCGGGCGGCGCGGGCCAGCAGCCAGACGAAACGGCCCTGCGACCAGGTGAACTTGTCCGTGGACAGCCTGCGCCGGCCGCGATTGTCGAAGCAGGTGAAGAACCCGCCGTGCTCGGTGTCGATGCCGTTCTCGAGCCAGAACGGGAAGATGACGTCTTCGAGTTGCCTGCGCGCGATCTGCTCGGGCCCCATGCCGTCCTTTCCCTCGGGTCCCTCAAGGACAATGAAAGCGATTGCATGGATTCTGGCTTCGCTAGAGTACTCCGGTCAAGCCAATGCGAAGGAGCGCGGCGTGAGCAAGCCGACGATCTACTCGATCGCCCAGCGGTGCGGCGTCTCCGCCGCGACCGTGTCACGGGCCTTCAACCGCCCGGAGCTGGTCAGCGAGGCGGTCAGGGAACAGATCGTGGCCGCCGCCCGCGAGCTCGGCTACCAGCCGAGTTCGGCCGCGCGCGGCCTGGTCACGGGCCGGGCCGAGATGATCGGGCTGATCGTCTCCGACATCACCAACCCGTTCTTCCCCTTGCTCGTGCGGTCGATCCAGCACACGGCGGAGCGGATGGGAAGCTCGCTCATGCTGGTCGACGCGGAGGAGAGCGCGGCGGCCGAAGTGCGACATGTCGCCCAGCTCCGCAGCAGGGTGGACGGGGTGATCGTGGCCTCGCCGCGCTCGTCGTCGGCGGCGCTGCGCGAGGCCGCGCGAGGGCTTCCCTGCGTGCTGCTCAACCGCCCGCTGCGCGAGCTGTCCTCCGTGGTCTGCGACAACACCAGCGCGCTGTTCGACGTCGGCGAGCACCTGTACAAGCACGGCCACCGCTCCTACGCGCTGCTCGCCGGGCCGAGCGCGTCGTGGGCCGCGGCCCGGCGCTCCCAGGCGATCCGCAGGTGGGCGCGGGGCCGGGAGGTGGAGCTCGCCGAGCTCGGCCCGTTCCGGGCGACGTTCAAGGGCGGCAGGCAGGCCGGCGCCGCACTGCTCGGGACCGAGGCCACCGCCGCCTTCGCCTTCGACGACCTCACCGCGTGCGGCGTGCTCGCCGAGCTGGCCGGGCGCGGCGTCTCCGTGCCGGGGGAGCGCAGCGTCGTGGGCTGTGACGACGTGCTGCTCGCCAGGACCGTGACGCCCTCGCTGACCACGGTGACCGCGCCGATGGACGATCTCGGCGCCACCGCGGTCCAGGTCCTGACCAGGCGGATCGAGGCGCCGGGCGGCCCGCCCGAGCACGTCACGCTGCCCGGCGTCTTCGTCGCCCGCGACTCCACGGGGCCGCGGTCCACCTCTTGACCCAGGTTCGGCCATGGTCTTAAATGCCTGCAATCGCTTTCATCGGTCACGAGGAGCCTGCAGGTGCAAAACGGACGGCACACGTCGCTCATGCGGACGTACGCCGAGCAGGTCGCCGGCCTGATCGGCAGGATCGAAACCGAGGAGGCCGACGCCATCGGGTCGGCCGCCCGGCTCATCGCCGACCACATCACCCGGCACGGAGCCGATCGGCTCATCTATGTCTACGGTCCCGGAGGGCACTCGAACCTCGCCGCGCAGGAGGTGTTCTTCCGTGCCGGTGGCCTGGTCAACGTCAGTGCGATCCTGGACGAGGGGACGCTGCTGTCCGGCGGTGCGCTGCGGTCCATGGCCATCGAGCGCACCCCCGGTTACGGCCGGATCGTCATCGAGGACAACCGGATCGGGGCGGGCGATCTGCTCATCCTGGTCAACGCCTACGGCATCAACGCCGCGCTCATCGACGCCGCGCTGACCGCCAGGGAGCGCGGCGCCACCGTCATCGGGGTTTCCTCCAGGGAGCACGCCGACCGGACCGCGCCCGGCCATCCGGCCCGGCATCCCACCAAGCAGAACCTGCACGACCTCGTCGACCTGCACATCGACACGAAGGTGCCGGTCGGCGACGCCGTACTCGAGGTTGAGGGGGTGCCGGAGCGAATCGGCGCGATCTCGACGTTCGCCAACGCCTTCACGCTCAACTGCGTCGTGGCGTCGGCGATCGCCGAGCTGGCCGAGCGGGGGACGGTTCCGGAGATCTGGCGCAGCGGGAACGCGCCGGGCGGCGACGAGCGCAACGGGCTCTTCCTCGATCGTTTCCGCGGGCGGGTGCGATGGTTGTGACGCCTTGGACAACACGTCGATGGTCGCCGGCCGCTTCCCACCTGCTCGCCGGGGCCGCGGTCGCCGACATCACGCCACCGCCCGGCGGTTCCCTCGCCGGTTACGCCGCCCGCGTCTCCGCCTCCATCGCGGTGCACGACCCGCTGCTCGCCACCGCCGTGGCGGTCTCCGACGGCGCGGCCACGTCCCTCGTCATCTCCGCCGACCTCATCGCCCTCGACCCGGACACCACCCGGCGGATCGCCCGCGACCTGCGCGAACGTACCGGGATCCCGGAGGACGCGGTGGCCGTGGCGGTGACGCACACGCACGCGGGACCCGCGGTGACCAGGGGCGGTATCGGCGGCGTCGCCGACCCGCGCTACGTCGAGCACGCCTGCGCGCAGATCGTCGCCGCCGGCGCCGCCGCGCTGGACGCGCTCGCGCCCGCCGTGCTCCGCCGTGGTCACGGCACCCTCCACGGCGTCGCGACCAACCGGCGTGGCGGCACCCTCACCCACCCCGCGGTCCCCGTCGTA
>NZ_JBHSPA010000098.1:0-69166 GCF_042656245.1 Nonomuraea insulae
CAATCACCCGGTCACTGACCGCCTACGACCACTGACCGGAGATCGGACTTACTCGTCTAGATCGTTTTCGTACCGACACCGGCACCCGTTCGCCGTCACTCCGGGTCAGTGTCGCGGGCGGGTGGATCTCGTGGCGGTGGACTCGCGGAAGACGGCCGTGGCGACGAGCATGGAGTGGATGACCGTCGAAGGGTCGACGATCATCTGGCTCATCGCGTCCCAGGCGACTTCGCCGAGTTCGTCGGTCCGGATCCTGGCGGTCGTCAGCGCGGGCGTGAACCAGCTGGCGAGCGGTGTGTCGTCGAAGCCGGCGATGGAGATGTCGCCGGGCACGTCGACGCCCATCCGGGTCAGCGTGGCGGCCAGCGAGACCGCGCCGATGTCGTTGTTCGCCAGCACGGCCGTGCATTCGAGATCGAGCACGGTCTTCGCGATCGACGTCCAGGACGGAATGTGCTCGTCTATCGGCAGACGGAACAACTCGACATCGTCCCCCGCGCCGGCCCGCTGGATCGCGGACCATCGCTGCGTGTCCAGGTAGGACTGGACGCGACCGCCGACGTAGGCGATCCGCCGATGGCCCAGGTCCAGCACGTGCCGGGTGATGTCCTCCATGGCGGGCCCGACGTCGGTTATCGCCGTGGAGACCTCGCTCGTGGTGAACCTGCGGTTGACGAAGAGCACCGGCTTGTCGTGCTCGGTGAGCGCGAGCAGGGCCTGGTCGTCGGCGCGCGGGTTGCACATCACCACGCCGTCGCATCGGCGCAGCAGATCGGTGGCGAGCGAGCACTCGGTGTCCACGACTTCGTCGGAGTCGGCGACGAGCACTTCGTAGGAGTCGGCCGCAGAGGCGTGGATCAGCCGTTTGACCAGGGTGGTGAAGTGCGGGTTGGACAGGTCGGGGACGACGACGCCGATGATCCTGCTCTGCCCGGTGGCGAGGTTCTGGGCGGTGATGTGGGGGCTGTAGCCGAGTTCGGCGACCGCGCCGAGCACTTTGTCCCTGTTGATCGCCGACACCTGCCGGGAGCCGGAAAGCACCCGCGACACCGTCGCGGGTGACACGCCCGCGTGCCGGGCGACCAGCCGGATCGTCGCCCGATTGTGGTCTGACATCTCACCTGCTCCGGAATGGCGCGCCCTGTCCGGGCCATGCGATGGCCCCCGTCTGGGACCGGCTCAATGATAGTGACGGTGGGGTGCGACACGTCGGCCGAAGGCATCGCAGATCGTGCCCGGCGGCGTGCGCGGTCATCACACCGCATCTTCTGACCGTTCGTTGACACCCGGTGTGAGCTCGTTGCATACTTCCGCGAAGTCCTTGGAAACCGGTTTCCAGAATTCTGGCAACCGGTTTCCACGGTTCGACGTCAGGAGCAGATTTCATGAGTGCCGCCGCCGCGAAGCCACACGTCGAGCGCACGAGACAGGGGCCGGTCGCGATCCTGCGGCTCTGCAATCCGCCGCTGAACCCGCTGACGGCCGGCATGCGGCAGGAGCTGCTCGACGTGTGCCACGAACTGGCCGCCGACACCTCGGTACGCGCCGTGGTGGTCACGGCCGCCGGGCGACGCGCCTTCTCCGTCGGCTCGGACATCAAGACCTTTCCGCAGTCGGCGGAGGAGGGCCGGCGTCTTTCCGAGTCGGAACACGCCGCCTACGCGGCGCTGGAACAACTGCCACAGCCGGTGTTCGCCGCCCTGCGCGGACACACCCTCGGAGGCGGGCTGGAGCTGGCCCTCGCCGCGGACTTCCGGGTCGCCGACGCCTCGGCCTGCCTCGGCTTTCCCGAAGTCAAGATCGGTGTCTTCGCCTCGGGCGGCGGCACGCAACGACTCGCCCCCCTGGTAGGTCTCGGCCGGGCGAAGGAGCTGCTCTACTTCGGCGAGACGATCAGCTCAGCCGACGCCCAGGCCATCGGCCTGGTCAACCGCGTGGTCCCGGACGGCACCTCGGAAGAGGCCGCGCTCGCGTGGGCGGCGCAGCTGGCCGGCCTCCCACGGCGAGCCGTGCGGGCGACCAAGCGGGCCGTCGATGTGGGCGTCCGCGCCGGCCGAGGCGCGGGTCACACCGCCGAGGTGGACGAGATCGCCGAGCTCTACGTCTCGCCCGACGCGCGCGAAGGCGCTCGCGCCTTCGCGGAGAAGCGTCCGGCGCGGTTCACCCACGCCTGACGGAACGAGGAGACACCCAGCACCATGCAGACGATCAGCAGTGATCAGGCGGCTCGCCTGGTGAACACCCGCGACACCCTGGCCATCGGGGGCTCGGGAGGCGGTCACACCGTGCCGGAGAGCCTCATCGAGGCACTCGAACGCCGCTACCTCGACGAGGGCGCCCCCACCGGACTGCGTACGGTGCATCCGGTCGGCATCGGCGACAAGGCGACCAAGGGAGTGCACCGGCTGCGCCACCCGGGCCTGCTGGAACGGGTCATGTGCGGCACCGTCGTCGACGCCCCCGGGATCGCGGAGTCGGCGGCTCGCGGCGAGATCGAGCTGTTCACGTTGCCCCAGGGCAGCCTTTCCCAGCACCTGCGGGAACTCGCCGCGGGAAGGCCCGGCCTGATCACCGAGGTCGGTCTGCACACCTTCGTCGACCCGCGGGCCGAAGGCGGCAGCCAGGGCCGCCGGTCGGACGACCCGCCCATCGAGCTGGTCGCCATGGCGGGCCGTGACTACATCAGGTACAAGCCGTTCCCGATCGACGTCGCCTTCCTCCGCGGTTCGACGTCGGACGAGGCCGGCAACATCTCGCTGGAGGACGAAGCGTACTTCGGCGAAGGCCTGTCCATGGCGCAGGCCGTCAAGCGATGCGGCGGCACGGTCGTCGTGCAGGTCGCGCGAGTGGTGCCGCGTGGGACGATCGACCCGAAGACGGTGAAGATCCCTTACTTCCTGGTCGACTACGTCGTGGTCGACCGCGCGCAGCCGACCACGTACCTGACGAAGGACAGTCCCGCGTACGCCGGACGCGTCAGGCTCGGACGCGACGCCCTCCCTGGGCTGCCGCCCGGCCCCCGCAGCGTGATCGCGCGAAGGGCCGCCCGCGAGCTGACGGACGGCGCCGTGTGCAACCTGGGGTCGGGCATCTCCACCGGCGTCGCCGTCGCGGCCGCCGAGGACGGCCTGCTGGAACGGGTCGTGCTGACCAACGAACAGGGTCTCATCGGCGGCATGCCGATGGGCGGGCTGGACGCCGGCGCCGCGGTCAACTACGACGCCATGGTCGATCAGCCTTACCAGTTCGACCTTTACGACGGAGGCGGGCTGGATCTCGCCTTCCTCTCCTTCGCCGAGGTCTCGGCACGCGGTGACGTCAACATCAGCAGGTTCGGCGGCCGGATCGTCGGCGTCGGCGGGTTCGTCAACATCAGCCAGGGCGCCTCGACGGTCGTCTTCAGCGGCACGTTCACCGCCGGCGGCCTCGAAACCAGCTGGGACGGGCACCGGCTGAGCATCGGCCAGGAGGGTCGCGTCCGCCGCTTCCTCGACACCGTCGAGCAGATCTCGTTCTCCGGCACCTACGCCCTCGACCGGAGACAACGCGTCGTCTTCGTGACCGAGCGCGCGGTGTTCGAGCTCGACGGCGGCACGCTCGTGCTCACCGAGATCGCCCCTGGCATCGACATCGAACGCGATGTCCTCGCCCACATGGACTTCATGCCGAAGATCGACCAACCCGCCCGCATGGACGCGCGCCTCTTCGAGGCCGCGTACCGGCACTAGCCCGAACACTCACACACGACAGATACCGAGTGCTGCTGTGGATACAAACGCTCATCCGGCCGGGAACTCCGAACCCGCAATCAAACAAGGTGACCTCGACACGTCGTCGACGCGGTTGACGCCACAGGCCAGGAAGGTGCTGCTCGCCGGATCGGTCGGGTCTCTCCTGGAGTGGTACGACTTCGGGCTCTACAGCGCCGCGTCGGCGCTGGTGATCGGGCCGGTGTTCTTCCCCTCGTCGGGATCGAGCACCATCGCCACCCTGGCCGCGTTCGCCACCTTCGCCGTCGGTTTCGGCGCGCGTCCCCTGGGCGGCATGCTCATCGCTCACTTCGGTGACCGGGTCGGGCGCAAACCCGCGTTGATGTTCACCCTGTCGCTCATGGGCGCGTCCACCGTGCTGATGGGGTGCCTGCCGAGCTACGACTCGGTGGGCATCCTGGCGCCCATCCTGCTGATCGTGCTCCGCATCCTGCAGGGTGCGGGAGCCGGGGCGGAGCTGGCAGGCGTGTTCACCATGATCTCCGAGACCACGCCGCCTCGGCGACGAGCGTTCGCGACAGCGGTGCCGAACGGCGCCACCGCCATGGGCGGCGCGATCGGAACGCTGACCTTCCTGGTCATCTCGCAACTTCCCGAGGACGACATGCTCGGCTGGGCGTGGCGGCTGCCGTTCCTCTTCTCGCTGGTCATCTTCGTGATCGCCTACTTCGTGCGAAGCCACGTGGAGGAGACGCCGGAGTTCCGCGACGTCGAAGATCAGGTGAGCGAGAAGGCGCAGGCCAAGGCGCCGGTCGCCGAACTGCTGCGGCTGCATCGCAGGCCGGCGCTGCTCGGCCTCGCCGCCATGGTGGCCCACCAGGCCATGACCTACGTGACGACGACGTTCGCACTCAGCTACGTGGCGGAGACCCTGGAGATGGGCGCGGACCTGGCCCTCGTCGGCTCGCTGTGCGCGTCGGTCGTCGGCGCCCTGCTCGCCGGCGCCTTCGGCATGCTCGCCGACCGGATCGGCCCGCGCCGCGTCTTCATCGGAGGAGCCCTCTACATCACGGTCATGGCCTACCCGTTCTTCGCGCTGCTGAGCCTGCGCGATCCCGTGATCACGGTGCTGGCGCTCGTCGCCACCTACAGTGTCTCGTTCGGCGCGATGGCAGGCGCCCAGGGCGCCTACCTGGCCGGCCTGTTCCCGACCAAGGTCAGGTACTCGGGCGTGGCCTTCAGCCGGGAGTTGTCGTCGGTCCTCGTCGGCGGTCCCGCCCCGTTCATCGCCTCGGCGCTCGTCGCCGTGATGCACGGCTCACCGTGGCTGGTCGGCGCGTTTCTGGTCGCCTGCGGCCTGCTGTCGTTCGGCAGCCTGCTGGCCGGGGCGAAGGTCGCCGTCCGTGCCGGCTGACCACCACGACACACCGAGAGGAAGCACGTCGATGGAAAGCCGGCACACCGATCCGTTCCGTCTGGATGGCCAGGTCGCCGTCGTCACCGGTGCGACCGGTGGCCTCGGCCATGAGATCGCGCGGGCGTTGGGACGCGCGGGCGCCACTGTCGTCGTGCACCACCTCGCGGATCCGGGAACCGCCGCGAAACTGGTCACGGAACTCGAGGAAACGGGCACGACCGCGGTCGCGGTAGAGGCGGACATCACCGAACCCGGCCAGGTCGCCGCCGCCTTCGACGCCGCCGAGGCGAGCGTGGGGCCGGCCACCATCCTGGTCAACAACGCCGGGTACATGGAGCAGGCGGCCTTCGGCACGATGAGCCTCGAACACTGGGAACGCACCGTCCGCACCGACCTGACCGGCACGTTCCTCGCCACCCAGCGCTTCGTCGCGGCGGCGCGGGGGCCCGCGGCCGTGATCAACGTCGCCTCCCAGCTCGCCTTCAAGGGAGCGCCCGGTTTCGCTTCCTACTCCGCGGCGAAGGCCGGCGTCATCGGTCTCACCCGTTCGCTGGCACGCGAACTCGGCCCACGCGTACGTGTCAACGCGATCGCGCCAGGACCGGTCGACACGCCCTTCATATCCGACTACGCGACCCCGGACTGGGTGAAGGAGCGCACCGGCGGTTCCGTTCTCGGCCGGCTCATCACACCCGGCGAGATCGCCCCGAGCGTCGTCTACCTGGCCTCACCCGCCGCCGGTTCACTGCACGGCCAGGTGCTTCACCTCAACGGCGGCGGCGTCATGGCATGACCGTCCACCCACCACCGACAGGAATGACACTGTGAACGCCATGAGCCTGCGCTGGCCGGATCTTCACCTCGGCCAGGAGTTCCAGTCTCGAACCCGGACCATCACCGAGGCGGACGTCGTCGCCTTCGCCGGTCTCACCGGGGACTACTCCGAGATCCACATGAGCGAGTCCTTCGCCGCCGCCGGCGACTTCGGCGGCCGTATCGCGCACGGCCTGCTCGTGCTCTCCTACGCACACGGCATGATGCTCGGCGGCGGCCTTCTCGCGGACTGCGCCGTCGCGTTCCTCGGCATGTCCGAGTGGCGTTTCCGCGGGTCGGTGCACCTCGGCGACACCATCCAGGTCAAGTTCCGGGTCGGTGAGCTACGGAAGAGCCGTTCGCTGGAGCACCGGGGGATTCTCACCTTCGACGTCGAAATCGTCAATCAGCACGGCGCCGTGGTGCAGTCCGGTCGCAAGAGCCTGCTGCTCTCCACGGAGGCAGCGCCACGAGGCCGATGAGATATCGGTTTCTCCACAAGATCCCGTTTGATACTTCGTGGATTCTTGAAATGACGGCAATGAGCTGGCCAAATGCATGACTCATGACAAATCAGGGCTGGACGCTCGTAAAGTCCCGAACGTACGTTCATCGAGAAATCGATTGCTCATTCTCGCCCGGCACGCAGACCACGCTGCTCGCCACCGCCCGCACGCTCGGCTTCACCCACGGTCCGCTGCCCGCCGGCACGACCCGGTACTACCGGGTGCAGGCCGTGGACCTGTCGGGCCGCACCGCCGACATCGGCACCACCGTCACGGGCCACACCGACCCGCAGCGACCTCGACCGGGACGGCAAGGACGACATCCTCACCTTCACCCGCGGCGACACCGCCGACGTGCTCGCGGCCAGGTCGGAGGGCTTCCGCTTCGCCCTCACCGTGGCCAAGTGGCACGACCACTTCGCCGTCGGGACGGAGTGGCCTCAGCCGAGCCAGGTCCGCTGAGTCTCCACGCGGCTGGGGGAGCCCGCCCCCCTTCCCGGGCGGGCTTCGCCGCGCGGACTAGGGTCACAGGACATGAGACCGGATCTACGGCTGACGTCCATGACCATCGGCACCTCTCGTCCGCTCGGCCTCGCCCGCTTCTACGCCGGCCTGCTGGGCTGGCGGGTGACGGAGGCGGAGGAGCCGGTGCCCGGCGACCCTGTGCGCGGCGGCTGGGCGCAGGTCAAGCCGCCCGAGGGGGTCGCCGGTTTCACGCTCAACTTCGAGTACGAGCTGCACTACCGGCCTCCCGTGTGGCCGAGCGTCCCCGGCGCGCAGAACGCCACCCAGCATCTCGACATCCACGTCCCCGATCTGGCGGCGGGGGTGGAGTGGGCCGTGGCGTGCGGCGCGGTGCTCGCCGAGTTCCAGCCGCAGCAGGACGTGCGGGTGATGATCGATCCCGACGGGCACCCGTTCTGCCTGTTCCTGTGAGCCGGTCCCGCGTCACGGGCTGAGGCGGCCGGCGTCCGGGTGGCCGAGCCGGTCGAGGATGTCCAGCGCGCGGTGCAGGGTGTCGTGGGCCGCCGCCTCGTCCCCCGCCGCGGCGTGCATGTCGCCCAGGTACACCATTGTGTCCGCCTCCGCCCAGCGGTCGCCGACCTCCTGGTAGAGTGCGATGGCCCGCTCGTGCTCGCCCTGCCGCCGGGCGGTGTCGAGTGCCAGTTGCTGGGTGCCGAGGAGGTCGTTCCGTCCTCAGTTCGGCGCAGGTCCGTGGCACGAGGGCCGCCCGCGTCTCAGCGCGCATCCGGAGTCGCCGCCGGACACGCAGGATTGCCGCAGCCGGCATACATCGTCACTTCATGCCCCACACCTGTGCTCGTGGTTCCCGGCGGATGCCGCGCATCCGCAAGGACCACCGTGTCAGGGCGCCTTTGCGCGTTCCTTGTGTGATCCATGAATCCGCAGGTCAGCGACCGGCCAGCACGCTGCTCGGCGTCGCGGGCGTGGTCTCCACCACCGCCGGCTGAACGGTGGCCGACGCTCGGCACCCGCTCGACCTGGCCGGGTGCGCCGGCCCGTGACCTGCCGCGCACCGCCCCGCAGGTGAGCCGGCGGTGAACGTCGCGGCGCTTACTCGCCGGCCAATTCGCTGGTGGCGTCCTGGCCGGCGTTGGTGGTGCGGCTCAGGAAGTCGGCGAGCACGTCGAGTTCGGGGCCGGTGTACCGGTCGCAGATCTGGTCCATGACCGAGTTCATGCCGGCGTAGAGGGCGAACAGTTCCGCGTTGCGATCGCGGAGGGCGCGGACTGCGACGGCGCGGCGGTCGGACGCTTGGGGGTCGCGGTCGCGGGTGATCCAGCCGCCCCGCTGAAGCCGATCCAGGATGCCGGTGAGGGTGGCGGGGTGCAGTCCCGCGCGGCGTGCCAGGGCGGTGGGGCTGAGCGGACCGTGCCGGTTGATGATGTCGAGGCAGGACAGGTCGGCGTCCTTGAGCTCGACGCGTGCGCTGACTTGGTGGTTGAGCAGGGACAGCTGGATGCTGAGTTCGCGCAGCGATTCTTTTATCGTGTTCGTCACCCGGCGCCGATGCCGTGCCGGGTCGGCTTCCGCGGGGGTGGATGACGTCATACGATAGGCCTTCCCGAGATCAGGTATGGGTATCGTATTATACGTAATTCGAATGATGGGGCGGCTACGCTGCGCGCGTGAACTCTCGGATGAGATGGGCCAGTCTGGCCGGCTGGTCCAGGGGGAGCAGCGTGTAACTGTCCTCCACCTCGACCAGTCGTCCGTGGGGGAGGAGTGCGGCCAGGCGCCGGCCGTGTTCGGGTGGCATCACCCGGTCTCGGCTCGCCCAGACCACGAGGGCGCGTCGGTCGAAGCTGGGCAGGCGATCGGCGGTGGCGAGCGAGCGGGAGCCGCCGGAGCATCCGGATCCGCATCTGCTGCATGAACAGCCCGAACATCCGGGGTGAGAGTTTGCCGGCGAGCACGAGTGTCCTGCCTGTCAGCCCTGGCGGGAAGTTGTCGAACGCGTCGCATGAGGCGAGCACGACCCGCCCCACTCGTGCGTCGCCGTCGCTCATGAGCAGTTGGACGAGCGCGCCGCCGGTGTCATTGCCGACGAGGGTGACGTCATGGAGATCGAGGCGTTCGAGCGTGGGCCCGTTACCTGTGGCCCGGCTGGACAAGGCCGTACTCGTAGGCGTAGATCACTGCCTGCACACGGTCTCGCAGCCGAAGCTTCATCAGTATTCGGGCCACGTGCGTCTTGACCGTTGCGTCACCGACTACCAGGCCGGCGGCGATCTCGGCATTCGACATTCCGCGGGCCAGCATGTGCAACACCTCGACCTCTCGCGCTGTCAGCTGATTCAGGCCCGGAGGCGGATCCGTGCCGTCCGGCTCCCAGGTGGTATGGGCAAAAGCGGCGATCACTTGGCGGGTGACGAGAGGGTCGAGGAGCGCATCGCCGTGGGCGGCGACGCGGATGGCTTCGACCAGCCGCTCCGGCGGAGCCACCTTCAGCAGAAAGCCGCTGGCGCCCAGCCGTAGCGCGGTCTGCACGTACTTGTCCTCGTTGAACGTCGTCAGCACGACAACCCGCACTTCCGCGTCGGCGGCGAGAATCTGCCGCGTCGCGTCCAGTCCATCCACGCGGGGCATTCGTACGTCCATGAGGATGACGTCCGGCCGGAGCGCGGCGGCGGCGGTGACAGCTTGCGCGCCGTCGGCGGCTTCGCCCACGACCTCGATGTCGCTCTCGGCTTCCAATACCATGCGCAGTCCCGCGCGGATCATGGCCTCGTCGTCGACGAGCAACACCCGGATGGTCATCCGCCGGCCGCCCGCGGAATCGGTAACGTCACCCGCACGGCGTAGCCCTTGCCGAGGTCCGGCCCCGCTTCAACCGTTCCACCGTAGAGCGATGCTCGTTCGCGCATACCCGCCAGGCCGTGGCCCGCTTTCCCATGGTTGATCGAGTCCTCGTTCCCGTGACCATCGTCGAGTACGGCGATCGTGAGTCGCGTGTCGCCGTAGCTGAGCAGAACGCTGGCCCGGGCGGGTCCGGCGTGTTTGAGGGTGTTGGTGAGCGCCTCCTGAACCACCCGGTACGCGACCAGGTCCAGCCCGCCGGGAAGCGGCCGCGGTGAGCCCTCCGTCCGGACCTGGACCGGCACGCCCGCGGCGTGGACCCTGGCGGCGAGCTGGTCAAGATCCGCCAGCCCGGGCAGCGGCGCCAGCAACGCGCCCTCGTCGATCTGCGATTCGGCTCGCAAGATGCCGACGGCGCGGTGCAGCTCCTCGACGGCCTCCCGGCCGAGGCGTTCGACGGCGAGCAGGACGTCGCGTTCTCGCCTGCGGTCCGGATCGGTGTCGAGGCGCCGTCGCACACCCGCGGTCTGGACGGTCATGATGCTGACCGTGTGCGCCACCGCATCGTGCAGCTCCCGAGCTATCCGGGCGCGCTCGGCGCTGACGGCCTCCCGCGCGCGGGCCTCACGCTCGGTCACCAGCTCGGCCGCGAGGGCGGTCAACTCCACGTTGCGTTCGGCCTCCCTGCGTAACAGCCGTCCCGCTCCCCACGCGGTGGCGCAGCCGATCAACGCGACCAGCGCGTCCCAAGGACGGGGACTGAACGCCAATCCCACCGTGAAGATGCCCACAGTAGCGAGCGCGGCCGCAATGCTGATCCGGTCGCGGCAGCGCCGCCCCACGGTTCCGAGTGCGATGAGGCAGCCGGCGACCACCGCGGCCGTCAAACCGTCGCCGATGACGGGTGTTGCCGCGACGACGATCAGAGCCACGAAAAGCGCGAGGCACGTCAAGGGCCGCTGGGACCGCACCAGCATCACGGCCGCGCCCGCGAACACCGCTGTCGCGGTCGCCAGCGGGCGTTCGAAGTCCAGGCGACTGACAGCGACCTCGAGCAGTCCCGTGACCGCCAGCAGCGCTGCGAAGACCGCATCGATCGGCCGGGGCGCGCGCACGACTCGACGCTACCGGGCCGCACCGGTCACGTCGTCCGCACGACGGATGACGCCGTGCCGGGCCCGTCCGCCGTTCGGGGGAGCCGCAGAACGCGAACGCGGGGGACGACAGGTGAGCTGCCGGCGGTCAAGGCTGGACCTGTCCACCACGAACCCCTGAGCGCCGGATGCGCCGACCGCGCACGCGCATCCAAGAAAGGGAAGAAATGAAGCCGTCGATCATTCGGGTGTGCGGTTCGGTCGTCGCCGCCGGCGGGATCACCTGGGGTGCCGCCTTTCTCTTCAGTCCCTCCAGCCCTGAGCGAAACAGCCAGATCGAGATCTGGGCGAGCGCGGTGTTCCAGCTCGGCCTGCTGGCCCTGCTGGCCACGATGTGGGCCACCGCGGCCACCGGTACCGGCCGATGGGGCCGCGGAATCCTCGCCGCGGAGGCGGTCGCGCTGGTTCTCGCGGGGATGTGGACGGCGCCGTACGTATTCGACGCCGATCGCCCCAGCACCGGGATCCTCGTTGTCCTCGATGCCTTCTGGCCACTGAGCATGGCCGGCCTGATAGCCGTCGGCTTCCTGGTCATGCGTGCCCGCCGCTGGCCCACCCCCACCCGCTACCTTCCCCTGGCCGCAAGCCTGCTCATTCCAGTCGACATCGCGGTCAGCTGGGCGCCCGCCGGACTTCGGAGTGCCGTGACCGGGCTCTACCTCGCGCTTGCCTACGGACTCCTCGGTCTCATGATGATCCGGGACTCCGCCTCACTGAGCAGGCGGGCTCCGAACCGCCCGGGCGATGTCCAGCCCGCTCCTGGGGCGCCACCGTTGGCGTGACGCGATAGATCACCCAGACGCGCGGAGGGCCTGGACGGCGGCGGTGATTCCCTTTCTGTGGTAGCCACCGGTGGGCATGGTGGCTCCATGGACGTGGCGGACGATGCCCTGGGAATCGATGAGGACACTCCCTGACTGCTGCATCGAGCCGAAGACCTTTCTGCTCAGGCCGATCACCTCGTGCGGGGTGCTGCCGCGCCCGATGAGAACGGGAAACGGGATCTGGCGCCTGGCCTTCCACTCGGCCGCTGCCCGGCGGTCCTCAGGAACCGCGACAAGCACCCGGACGTTGCCGGCCGCGAACTCGTCGCGGCGCCGGATGAGGTCTTGGACGTGCCGGTTGCAGACCGGGCACGACGCCGACCGCATGAAATAGACGAGCACGGCATGATCGCCCCGATAGCCGGACAGACGGACGGCTTGGCCGTCGGTGTCTTCCAGCACGACGTCGGGCGCGGGCGAGCCGGGTTCAAGCATGGCAGAACTCCCCTTCAACTCGGGTTGTGGAACTACGGTCCGTTCCGGTCAGCCGCCGGTCTTTCCACCCAGGCTGAGCCGGACCGCGCTGCGGGCCCGGTGCAGCTGGGACTTCATCGCGGCGTTGCTCAGGCCGAGCGTCTCCGCGACTCTCCGCCCGGGGTGGCCCAGGACATCCCGCATGATCAATACTCTGCGCTGGACGTCCGGCAGCTCCCTGATCGCCTGCGCGACGACCTCGGCTTCCAGGCGCTGGATGACCTCCTCCTCGGCCGACGCCACCAGACCGGCGCCGGCCTCGTCATAGCGGTCGAGCAGCAGCCGCGCGCGGCGCAGGCACTCGTTCCTGACGATGCGGAACATCCACGACGCCAGCGCCCCGGTGGCGCGAAGTGAGCCGATCTTCCGGTAGAGGATGATCAGCGCCTCCTGCGCGGCGTCCTCGGCATCCTGCGGGGACGCGCACAGATGCTCCGCGAAGCGCCGCACGTGAGAGTGGGCACCATGGACCACCGCGGTGATCGACTCGGGATCACCAGCCTGTGCGGCCTGGATGAGTCGCGTGCTCGCCCAACCCCGGTCAGCCACGTCCGCACCCTTGCCACCGGAACGAGGTCGTACTCATTCGCATCTCCTTCCCAGCGTTCACCCTCATAAGAGACCCCGGAGTGCGAAAAGGATTCATCATCTCAAGTCCGATTCCTACAAGACCGCCCCATTCCGCGCCGTTACGTTGCCTGCATGAACGTGTTTTCGAACCGGGTCTTCCGGCCTGGTGAGCAGGAGTATGACGCCGAACGGAGGGGGCTCAACCGGGCCGTCGAGTCGCGTCCTGCGTACGTGATCGGCGCGGCCGGCGAGCAGGATGTGGTGGCCGCCGTCCAGTTGGCCGCGGCGCAGGGCCGGGCCGTCGGCGTCCTGGCCAGCGGCCACAGCCCAACGGTGGCGGCGGACGGAGCCGTGCTGATCAACACCGCGCGGATGAACGGTGTCGAGGTGCACCCGGACACCGGATCCGCCTGGGTCGAGGCCGGCGCGCGGTGGCGGCAGGTCCTGGAGCGAACCACCCAGCACGGCCTGGCCCCGCTCAACGGTTCCAGCCCGAACGTGGGCGCGGTCGGCTACACGACCGGCGGCGGCGCGGGACTCCTCGGCCGCCGCTTCGGCTTCGCCGCCGACCACGTACGGCGGCTGCGCGTGGTCACCGCCGACGGCCGCCTGCGCGAGGTCACCCCCCGCAGCGACCCCGACCTGTTCTGGGCGGTCCGCGGCGGCAAGGACAACTTCGGCATCGTCGTCGGCATGGAGATCGAGCTGTTCCCGGTGTCCCGGCTGTACGGCGGCGGCCTGTACTTCCCCGCGGACGCCACCCGCGACGTCCTGCACGCCTACACCGAATGGAGCCGATCGCTGCCGCAGGACATGGCCTCCTCGGTGCTGCTTGCCCAGAACCCGGACCTGCCCATGGTGCCGGCGCCGCTGCGCGGCAGGTTCGTCGCCCATGTGCGGATCGCCTTTATCGGCGCCGGGGGCGGCGCGGAACTGGTGCGCCCGCTGAGGGAGATCGGCCCTCCCCTGATGGACACGGTGCGGGACATGCCCTATGCCGAGGTCGGCAGCATCCACCACGAGCCCACCGATGCCCCGTATGAGGCATATGACCGCAACGTACTGCTGCGCGAGATCGACAAGGACGCGGCCGACACGCTCCTGACCCACGCCGGCCCGGACGCGCAGCCGCCGTTCGTCACCGAACTGCGGCATTTCGGCGGCGCCTACGCCCGTCCGCCCGAGATCCCCAACTGCGTCGGCGGCAGGGACGCGGACTTCTCCCTCTTCACCGGCGCCCCGGCGGCACCCGGGAGCCGCGAGCGGCGCGACCGCCTGCTGGCGGCCATGCGTCCCTGGAGCACTGGCGGCACGAATCTCAACTTCGCCGGCGTGGAGGATGCCGACCCGGCCATCGTCCGCACCGCCTACCGGCCCGGCGACTACCTCCGCCTGACCGAGCTCAAGGCCCGCTACGACCCCGGCAACATGTTCCGGATCAACTTCAACATTCCCCCGAAGGAGGGGCCGGCATGACAAGCCTGGCAGCGGCCCGAGAGGCGGTACGGTGACCTCACATGACCGGGCGGACACCACCGGTTCCGACCTCACCGGACTCCTCAACGTCGGCAACGCGGTCGCCCGCTACTTCGAGCGCGTCGGCATCACCCGCATCACGCAGTTGAAGGGCAGGGACCCCGTCGAGCTGCATGAGCAGATGTCAGCCGCCCACGGTCAGGCCCTGGACCCGTGCCTGCTCGACACCATCATGTCCGCCGTGGACCAAGCAGAAGGGCGGCCCGCCCGCCCATGGTGGCACTACACCCCGGAACGCAAAAGGTTGTCGGCCCGAACCGGCTCCGCGCGAACTGAAGGCGCGTAGCCCTGCCTGGCGCGGCTGGCCGGACCCGCTGGAGCGCGCCCTGACCAGCACCGGCCTCAAGTAACCGAAGTCGCCAGCGGCCATGACGGTGGGCCGTGGCGCCGGGCGGCGCGACCGCCCGCCGAGAACCCGCACCACGAGGACGTTCAGGGGAGAGCCAGGAGCGCTCGGGCCGCCTCGGCGCCGTCGCCGCCGGTCTGCTCGAAGACCTCCAGCGCCGCCCGGGCCAGCTCGTGCGCACGCTCGGCCGCGCCCTCCGCCCGGGCGATCCTGGCCAGCGCCAGCAGGGCGTGCGCGTCGAGCAGGCGGTCACCGAGGCGTACCGCGATGCCCCTGGCCTGTTCGGCAGCGGCCCCGGCGGCCGGCTTGGCGCCCTGGGCCAGGCGTACCGCGGACAGCTGTAGCAGCGTGTCGGCCTGCCGGTGGCGGTCGCCCAGCTCGGTCAGGTGCCCGACCGCGGTCAGCAGCCGGTCGGCGGCCTCGTCGAGCCGGCCCGCCCGATGCAGCACGAGGCCGAGCACCTGCTCGGCGTCGGCGGTGTCGCGCTGGTTCTGCACGCCCTCCAGACACGTGAGCAGGGCCCGCTCCGCCTCCTCCAGGCGGCCCAGCTCCAGGTGCACGCGGCCCAGCCGGCGCCGGGTGCGGTTGACGTCCCGGGTCGTGGTGGTCTGGCCGCCCTGGCGCAGGAACATGTCGAGCGCCAGCCGCAGCTTCTCGTGCGCGCGCTCCCACTCCCGTTCGGCCAGGTGCAGGTCTCCCTGGTCCAGCAGGATCAGGGCCTCGCCGCGCTTGTCGCCCGCCCGCCGGGCGGACTCCAGCGCCCGATCGGCCACCGCGCGCCAGTCGTCGAGGAACCGGTGCCGCTCCAGGTACGGCGCCAGCAGGTGCGCCAGCCGCCAGCACCCGTCGTCCAGCCCCGCCTCGTGCGGCCCCGCCTCGTGCAGATCGCCGACCAGGCTGACCAGGAACGCCCGCTCGGCCGCCAGCCACTCCACCGACTCCCTGATGTCCAGGGTCACCACGGCGCGCTCCTCCCGGTTCTCGCCGGACACCAGCGAGAACCGGGAGGAGCGCACCCTGGCCAGCACCACCTCCGACAACCGCGCCAGCACACCGGGCACCGCCTGCTCGCGGGCGAACAGCCGGGTCAGGCCGTGCAGCCGGTAACGGACCTGACCCGCCACGTCCACGCCATGCGTCTCCAGCAGCCCGGCGTCCACCAGCGCCTCGGCCTGCCCGCCCAGCCGCTCGGTCACCCAGTCCGCGAAGTCGCCGGCCGACAACGCGCCGAGCCCGCGCAGCGTCAGCTTCGCCGCCTCCGGCAGCCCGTCGAAGCCGATCGCGAACACGCTTCGCACCGCCAGATCGCCCGCGTGCAGCCGATCCAGCCGCTCGTGCTCGTCCTCCAGCAGCCCCACCAGGTAGTCCACGGTCCACTCGGGGCGGGCCGCCAGCCGGGAGCCCGCGATCCGCAGAGCGATCGGCAGGCCGCCGCAGAAGCGCGCGAGCCTGCGTAACGCATCGTTCGCGGGCCTTCCGGAGCTCCTGACCAGCAGCTCCAGCGCGTCCCCGTCGTCCAGTACGCCCACCGACAGCCGCAGTGCGCCGGGCAGTCCCCCGAGCGGGGAGCGGCTGGTCACCACCGTCGGGCAAGAGCTCAGCAGCGGCCGCACCTGCGCCTCGTCCGCCGCGTTGTCCAGCACCACCAGCAGCCGGCGGTTGGCGGTGTAGGTGCGGAACAGCCGCTCGCGCTGCTCAGGCGCCGCCGGTATCGCCTGCGCCGGACAGCCCAGCCAGCGCAGGAAGTCCTCAAGCACCGCCGCCGGTGCCGTGGTCTCGCGCAGATCGGCGTACAGGATGCCGTCGGGGAAACCCTCGCGCCCGCGCCAGGCCGCGCGCACGGCCAGCGCGGACTTGCCCGCTCCCGCCTGGCCGTGCACCACGACCTGCCCGCTGACGTGCCCACGGGTCTGGCCACGGGTCTGGCCACTGATCTGGCCGCCGCCGACCACCCGGTCCAGCAGGTCCGACCGGCCGGTGAAGTCCGTGATGTCGGGGGGCAGCAACACCGGTGGCCCGGCTGACACGTGCAGCGACGCGTCATCATGCAACATGCGGTGGTGCAGCAGTTGCAGCTCCGGGTCCGGTTCGATCGCGTGCCCGCCGTCGAGCTCGTCGCGCAGCATCGCGTACGCGACCAGCGCGTCCGCCCGGCGGCCGCTGCGGTAGAGGGCCAGCATGTACTGGCCGCGGAAGCGCTGCCACAGCGGGTGCTGCTCCGTCAGGCGCCGCAGCTCGGCCAGCAGTTCGCGGTGCCGTCCCGCGTCCAGGTCCGCCTGCAGCCTGCGCTCCAGCGCCAGCAGCCGCAGCTCCGCCAGCTCCTCGCGCAGCCGCCGCGTCTCCACCCACCGCTCGCCCTCGGGGTCGACGTCCTCCAGGACCTCGCCCCGCCACAGCGCCAGCGCCTCCTTGTGCGCCCCCAGGTCCACGAGCAGCCGGAACCGGTCGACGTCCAGCTGCCCTTCGCCGGGAGCCAGCATGTACGAGCCGGACACGGTCGTGATCGTGTCCGGGCCGATCAGCCGGCGCAGCTGCCCCACGTAGCCGCGGATCAGGGAGTCGGACCGGTCGCCGCCCTCGCTCGGCCACAGCAGCCTGCGCAGCCGCTCGGCCGTCATCGGCCGTCCCGCGTTCAACAGGAACAACGCCAGCAGTTCGCGATGCTTCGGCACGGTCGGCGTGCGATCTCGGCCGTCATCGTCGCGTACTTCGAGCAGCCCCATGATGCGAAATTGCACGCGGCCATCCTTCTGGGAGGAGATCTTGATCAGGATGGCACATTTGATGACTCCTCTCATCCCCGCCCGCGGACCCGCTGATCAGCCGCCGCAGGCGCTGCGGATCTCGTAGAACCACGACAGGTACTTGCTGTGCACGTCGCGGCCCGCGATCCGCAGCATGGAGTCGTCGGCGTTCTCCAGGGTGGTGAAGTTCGCGCTGCCCGTGTAGACGCGGGGCGTGATGTCGTCGTCGTAGTAGCCGTCTATCATCATGAGCTTGGTGTGGGGCACCACGGACCGGTTGCCCACGGTGAACCGGCACGGCCTGACCTGGATGTACTTGCCGTTCGACGCCTGGCGGGCAAGGAGCGTCCTGACGTACTCGGTGACGTTCCTGCTCTCGGGGTCGTCGTAGTACACGACGTCGATCCAGCAGTTCTCCCCGCGCAGCCTGAGCAGTTCGTCGGCGATCGCCTTCCTGCTGGCGTTGAAGGCGGTCAGGGCCAGGCGGATGTCGGTCTGGCGGGTGACGCCGCCGGCGTCCTGGTAGCTGCACTTGATGAGCTTGAGAACGTTGGCGATCGGGTCGCCGCCGGAGGAGAGGCGGGGGAAGAAATGCCCCTTGTACGCAGAGCCGGTGGGAGTCGTCCAGAAGTAGTCGGGGTTGACCGGCTGCAGGCGCCCGGCCCGCAGATCCTTGAAATAGCGCACGTAGCCGTCGTAGACCACGGCGTCGGAGAGGGTGAACCCGTCGTTGTAGGAGTTGTACAGATACCAGTTCGACAGGTTCGACGAGCTCTGGAAGACGACCTTGGCATAGGTGACGCCGTTCGCGACGACGCTGGAGAAGGTGGCGAACTTGTCGTGCAGGTAGTTCCTGGCGATGCAGCCGCGGCTGAGGGTCTCGCTGGGATACTCACAGCGCACGGCCCACGACGTGGCCGTCTCCGTGGTGCCGAGGGCCCCGCTGAGCTGCCCGAAGATCGCGTCGTTCCGGCCGTCGTCCTGGCTGTCCATGATGACCTGTACGCCGACGCCCCGGGCGTGCGCGGCGACCAGTTCCGAGGCCACCTCGCTCGACCGGTCGCCGGGGACGAACTCGTGCATCGCGAACCGGATCTCACCGCCCGCCGGGACGGCCTTGACGAGCCTGATGAGCTGGTCCATGACGGCCGACTGCCCGGCACTCGGGCTCCCCGGGATCCCCGAGTCGGCCGCCGGGTGGTTGAACACCGGCGCGTTCATGACCGGAGGACCGGTGACCTCCGCCTCGGCGGCGGTCATCGGCGCGGCGGCCAGGCATAACGCCAGGATGAAGGTGATGGCCGCGGGTCTCTTGACTTTCATGACGGCTCCCTGCGTGTGATCGCGATCGACGTTCGGGTGGCGAATGGTACGGAAGTTGCCGAGGGACATCCAGCCGTGCGTCCCCGTCTCCTTGACCCGGCCGTAGACCCAGAGGTCCCCCGCCTCATGGTGCGGCGGACGATGTTGAGACCTCGTTGAGGATCTGTTGAGCGGGCCGGGCACGTCAGGGCGCCTCAGCGGCCAGGCGCCGCACCCGCGCTCAGCCGGACGAGCTGGACCCGGTGGTCTTCCACCTCGCCGCTGTCGGACCAGCCGGTCGGTGATACCGCCGCCCTGGCCCGTGCGGTGAGGCGAAGCCGCATCCAGGTGGGCCCGGTGCGCGGCGGTTGCGGAATGGTCCAGCTCAGCTTGGCGGTCGTGGCGGACTTCGCGGCCTGTGCGGTGGCCCGCTCAAGGGGATCGAAGCGGCCGTTGTGGTTGAAGTCGATCCAGCCGGTGACACTCGATGGGATCCGGTCCGTACGGGGACCGCGACCGTGGCCGGGCGGTGGTTCGAACCCGACCACGGCGCGCCGCCGCCCGGCTACAAGGGCTTGGTTCCGCTCGTCACGCAGGAGGAGGCGCGGGCCTGGCTGGAGGTCGAAAGGGACACCTGGCTGGCCGCGTTGCGGCTGGCGGCCGCCGCCGATCGGCACGAACAGGTGGCCGAACTCGGTGAGGCGATGCGCTGGTTCGCGGCCTGCACGCCGCACTGGCTGAGTGACTGGCTGGAGGTGTTCGGGCTGACGCGGGCCGCCGCCGCCCGGCTGCCCGACCGCCGCCGGGAGCTGTGGCACATGAACCGCCACGTCTGGGCGTTCCTCGCCATCTCCTCCCGCGTTGACGCGGCGTTGCGGGAAAGCGCGGAGCGGGCGATGGAGGTCTACCGGCTCGCGGAGGGCAACACGTGACGATCCCTGCGTCTGCGCGCTCATCCCGCTGTTCGACGTGGCGGTGCGCCGGCAAGGGATACGTGTACGAACGCCTGTTCGCTCAGCGCGTGCTCGCCGGGCCGCTGGGAGGCCGGATGGGCGTGGTAGAACTGGCGGCGGCGGGCGAGCACGGCGAGCCGTACAGGATTCTGCTGGGGGGTGCCGATGGCGGGGCGAGATCCGGACGAGGACGCCATCAGGCTGGCCGCCGAGTCTCTGGCGCAGGGAGACGCGACCGGCTGGTTCGAGCGGCTCTACGCCGAGTCGGCGACCGGTGACGCGATCGTGCCTTGGGACTCGCGCTCACCCCACTTCCTGCTGGCCGACTGGGGCGCCCCCGGGCACGGGCGGGCGCTGGTCGTGGGGGCCGGGCTGGGTGACGACGCCGAGTTCGTGGCGGGGCTCGGCTACGAGACGGTCGCGTTCGACGTGAGCGAGTCGGCGGTGCGGCTCGCGCAGGAGCGCTTCCAGGGGAGCGAGGTGCGCTACCAGGTCGCCGACCTGCTGGATCCGCCCGCGGCGTGGCGGCGGGCGTTCGACCTCGTGGTCGAGGTCATGACCGTGCAGGCGCTGCCGGAGCCGCTGCACGCGCGGGCCATCGCCAAGGTCGCGGAGTTCGTCGGGCCTGGGGGCACGTTGCTGGTGATCGCGTCCGGGCGGGAGGAAGGCGGGCCGGTGTTCGCGCCGCCGTGGCCGCTGACGCCGTCGGAGATCGAGACGTTCGCGGCCGGCGGGATGGAGAGGGTGAAGGTCGAGGAGCTGCGCGACGGCGAGCGGCACCGCTGGCGCGCCACCTTCCGCCGGCCCGCCGCCGTCCACTGAGCCCGCCGATCCAGGGGCCGGGCCTGACCGCAAGGCCGGGTTTGGGCTGCCGGCAAGGGTGCTGAGGAGATTGGCCGGGCGGTGCAGATGCCTGGCCCGATCTTGTGGATGAGCCGGCTGCCGGCCCAGCGAGACATGTGTCATCGCGATCGGTTACGCGTCGGCCGGTTCGATCAGTACGCCTGAGAGCGCCTAGCCGACCTCGCCCCAGACGAGCACGCCCTTGCCGATCGCGGATACGCCGTTCTCGGCAGGGCATGGGAAGCCCACCCGGACCAACTGTCGCGGCAACGGGCCTGACTCGTGACGATGCGACACCCAGGCCGTCATCACGAGGCAGCGCCCCTCTCGGCGCAAGGACTCAACCCGGCGTGCCCTGAGCGGTGGAGCTCGAGCCAGTAGTGGTGCCGCACCGCCTGCTCCGCTCTTGTCAGGGGCCCCGGGTTTCGGGACCCTGTGAGCCCCCATAGGCTGCAGAAGCCGGCAATGCTGCGGCGACACCGCAGGCCGGCAGGGACGACAGCACTGCACATGGAGCGGCGAATGACGACCGAGCGGGCCACGTACATCATCCGGGCCGTATCCTACGATGACCCGGCGGCAGGGGAACTGCGCGCGGCCGTGACGGAGGAGCTGGGCCGGCGCTACGGCGACCGGTTTTCCGAGCCCGGCAGCCGGCCCCCTGCGGTGGCCATCGAGGCCGGGTCCGTCGTGTACACCGGTGTCGCATTCGACGCCGATCAGGCTGTCGGGCACGTACTGCTGCGCCGCCTCGGTGAGGAGATCGAGATCAAGCGGATGTATGTCATTCCGTCGCACCGGGGGAGCGGGGTGGCGCGCAGCCTCCTGGCGGCGGCCGAGCAGGCCGCCCGCGAACTCGGCGCCGCGCGCGTCATCCTGCACACCGGGGACCGCCAGCCCGAGGCGATCCGCCTGTACGAGCGCGAGGGCTACACCCGCATCCCGATCTACCCGCCCTACACCTCGATGACCTACTCCACCTGCTTCGAGAAGCCGCTCGTCACCTGAGGCCGCGCCGACGGGGCGTGCGCCATCTCATGTGGCCTGCCGGCATCGCCGCCGATCAGCTTTCCGTCACAGCGACATGAGGGCGCAGGTCCGACGGATCAAGGATTCACCAGCAGTAAGGTTCAGGACCCCGCGTCGTTGAGTGCCGAGACCTCTTCTGGCTCCAGTTTGATGCTCGAGGCGGCGATGTTGTCCTCCAGGTGGGCGACGGAGCCTGTGCCGGGGATGGGCAGCACGGCCGGCGAACGGGCCAGCAGCCAGGCGATGACGATCTGCCGTGTGGACACCCCGTGCGCCTCGGCCGCCTGCCGTACCGCCTGGTCGCCGAGGTCCTGGATGGGCGCCCAGGGCAGGAAGACCAGGTCCTCCTGCTCGGCCAGGTCGAGCACTGACTCCGACGAACGGTCGCTCAGGTTGTAGCGGTTCTGTACGGACACGACCGGCGTGAGGCTCTGCGCCCTGCGCAGTTGGTCCTCGTCGAAGTTGGAGACCCCGATGTGCCGGATCTTGCCCTGCTGCTTCAGCTCGACCAGGGCGCCGATCGAGTCCTCGATGGGCACCTTCGGGTCGGGGCGGTGGAACTGGTAGAGCGGGATCTGCTCCAGCCGGAGCCGCCGCAGGCTGCCCTCGCACGCCTCCTTGAGGTGCTCGGGCCGGCCGTTGGCGGGCCACTGGCCGGGTCCGGTCCGCTCCAGACCGCCCTTCGTGGCGATCACGAGATCGTCGGGGTACGGGTGCAGCGCCTCGGCGATGAGGTTCTCACTGACGTGCGGGCCATAGGAGTCGGCGGTGTCGATGAAGTTGACGCCGAGTTCGACGGCGCGGCGCAGGACCGCCTTGGCGTCGTCGAGGTTGGGCGGCTCGCCCCAGATGCCGTCACCGGTGATCCGCATGGCGCCGAACCCCAGGCGGTTGACGGTGAGGTCACCGCCGATGCCGATCGTGCCGGCGGCTGCCGCGTTCGTTGATATCGCCATGAGTCGGCTCCTATCCGTTGCTGATCGTTCCTGCCACCTTTCGATTCTCGCAGTGGGCCGCCGGGAGCCATGGCCGCCCCCCTCCTTTCGCGGTTGTCACTCCCACGACGGGAGATACGTCGCGACCTCGACATCCGTGTGCGTGCCTCGGGCGGTGATCAGCGCGCAGTCCTTGCCATCTGACGCCTTGAGAGCGGCGCGTTCGGCTGGCCGATGCGGGCTATCGGTGCATGACTCCGGGGTCGGGGTCGAGGGTGATGGAGTCCAGGTTGACGTTGCCGTTGTCGTTGGGGCCGAAGGCGAAGGTGAGCGGGGTGGCAGGGGCGAGGGGGAGGCTGAGCTGGTGCTCCGACCAGGTGTCCCAGTTGGCCAGGGTGGGGAGCGTGAGCTGGATGGACTGGGTGCCGCTGCCGAGGGTCATGGTCTGGGCGGTGCCCATGGCATTGGCGTAGCGGAGGCGGAGGGTGTAGAGGCCGTCGATGGTGACCGGGGCGTTGAACCGTACGCCACTGTCCTTGGTCTTCATGCAGGCCACGAAGCCGGTGCCGGTGTAGCCGGTGTGGTCGGTGCGCAGGCACGCGCCGCTGAGGAGCTGCGCGGATTCCGCTTCGATCCTGCGGGGCCCGGTGGCGAGCACTCCGCTGACGGCCAGCAGGTCGGCCGCGACGTCTTCCGGGATCGGCTCGGCCGTGACCAGGGCCGTGAACCGGTTGAGCGCTTCCCTCATCCCTGCCGGGTCGTTCGCGGCCGCGGCGGTGATCGAGGCTTTGACCTCGGTGCTGAGCCTGCCGGACAGCGCCGGGCCGAGGGCTCCCGCGTCGGTCGCGAGCCGCACCTTCAGCGCGAGGGAGAAGAGCGCCTGCGGTGTGCCTAGCGGGGCGGCGAGCCGGTCGTCGATGGCGGTTCGGGCCTGCGCGGTCACCTCGGCGAGGGAAAGAGCGTAGAGCGCCAGCCGCACTTCCTGAAGTGCCAGGAGACGGCCGATCACGTCGCCCCGGCGGAGCGCGGTCTCGGCCCTGGAGATCGCCGGCTGGAGGAGCGCCATCGCGGACGACGTCACCCCGCCGGACTTCCGCAGCTTCCGAACGAGGTCGAGCAGTGAACGCGGCTGCGCCACCGGAACCGGTTTGCCGCGCTCGCCGCCGGGTGCGCCCATCGCGACCCGGAAGTCCTGGTCGGGGACCTCGGCGGCGGGCAGAACGAACTCGACGGTCCGGGTTCCACCGCCCGCGACGCGGACACGCCGCGCTTGGCCCGCGGCGCGACCGTCGAGGAACAGCCGGGCCTGGAATTCGGCGACGGTGCTGCCCTTGTTGGTAAGGGGAGCCTTCACGGTGAGCTGCTGGGTGGCCGGGTCCAGCACGGCTTCTGGGGTGCCGTAGCCGGCCCGGGGGCCGGCGTACCAGGGGAGGCGGGTGAGGTCCCGGGCGGTCGCGGGCCTGATCCTGACAGCCTGCCCGCCGGCGGCGACCAAAGACATGGACAACCGGGTGGACGATCGGACCAGCGTCCTGCGGAGCTCGACGGGCAGCGGGTCGCCCTTCCAGGTGGTCTCCTGGGCGTCGGCGTAGGTCTCCGCCACGAAGATGCCGTGGGGGAGGAACGACAGCGGAACCTGAAGGGTCCGGTCGTTCTCATCGGTGATCGCGCCGAGATACCAGGTGTCGCCGCTCCGACGGGCCGTCGTGGTGTAGTCCCCGATGATGCTGTCCAGGACGCGGGTCTCGTCCCAGGTGGCGGGCATGTCCTTGAGGAAGGCGAATCCCGGGTGGGCGGCGTAGTTCTCGGGGGTGTCCGCGAGCATCTGCATCGGGCTGAAGAACGTCGGGTACAACGCGAGCTGCGCGGCCGAGGTGGTCTGGACGCGGGTGCCGAGCCGGACCGGGTCCCAGGTGACGTTCAGGACGCCGGGCGTGTAGTCGGCGGGTCCGCCCATGAACCGGGTGAAGGGGAGGATCGTGGCCTGTGCCAGCGGGTTGCCATTGACGCCCATGTAGTTCTGCATCTCCATGCCCGCGACGCCCTCGCCCGTCATCATGTTCGGGTAGGTGCGCGCCAGGCCGGTCGGCTTGATCGCTTCATGTGCGTCGATCGTGATGTGGTGCCGGGCCGCCGCGTCGATCACCCGCTGGTAGTGGCGGACGGCCTCCTGGTCGTAGTGGCTGCGGTTGACGCCGCCGAGCAGGAATTTCGTGGCGTAGCCGGTCTTGATGGCGTGAATGCCGAGTTCCTCGTACCTGGAGAAGATCTTCTCCAGGTTCTGGTCGTAGTAGTCGATGTCGCCCCGGGTCTCGTTGTGGGCGATGTACCCGATGCCGTTGTCGGCGGCGTACCGGAGCACCTCGGGCAGGTCGAAGTCGGCCTGCGGGGTCAGGAAGTCCTGGCCCGCCCAGGAACCGCCGGAGTTGGTGTTCCAGCCCTCGGCCAGCACGAACTTCGCGCCCGCCTGCCTGGCCAGGTCGATGTACTGCTTGACCCGTGCGGTGGTCGCGCCGTGCTTGGGCCCGGCGGTCCAGGTGGTCTGCCTGCGCTGAAGCTCCCACCAGACGCCCACGTACGTCGCGGGCTTGATCCAGGAGGTGTCGCCGCAGATCGCGCACGCGTCGTTGAGGTTCTCGATCAGATGGGACTCGCCCAGGTCGCCGGGGCGCTCGCCCACGGTCAGGGTGCGCCAGGGCGTGGAGAACTCGCCGTTCAGCCTGGCCTTGGCGCCGTCAGGCAGGGCGATCAGGTCGCTGGACAACACGCCAGGCCGCCCGGGTACCGACTTCAGCGTCATGCTGGGGTAGTCGGTCAGGTCGGCCTCGTGCACCACCACGTAGGAGCCGGCGGCCGGCGAGGCGGTGATGGGGGTCTGGGCGGTGGAGACGCCGGACAGAGGCAGATCGCGGTAGTGCTGCTCGTCGGCGGACCAGGTCTTGCCCGCGGCGATCGACCAGCTCCGCGCGGCGGGGTCGAGGGCGAACTCGGTCTGCTCGGCGGTGACGGTGTAGGCGTCCAGGCCGCTCTGGCCGGGGAAGTGGTAGCGGAAGCCGACCCCGTCGTCGAAGACCCGGAACACCAGATCGAGCCTGAACCCCGTGCCGGCCTGGATCGCGTGGACGGTGAGCTCGTTCGCGTGGTTCCTGACCTTGCTCGACGTCCCCCAGACCGGCTTCCACGTCTCGTTGATCGTGCGCCGGTCGACGGAGTCGATGCTCATGTCCCGCGTGAGGCTGGGGCGTCCCGCGAGGTCCACGCCGAGCCCTGATGCGCCGACGAGAGCCTTGCCGTGGCTGTTCACGCTGTAGGTGAGGCGCCCGCCTGCGGTGGTGACCGCGACCCGCAGATCGTCGTCCGGCGACGTCACGACCTGAGCACCCGCTCCGGTGACCTCGGCCAGGGCGACGGGGGCGGGCTCATCGGCCTGGGCGGGAACCGCCGAGATCCCTCCCGAGACCACGACGGCGGCCGCCATCGCGAGCAGTCCCGCCTGTCTTCTCCACGCCGCGTCCGCTCGGTTCATGCACGCCTCTTCTGTGTTGGGGGGTAGGACGGAGCACATCCCGTGACGGTCAAAGTCCGAAAAGGAGCTGACGGTGCGCTGCTCCATGTCAGAGCGTCAAGACGGGCCCGCATCGTGTGTCCGGCTGGTTGTTGAGGCCGGTCAGGTCATGGGAGGTCGCCGCCGTAAGGCTCGATGCGGTCGATCAGCTGCTCGCTCCAGGCCCGGATGGCAGCGGCCTGCTCGGGTGCGAGCGAGTCGAGAAAGTAGCGGCGGATGTTGCCGCCGTGCACGAGGATGGCGTTCTGCGCGGCACGGCGGCCTTTGACGGTCAGTCCGATCCCAGTGCGGCGGCCGTCGGCCCCGCTCTGGGTCCGCTCCACGAAGCCGCGGTTCTCCATGCGCGTCAGCAGGTGCGAGACGCGGCTCTTCTCCCAGTCGAGCGACTCGGAGAGCTCGCCGACGCGCATCTCGCGACCGAGTGCCCGCCACAGCGTCACCAGCACGCTGAACTCAGCCTTCGAGATGCCGCAGTCGCGCTGCAGACCACGGTCGAGCTCCCGCGCGAGCAGGCGCTGCGCGCGCATCCAGGTGTCCCAGAACTCCCACTCCTCGGGTTCCAGCGTACGGATCTCCGCCATGGCGGAAATCATACTGAGCAACTGAGTTGACGCGTCAACTCGGCCTTCTTAGAGTTGACGCGTCAACTCAGTTGAAAGGACGCCATGGCATTCCGCATCCACACCCACATCGCCTCCTGGGCATTCGGGGAGGTGCTCACCCGATGAGGACACTGCTGCGTGGCGGCATGGTGGTCAGCATGGACCCAGCCGTGGGCGATCTCCCGCAGGGAGACGTGCTCATCGAGGACGGCCGGATCGCCGCGGTCGCCGCCACCGTCGCCGCGGCCGACGCCGAGGTCGTGGACGCCACGGGCAAGATCGTGATGCCCGGTTTCGTGGACACCCACCGGCACACCTGGCAGACCGCGTTCCGCGGCATCGGCGCGGACTGGACGTTCGACCAGTACCGCGTCGCCATGCACGGCACCCTACGGCCGCACTACCAGCCGGAAGACGTCTACCTGGGCAACCTGCTCGGCCGGATCGAAGCGCTCGGCTCGGGCGTCACGACCATGCTCGACTGGTTCCACTGCTCCGACCGTCCGGAGAACGCCGACGCCGCGATCCAGGCGCTGCGCGAGGCGCCCGGCCGCTCGGTGTTCTGCTACTGCGCGGGCGTCGGCGACGAGCCGATCGCACCCGAGATCACGCGCGTACGGTCGCAGCTGCCCGACGGCGGCATGATGCTGGGCCTGCGCGGGCCGCAACTGACCACGATGGACACCACCGCCACCGATGTCGCGCTGGCGCGGGAACTTGGGCTGCGGGTGAGCGTGCACGTGCACGGCGCTACCGGCTGGCCCCGTGGCCGCCGTCCGATCGCCGACATGCGTGACCGCGGGCTGCTGGACGACCACACGACCTTCGTGCACGGCAACGGCATCTCCGACGACCAGGTGGCGATGATGGCCGATGCGGGTTGCTCGGTGTCGATCAGCCCGGACGTCGAGCTGAAGATGGGCTTCGGCTGGCCCGAGACCGGCCGCATGCTGGCCGCCGGAATCCGCCCGTCGTTGTCCATCGACGACTGCCCGTCCGCCGGCGGCGACATGTTCGCCACCATGCGCACGGCGCTCGCCGCGCAGCGCGGCCTGGACGGCGGCCTCAGAGCGCGAGACGTCATCGAGTTCGCCACGGTGGACGGCGCCCGCGCGTGCGGACTCGACGCCCGAACCGGCAGCATCGCCATCGGCAAGGACGCCGACCTGGTCCTGCTCGACGCCGAGGACCTCTCGGTTTTCCCCGTCGGCAACCCCGTCGGCACGATCGTCGCTTCCGGCCATCCGGGCCTGGTGGACAGCGTCTTCGTCGCCGGCAGAGCGGTCAAGCGGGACGGCCGGCTGCTCGGCCTGGACCTGGCGGCGTTGCGGGCACGGCTGCTGGAGTCCCGCGATCGGATCGCCGCGGCCGCCGGCATCGCGGTCGACGGATCATGGACGCCCCCGACACGGTGAGTGCCTCGAAAGTACGGGGTGCTTCGGCATGATCGCGGCCGGAATGTCATGTCCGCATGGACGATCACCGCGCTAACATCGCACCGTTGACTCGTGTTATGCGCACGAGTCAACGGTGCCGAAAAGCTTTCCACCCCCCAGCGGAAGTCCCATCGGAGGTAGAGCCGTGAGCTCTGGCAAGAAGATCTGGTCGACGGCTTTGCTCGCCACCGCCATGTTGGCGGTCACCGCGGCCTGCGGCGGCGGCGAGAGCGCCGACGGCGAGATCAAGCTGCGCTTCTCCTATTGGGGCGGTGACGCGCGCCAGAAGATGACCGAAGCGGCGATCGCGAAGTTCGAGGCGAAGAACCCGGCCATCGATGTCGAGGGCGAGGTCTCCGACTTCCCCAGCTACTACGAAAGACTGTCCACGCAGGTCGCAGGCAGGGACGCGCCCGACGTCATGACCCTGGAAATCCGTGGCCTGCGTGAGTACGCCGAACGCGGCACGCTGGCCGAGCTGGCCTCCAAGGTCGACACCTCCGACATCGACGGCAAGGTGCTGGCCACCGGCGCCGTCGGCGGCAAGCAGTACGCCATCCCCACCGGCGTCAACGCCTTCTCCATGGTGATCAACCCGGCCCTGGTCCAGTCCGCCAAGGCCACGCCTCCCGATGACAGCTCGTGGACCTGGGAGGACTTCGTCGAGCTCAGCTCCAAGGTCACCGCCGGCAGCGGGGGCAAGATCACGGGTACGCAGCTGTCCTGGAACCCGGCGTACCTGCAGATCTACGCCGCGCAGAAGGGTGAGCAGCTCTACAACGGCAACAAGATCGGCCTGTCGCCGCAGACCATCAAGGACTGGCTGGCCATCACGCAGAACCTGATCAAGACGGAGGGAGCCCCCGCTGCCGCCAAGACCGCGGAGTTGTACGACGCCGGCATCGAACAGACGCTGATCGGCACCAACACCGGCGCGACGACCATGATGTGGAGCAACGTTCTCGGCGCGGCCGTCAAGGCATCGGGCCAGAACCTGGAGTTGCTGCGGATGCCGAAGATCGAGGGTGCCAGGACCGGCGGCATGTTCCTGCAGCCGGCCATGCTCTACACCGCCTCCTCCGGGTCGCAGCACGCGGCTGAGGCCGCGAAATTCATCGACTTCATGATCAACGACGCCGAGGCCGGCCAGATCATCCTCAGCGACCGCGGCCTGCCGGCCAATGCCAAGGTGCTGGCGGCGGTCAGCGCCAAGCTGCCGGCCGCGGACCTGAAGACGATGGCATTCGTGAACAAGGTCCGTGGCGAACTGACCGATCCGCCCGCCGCCCCGCCAAAGGGCTCCAGCGCCATGGAGGACCTCCTCAGGCGATACGCCGAAGAGGTCATCTTCAATCGGATGACCCCCGACGAGGCCGCGCAGAAATTCATCACCGAGGCCAACGCCTTGCTCGCGGGCTGAGCATGCCGCCCCGGTCGGGCTGTTGCCGGACCGGCACGCTGACTCGGTGCTGGGTCGGCGTCGAGGCGCTGCGAGCGGAGCTGGAGACGCCGGAGGGCCAGGAGCGCTACCTGATGGCCGGTCTGGCCGGGGAGGCCGAACGTGCCGGGATCGTGCCCGGCGCCAAACAGATCTACGACTTCAAGCGCCCGCCGGTCGCCGGCGGCCCGGTCGCGGTCGGCAACATCGACGCCCTCGACTTCGTGGTCGGCGTCAGCGTCGCCGGCCAGATCCACGGGCAGGTGAAGGACCTGCCGGAAGGGGCCGGGATCTCCATCTCCACGGACGTCGAGGAGTCCGGCTGGGCGGCGATCGAGACGGCGTTGCGCGATCTCTACGGCGACACCGAACCGGTGGGCACCTTCGCGACCGAGGTGCCGTACTCGGCTGGTGGTCCGATCCGTTGGACGCGATCCGGATCTACACTCTCGACGAGCCGCGACCGCACTGGCACCTGGTGAGTTTCGGGATGTCCGAGCTCTACGAGAAGGTGAGCGACGACCCGGAGGAGTCGGGCTGGGGGATCGAGTTCAGCATCCGGGTGGCCCGTGGCCCACAGGACGAAGCACCGCCGACCTGGTCGGCCGTGCTGTTGCAGCAGCTGGCCAGGTACGTCTTCGCGGTCCTCGAACAGCACGTACGCGTCCGGCACGCTGCCCTGGTCAGGTCCGCCACCGATGTTGCGCACCTTCTGCCCGCCCGAGCAGGTCGCGCAGGCGGTGATCCCCGCCTCGCCGATCTTGTCGCGTGAGTCCTCGGCCTCCCGCATGAACACCCGGTCCGCCGGCCGCGGCCGCACCTCCAGCCGGCTCGTGACGGTGTTCGGGCGGCCGAGCGACCGGAAGGCGGCCGTGACCGGGATGTCGGTCGCGGGCACGTCCGGTAGGCCGTACCGTAATGCAGGTCATTGACCACGGCACCCGGCGACTGTGACCGCGGCTAGATGGGGAAGCGGCCGCGGCGCCAGTGCCAGTGGCGGCCGGCCTTCAGGTGGTCGACGACCGCGCGCTGGAGCGCGGTACGGCGCGGCAGCTGGTCGAGCGGCGTGGTCAGGCTGCGGAACACGAACCGCAGCACCTCGACGTCGGCGTCCAGCCCTTCCGGCTCCTCGTAGGGCTCCACCTCGAACCTCCGCTGGAACCGGACGATGTTGGAGCCCTCGGGCAGATACTCCAGTAGCTGCGGGTCGAGCAGCCACGAGCCGCAGGAGAACGCCGTGTAGCGCTCGTCGGGAAAGTGGCGTGGGAAGAACGCGCGGGCCTCGTCGAGCGAGGCCGCGACCGCCTCCGGGGTCATCGGCCCCGACTCGGGGATGTGCAGGCCGATGGTGGTGCCGCCGCGATGGTGCTGCAGCCGCCCCAGCTCGTAGACGCCGCCGCGCGCGTGCAGCGTCAGCCAGCTCTGCATGACCGGCCAGCCCTCGCGGTGCATCCGCCGGTCGAGCGCGAGGTTGCGGCCCAGATCCGCGAGGGTCACCCACGACACGGCATCGGCGATGCCATGGTCGCGGTGGTACTTCGTGACGACCTCGACCAGGGCCAGGTACGCGTACACGTAGAGATGCCGCCAGGCGGGGCCCCGTTCGCGCGGCAGCTCCGGACCGGGCGGCAGCCAGCCGTGGCCCCCGAGATCGGCGCGGACCAGGGCGATCGAGCGGTCGAGCAGCCAGCGCAGCTCCGGAGTCCACAGCGGAGAGCCGGGGTCGGGCCAGCCCGCCATGATCTCGGCGGCGTCGTCCGGCCGCACCGCGAGCCGGTCGAGGATCGCGGGCGCGTCGGCCTTGGCGGGTAGCGAAGCCGACGGCCGGTCGCCGGCGAGCCGGTGCACGCGCTCGACGTCCTCGACGGGTACTCCGAGCCGGGCGGCGATGTCGTCCAGATCCACGCGGACGATCCTACGATCACGGCAACGCCACGGAGAAGAGCCAAGGGATCTACCTCGTGTCCTGGTTTGTTGACCTCCTGCTCTCCTCGATGCGAGAGCACCCCCTGTTCTTTATCGTCCGAATTGTTGTCCTGAGCGAAGATTGGATCGTTTCTCGGCTTATCCAAGTGCGCCGGACGGGGATCATTCTCCGCAGGACGCGGACAGATCTCCTGCATTCCGTCACGGCCTCGTGGGACAAGTCGGCTGTTGTGCGGCGCAGGTCGGAGCCCACCGCCGGCCAGGCCTGTCCGTGCCGATGACCAGGACGGCGACGCGCCGTCTCAGCCGGTGACGGCAGGTACGGCCAGCGGCCGCAGCCCACAACTGGCTTATTTCAGAGATCGCCTAAGAGATCGCCGACGATCAAGTAGGCTCACCCGAAATCGGGGCTTGATCGGTCAATTCGTCGTGCATGTCGGAGGACGATTGTGAATGTGGAAGCGAACATGAGCCCAGAGGTGCGGCGGCTCGGATCGCCCGGCCTGGTCAGAGAGACGGACGTGCGGGCCGCCCTGACCATGCTGGACGCGGGTCCGGCCGGGCTTGTGATCACCGGGGGAGCGGGGGCGGGCAAGAGTGCCCTGGCTCGCCAGGTGCTGGGGCGGCTTCAGGCCGATGGCTGGGGCGTGGCCGCCGTGGTGGGCAGATGGTCTCCGCGAACGCTGTTCCGAGGTGTCACAGAGGCCTTCTCAGGTTGGGACGAGGAGCTCTCCCAGGAACAAGCGAGCATCATGGGGGACCTCGGCCTGGCTCCGTCGGACGATGCCATGTTCGACACGACCTGCCGCCTGCTGAAGAGCTTCCCCCTGGTCCTGCTCTTCGACGACCTGAGCCAGAACCTCGACGGCACGGGCTACCTGGATCCCGGCTTCGGCGAGGTGTTCGACCGGCTGTGCCAGGCCGCCGATCGGGGCCGGGTGCTGGTGACCAGCCGGACGCCGCCACCGGCCACGGACAACCTGCTCGGTGTCTTACGGCTCGACCCTCTGGACCTGACCGCGGGAACCGAGATGGCAGCCGGGCTGCCCTTCCTGTCCACGGTGGATCCGGCCACCCGGGAGCGAGTGGTCGGCACGACCGCGGCGCATCCACGGTCCCTGCAACTGGTCGACGCCTGGCTGTCGGCGAACCCCGAAGGTGCGGGGGCGCGGCTCGCGGCCGTGACGCCGGGGGCCGTACCGTTCGACCTCGTCATGGCCGAGCTGACGGGACAGCAGCGAGAGGCCCTGCTCCAGGCGGCGATCTTCACCGTCCCCGTCACCGCACACGACCTGGCCGTCACCTGCGACACGAGTGAGCCGAACCGCAGACAGCGCCCGGAGCCCGAGCGGGCGGCCCTCGAAAGCGTGCGGGCCACCGCGGCCCGGCTCGCCGAGCTCGGACTGCTCAACGCGTGGGAGGGATGGGACGGGGAGACCGTTTACGTCGCCGACCGCTGGATCGCGGAGATGCTGGCGCCGCACCAGGGCCCGGCGATCGCCGACCGTCACGAGCGCGCCATGAACATGCACTACAGCCGGACGCACGGCACCGGCACGTTCGACGACTACGTCGCGGTCTGCCGGCATCTGCTGGCGGTCCAGGGGATGGGTGACCTGACGCACTTCGTCCTCGCCGTCATCGAGAGTCTGGAGACAGACTTCGAGTACGCGGGGATGGCGCTCCTGGGAGAGATCGCGCCGTACGTGCCGGCGGGCAACGGCCACCATCGTCCCATCCGTGACCACCTGGTCACCATGTTGATCCGGCACGATTTCCCGCGCGCCGCGCGAGAGGTGGCAGAACGGTCGCTGTCCGCCGTCAAGGAATGGGCCGCCACCCACCCGGAGCGCGACGAGGCCAGGTTCTGCCTCGGCGCCGCGCACGACATCTGCGGCCAGGCCCGGTTCGCCGACGGCCGGCTGGTGGCGGCCGAGGCCGTCCTCACTGTCGCCGTGGACATCTACCACGAGCTCGCGGCCGAGCACCCGGCCTTCATCGAAGCAGACCAGCGGCTCGCCAACTCGTTGCAGCACCTCGGCGAGGTGTACGGCGCGCTCGACCTGCCGGAACACAAGGACAAGGAATACGAGACCTGGGCCGAGTGCTCGTCGATCCGTACCCGGCTCTTCCAGGCGGACACGAGCCCGGAAACGGCCACGGAAGCCGGCCTGGCCTTCCGACGCCTCGCCGGCCTGGCCACGAGCGACGGCGATCGGGACAACGCGCTGAAACTGCTGAGCACTCGCCTCGCGATGATGGAGGCGATGGCGGAGATGTATCCGTACGACGAGGAACTCGCCGCCGAGCTCGCCATCGCGAGGGAGGACGTCGTCGCCTACTCCATCGACGGTCCTGAGCAGGCAGGGCGTCTCGACGGGGAGATCGGCACAGGAACGGCGGAGGTCATCGGGATCCTGAGACAGGGGCCGTTCGCCTTCAATCAGTGGCGCGCCGACCACGCGGAGGAGGAACTCGACCTTTCCGGCGCCGATCTGCGCGGATTGAACCTCGACCAGATGGTCTTCGCCGGTGCCAACCTCGCCGGCGCGGACCTGTCGCGAGCCTCCGCCCGCGGCGTCATCTTCTCCGGTGCCGACCTGACCGGTGCCAACCTGGCCGGCGTCGACCTGACCAGCGCGGGCTTCGGCTACAGCGAGTTGGTCGACGCGACCATCGCCTTCACTCGGCTGGGCAGTGCGATGATCCAGCCGGCGACCTTGACCGGCGCGGTCTTCACCGGTGCGATCCTCGACCACACTTCGTTCCGTGAGTGTGACCTGATGGGCGTCGACCTGCGCGGATGCGACCTGAGCACGCTGGATCTCAAGCGCTCGAGCCTGGACGGTGCGATCACCGGCACGCCGTAGCACCGCCCGGTGACGGCGGCATCGCCACCGCTGAGGAGCGGCACTTCGAGGCTGAGCGCGGCGACCCGACAGCGATGACGCAGACCGGCATGCTCCCTTGAGCGCGGCAGGCTTCGTCTCAGTCCTACCGGCCTGAGCGGGCGGTGGCCGCCGACGAGTCGGTGTCGTGAGCGATGGTGTTCCCCGTCAAGTCTGCGTGTTGAAGTTTCTTGCGGCGTTCTCCTCGGCATCGCGGGGCCAGAGCAGGTGTTCTCCACCGCCTGGGTTCACGAGCGGCCCGGCTGGGAATCACGTCCCCGTATGTCGCTCTATGCGGTTGAGCAACTACTGAGGGTGGGAAGCGATGACGATGGACACGCCCCGACGGATCGTCCTGGTGCGCCATGCCAAGGCCGACTGGAGCGCGGAGAGCGACCACGAACGGCCCCTGGCCGAGCGCGGCCGCAAGGACGCGTCCGTCGCCGGCCGATGGCTGGCCGGGTCGGGCATCACGCCCGACCTCGCACTCGTCACCACTGCCGTACGCGGCCGGGAGACCTGGAAGCTGATGGTCTCCGAGCTCCCGCAGCGCTCCCGGACCGTATATGACGAGCGACTGTATGAGGCCGGCTTGGGCGAACTCCTCGCCGTGATCAACGAGACCTCCGAGGACGTCGGCGACCTTCTGGTGCTGGGCGGCAACCCCGGCATCCACGGCCTGGCCGACGCTCTGGCCGGCGAGGCCGAGGGTGACCTGCTGGCCCGGATGAACCGGACCGGCTTTCCCACCGCCTCGATCGCGGTTCTGGCATTCACCGGCCCCTGGAAGGTCGTGGAACACGGCGTGGCAAACCTGGTCGCCTTCTGGACGCCGGAGGTCTGACCGGGCTTTGCATCGCCGAACCTCGGGGAAACCTCCCTCAGCGCTGGGTGGAGGTCCGATTCGCGTCGCGCCGGTAGGCGTAGTGGATGAGCCCCTCGTGGAACCTGCCCACCTTGTCGTACAGCGCGCGAGCCGGGGGTACGTGGTTGTTCATCGCAGGGCCGCCGCGAAGACCAGACGGTTGGTGCTGGTGTAGGCGTGTTCACGTTCGGACCATGCGATGCGGGAGATGATTTGTTCGGGACTGGCCGGACAATTGCCGGGGTGAGTCAGGCGTTCTGCCCACCATCGGGCATTACGTGATTGGCGATCGAGAATCGCATCAAGCACACCAGCGCGGCGCGCAGCGGGGAGTCCGTAGGCGTCGGTGAGCACCCGAATCTGGGCTGCTTGCGTGGTGACCGGCGGCGCGGTGGCCTTGGAGGAGATGCACCACGTCCAGGCCATGTATCCGATGTCCTCGAGCGGATTGCCAGGGGCAGCGGTGTCGAAGTCGATGAAGGCAACTGGCAACCCGGCGCGGAACACCGTGTTGTTGGGTCCGGGGTCATGATGGCAGATGACCGGGTGCTCCCCGGTAAGGCCGCTATCGCGGGTGGCGTCGTGCAACGAGCGCAGCAGCGCTCCAGTTGAAGCGACCTGAGCGTCGCTCCAGCGCTGGAACTTGGCAGGCACCCAGCCGGGCAGGTAGCTGAGAATCTCTCGGTCGGCTGTATCCCGTCCGAGATGGCGCGGTGCTCCCGCGAACTGGCATTGCTCGAGGTGCGTGAGCAGGTGAGCAACGAAGACGGAGGAGGCCGTGGCGGGCCGCCGAACGGTATCAGCGACACGGACGACACCTGGGGTGATGCGACCTCCGGTCAGGGGAACTTCAGCGGGAACATGCCGCATGGTGGGAGTTGTCCTATTCAGTACTTGAAGTGCGGGGGACGGTGTTGCGGCCGTTGATCGTGGGGATGCCGAGGTCGACGACGTGGCGGTTGGAGAGCGTCGGTGGAGTTTGCCTTCCGCAGCGGTCGCCTTCGTCGCGCTCCTCGGCGGCGAAATGCCCTATGAATGTCCTGCTGATTACCTGGCGCCACGTCTTCTTGGACATTAGCGTGAATGACACACGGGTGACGAAAATATTCGGCACCTCCAGACATGCGTCTGTCTTCAATCGCGTGGAACCGAAGTGGCGGTCGCTTTCTCCGCTGGGCAAGTAACGGTTGCCAATACCGGTTCCGCGCTTGACGTAGCCGGCCGTATGCACGACGAAAAGGAAGCGGAGAAATGAAGCGAAACGTCACCGGAAGAATTGCCATTACCGCGATCGGCGGCCTCGCGGCTCTACTGCTCTCCGTCAGTCCCGCACAGGCCAAGGAAACGGCGGGTCACTGGTACGGCCCCTACTCCACTCAGGGAATCTGCGAATACTGGAGGAACGGTGTGCAGGCAGGCGGGACACAGACCCATCCCTGCTTCGATGACCAGGGCTGGTACTTCTGGGCAGCGTCCTGAGTGGTCAGTACTCCCGATCGCACGCCCATCGCCGGGCAGATTCCAGGAAGGGTGTAGCCCTCCTGAAGGGGCTCTTGATCTGGAGCTTTGCCTGCGGACAGAGCACGGAGAAGGCGAAGGTGGGCGGCCGGCCGCGCGACGATGTCGATTCTCGCTGTGTGCCAACATCGCCTCTGCCCCGGGTTCAATGCCTTCGCCATTGTTGCGGCCGCGTGCCCCCTGTTGGCGCTGCTGTTGTGAGTCGAACTGCTCAACCGTGCTTTGAAGCGGCATCGCTTCCAAGCTGCCACATTTCATAGTTCCCGCATTCGGCCGTGATCTCAGCCGCCGCCTGAGCCGCGGTGAAGAAGTCGTCGGCCATCGGCGAGGTGCGCGATGCCGCCATCGCGAGGCATACCTGGTCGGGCGCCAGATCCGGGACGGGCACGTAGCTGATGTCCGGATGTGAGTAGAACACGGTCGCCGAACGGGCCAGGAACGAGATGCCCCGGCCGGCCGCGACATGCTCGAGCGTCTCGTCCACCCCGCGCACCAGGTACCCGGCGTTAGGGTGCGGGCGCCTGGTGGGCTGCGTGCTCGTGTCGGCATGCCAGACCAGCGGCTCGCCGGCCAGGTCGGCCTCGGCGATCTGCTCCCGGCCGGCCAACCGGTGGCCGGCGGGCAGCACCGCCACCCGGGGCTCGGTGTACAGCGGGGTGACGCGCAGGCCGGCCTCGTCGATGGGCAGTCCCACATAGCCGACGTCGATGCGGCCGTCGAGCAGCATCGTGGCCTTGTCGTCCCATTCGATCCGCTGCACGTCCACCAGGACGTCCGGGTGCCGGTCGGCGAACAGCCGTATCGCCGGGGTGACCGCGATGCCCGCCCGGAAGCCGACCATCAGCCGCCGGCTGCCCCGCGCGGCCACGGTCACCCGGCGGCGGACCGCGTGCGCGGAGGCCAGCAGCGGGCCGGCGTCGGTCAGCAACTGCCTGCCGGCGTCGGTCAGCGCCACGCCGTGGCGCTGTTGAGGGCTCAGCGGGCGGGCAGCGTCCACTCCCCGCCTTCGCGGGCGGGCGGCCCGGACCGATCCCCCGAGGGATCGATGTCTTCGAGGACCATGACCTCTTCGGTCCGGAAGACGAGGCGCGCTTCGGGAGATGGCCCGCTCGATGCGGCAGAACGGCACTCATAGCCGTCCGGCTTGTGCGGCCTCACATCCGGGATCTCAGCACGTCGAACTCGCAGCCTGGCGAGGACGGGTCGAAGCCGTGCTCGATCAGCCAGCGGGCGGCCAGCAGGCTTCGCAACGACCACCACGCGCGGATCACGTCGAGATCGACGTCGGCGCCGTAGCCGGCGACGACGTCGTCAAGGTGCTCCTCGTGTCCGAGCGTCAAGATGGCGAGGTCGAACAGGGCATCGCCCTGGCTCGCCTCGGACCAGTCGATCACGCCGGTGATCTCGTCACCCTCGACGAACACATGAGTGATCTGCAGGTCGCCGTGCGTGAACACCGGTGTCCACGGCCGGAGCGCAGCCTCGGCAACCCGGCGGTTGCGCGTGACCAGGTCGGTGGGAAGGACGCCGTTCGTGACGAGCCACTCGCATTCGCCGTCGAGGTGCGATGCGATCTCGTCGAGGCTCCGACCGGGCCATGGCGGCAGTGGCGCGTCGTGCAACATCCGTGCGGCGGCACCCGCCGCGGCCCACGCCGCCGGCGACGCGGTCGACGGCTCGCCGAGGCGGCCGAGCGCCGTTCCTGGGACGGCGGCGAGCGCGAGCACGGGCGGCTTGTGCCACAGGACCTCCGGAGTCGGGATCGGCGCCATAGCCATCGCCTCGACCTCGACCTCGGTGCGCGTCTGATCAGTGTCGATCTTCAGGAACACGTCGCCGACGCGCAAGGTCGCGCGCTCCTGATGGGCGACGACGACCTCGATCTCTTCCACGTCGGCCATTATCGCGGGGATGACCATCGACGTCGCCGGGTTTTTCGCGTGCGACCGCATGGCTGACCGCGTCCCGCTGCCCGGCGGCCTCGTGCACGGCACCGGCTGCTGGCGGATCGAGCAGTGAGGTGCTTCTCACCCGAAGGCGCAGGTCACGACCCCGATTGCGGATCACCCGGCTTGGTCGCGAATAGCGAAGCCACTCGCACCCTCCTTGGAATCGACGCGTTTCGCCTCGCGGAGGAGGGCTTCCAGCGGCCCCGCCCGGCCAATCAGCCTGGCGTAAGGAGTCCTATGTCGGACCTTGGTTGCCCGAGCCGTTGCTGACCGCGCCCGACGTGGCCGAGGACATCGCGCTGGCCGCCTGCTCGACATCCTCGCGCCGGACGTCGTCGCCCTGTGCGACGGCGGCGGTGTCAAGCATGCCCTGCTGCGGCCCATTGTGGGGGCTGACAACGTCGCTCGCCTGCTGGCCGTCGGCTGGTGGAAGCGCGACGCGGAAAGGTCGGTCGAGCTGGTGCAGATCAATGGCGGCCCGGGGCTGCTCGTCCGAGTCAACGGCGAGATCGACGGCGTGGTGGCGGTGCGAGTGGAGAACGGCTACGTCAGCGGCGCCTATCACGTGCGCATTCCCGAGAAGCTGTCGCGTATTGGACAGCAGACCGCCGTGAGCCGCTGAGCTCTGCTTTCAACCTCCGGCCCGGTAGCAGGACAACTGGTCCGTGGCCCGCCGCCTGCCGGGCATGATTTCACTACTATGTGGTACTGTGTAGTGGTAATCGGTACTACAGAGTACTAAGGGAGGCGGAAGAGGATCCACGATGGACGACCTGACGGAGATGCTGAAGGGCACGCTTGAGGGCTGCGTGCTGGAAATCATCGGCAGCGAGGAGACCTACGGGTACGCCATCACGCGTCGGCTGAACGAACTCGGCTTCGCCGACGTCGTCGAGGGGACGGTTTACACCATCCTGCTGAGGCTGGAGAAGAACGGGCTCGTCCAGGTGGCGAAACGACCGTCCGGGCTGGGCCCTCCGCGCAAGTTCTTCGCGCTCAACGACGCGGGGCGCGAGGAGCTCACGAGGTTCTGGGCGAAATGGGAGTACGTCACATCACGGATCGACAAGCTCAAGGAGGGCGGGAGATGAACTTCTGGGAGACCATGACAGGCAGCGATCTCACCAGGGAATGGAAGGCGTTCGAAGTCCGGGCCGGGGCATTGCCGGCCGACTATCGGGCGGCGTGGGAGCAGATCAAGGCTCATCTTTTTCCCTACGGGGACTTCACGGGCCGGAACCTGATGCCGATTCTGGACGGTGCTCTGGGGCTGCTCGAAGAGACAGCGGCCGATGGGATGAGCCTTCACGAGGTGCTGGGTGACGACATCGGGGGTTTCTGCGCGGCGCTGGCCGGCGGAGAAGGGGCTCGGAGCTATCGCGACCGGTGGCGCGCGCAGTTGAACAGGAATGTCGCAAGGAAATTGGGCCGGCTAGGAGGCTGACGTGGGCATCCAGGACATCATCGAGGGCAAGAAGCAGTGGCGGGCGCACGTGGCGCGGGTCAAGGCCCTCCCGCCGGACTACCAGATCGTCTACAAGGAGATTCAGAGGTACCTGTTCAAGGTTGGACCGATCGACTTGCTCGGTGGGAATCTGCTCTCAGGGATCGTCGATTTCTTCGAGGAGGGCGTCGCGGCCGGCAAGGGAGTCCTGGAACTCATCGGCAACGACGTCGCTGCCTTCTGCGACGACCTGGTCAAGGACTCGCGCACCTACGCGGACGTCTATCAGGAATCCATCAGCGGGGAACCCGGAGCGGCCGAGAAGTAGCACCCGTCGCCCCAAGGCACCGGCGAGCGCCCCGACCACCCAGGACGTCATTGTCCTGCCAGTGCGCGTATGCCCGGACGGCCCTTGGCGAGCTGGGCACCTGGGGTTAGGCAGTGCGACGGTCGGGCTGGACCCGATCGCTGCCCGCACCACCTTCCGGCTCCCCACCAGGCGCGGACAACTGGAGCGCCGCTACAGCCGCTTGTGCGATGCCTCGTGGGCGCGAATGACCGACAGCACCCCAGGAACCTGGTTCTACGCGCAGACCTGTTACGCCTCCTACGGCGATGTGCACGACCCGGTCGGAGCCGTGCGGACCCAGAACCTGTCCCCAGCTCGCTCGGCACGACGGAAGGCGCAGGCGGCCGAACTCCGCGCCCTGCGGCAGCCGGACGGACACGTCGTCCAGACACCGACGATCCCGACGATGACCAGCTCCGCGCCGAGGAGCACGTACAGCCGCAGGCGGCTTGCGGGCAAACGCGCCGGAGGTACGGGCTCAGCTACGGGGGCGGTGAGCCCCGTGCCTTCGGTGGCCGGAGGATCTTGTACGCGGGCGGCGTCGGCGGTGAGCCGGTTCGATCGCCAGGTGGCGGGATCTTCACCGCACGCCTGGACGAATGCCTCGGTCACTTCCCAGGAGGGCAGCTGATCGCCCGACTCGGCCTTGGACGGGCGGCTGGGGCGGCGCTCGCAGGTCGGATGGAAAACATGACACAAGACGTCGGGTTTTAGATCAATCATGGATTCACCGGTCGGCACCGATGTGGGTGTGGACCGGGGCCCCACGGATGGACAAGGACCTCAATGCGCGAAACACCAGAAGATCTCAAAGAGCTTCAGGCTCTCCTCGGCGCCTCGCTCTCCCGCTCCACCTCGCACCTCCGCTCGATCATCAACACCGAGCGCACACTGACCGCGGAGCAACTCACCCAGGTCCTCACCGGCATGTGCACCCTCGCCCTGTCCACCGTGACGGCGAAGGGCGAGCCGCGGATCAGCGGTGTGGACGGGCACTTCCTGCGCGGAAAGTGGCACTTCGGCACGGCGCGCGGCGCCGCCAAGGCCCGCCATCTCGCCGCCCGGCCCGCCGTCAGCGCCGCGCACATGCGCGGGGAGGATCTGGGCGTGTTCACGCACGGCACGGTGGAGATCCTCAACCCCCAGGACGGCGAGCCGGCCGCGGACTGGCCGGACCTGCTCGCCTACTTCAAGGACTTCTACGGCGACGACTTCTTCGACTGGGACAACGACGTGGTCTACTACCGGCTGCATCCGCACTGGATGACCGTCTACGCCGCCGACGTCGACAAGCTCACCGCGCTGTCCCGGTCCTGATCCGCAAGGTCAACACCGCCGACCTGGTCGCGGCGCTGATGGCCATGACACCACCGCGGTGTCATGGCTGGTGCGGCCCCGGCGCTTGTGGCCTTGAGGCACCGCAGGTCAAAGGCGTGCCTCAGACTTGGGGAGAAGGGGCCACTCGCCGCCGGTGATATCGATCGAGGAGCGTCATGACCGTCGTCCTGTCCGTGGAGCCGGCCGCGTCCGCGCCTGCGTTGCGCCTGCGGCCGTGGCGAGGAGAGGACGCGGCGGCCCTTGTGGCGGCTCATCGTGATCCGCTCCTGCGCCGCTGGTTGACCACCTCTCTGGTCAGCGAGGCGGACGCGCGTCGATGGATCGATGATCAGGACGAAGGGTGGGCCGCAGGCGTCCGATTCAGCTTCGCCATACTGGAGCGCGGCGGCGACGTCGGCGGGCCGGTCGGCCACATCGCGGTGAAGGGCGGCGTCGATCCCACAGGCGCCTCGGCGGAGGTTCCCCCCGATCCGCCGGCCTTCCCCGACAAGGGACACCTGCACGTACGCGCGAACGCGGCGGCTGGATCCATGAGCGTCGAGTAGCACCGGCCCGGCTCCGCGCGGGCTGCACCTTCGACAGCGTCGCATCCGCCACTCGGCCGTCAGCACCGGCCGTATTTCGGTGAGATGCCTCAACCCTGTCGGAGATTCCGGTGGGCGCGCTCCAGGTCGTCTCTGGCGGTCTTGGTCAGTGTCTGCTCGGTGCCCATGACGGCCTCGAATCGGTTCACGACCCATGCGTATTCGGCGAGCGCGTCCGTGGTCCGTCCGACTGCCTCATACGCCGCGGCCAGGCCATGCCGTGTGATCAGCGTGTCGGGATGGTCGGCGCCCAGCAGCCGCGCCTGTTGTCCGGCGACGTGCTCGTACAACTGGACAGCCTCATCAGCCCTGCCCGCCACCTTGTACGCGCGCGCCAGCTGCCCTCTGACGACCCAGGTATCGGGATAGTCGCGATCGAAGAGCCGCTCATGATCAGCTATCAGCTGCTGGAACAACCTGATGCCTCGCCCGGGCCGGCCTCCCTCGACGTTGGTGTAGGCCTGGAAATAGCGCGCCGCGATCAGGGTGGGATGGTCGGGCTCAAGCGCCCGCTCCTGGTCGGCCACAATCCGATCCAGCAGCGGCACCGCCTCCGATGCCCTGCCCGCCATCGTGTACGAGAAGGCCACCGAAGCGCGCGACCACAACGTATCCGGATGATCATCACCAAGGATCCGGGAGCGCTCGGCCGCGACGCGCTGGTAAAGTCCGGCGGCCTCCATTGCCTGGCCCGCGTACTCGAAGGCATGCGCCAGCGTGTGCCGAGCCGTGAGGGTGTCCGGGTGCTCGGCTCCTAGAAGCTGCTCACGCCCCCTGACAACGGCTTCGGCGATCGGGATGGCCCGGGCGCCGTCGTTCAGATAGACCAGGTGGGACGCCACGTCGTGGCGGACCCGGAGCACGAGCTGGGCTGACGTGCGCATTTGTGCGGATTCGTCGTCAGGAACCTGCTCCACGGTTTCCCACAAGGTTGTCGCATGCTCGGCCACCGCCATGATCGTGGGGAACTTCCGCCAGGTGTCCTGGTCGGTGACGTCCTCGACCGCCACGCACAGCCGCTGCGCGGCCGCCTCGATCATCTCGGACAGGGTGCGGTCACGTTTGGCCTGATCGTGTACGGCACGCCGGACGAGGCGGTGGACGAACGCGGTCGTGTCGCTCCGGCTGAAGGTGACCAGCGACCGAGCACCCAGCTCGGCCAGAGCCGTCTCCGCCTGCGGGCCGAGCAGGTCGAAACCGACACCGGACGTCGACAGCACGGACAACTCGCCGAGCAGGTGCGCGGCCGCGGGGCCAGTCTGCCCGACCGACAGCATGATCGCCTGCGCGACGCCGGTGGGGTACGGCTCGCCGCGAGGCCGTGCGAGGAGCACCTCGATGGGGGTGGCGTGCAGCCGTCGCAGGTAGGACGCGCAGGACAGGCGCGGCGGGCCGACCAGCGTCGCGGCGGCGATGCCCAGGGCGAGCGGCAATCGGTCCAGTTCCTCGGCAAGCGACCGGAAACCGCCGTCGTCTCCGCCCACTCGCGTGCGAAGGTAGCCCACCGCCTCGGCCTCGGTGAACTGTTCCACCGGAACCAGCGTGGCGAGCCGCTCAAATGAATGATCATTTGTGGTGATCAGCACACGAGTTCGGCCGTGCGAGGGAAGCAGCGGCGCGAGCAGATCGGGGTCCGTCGCGTTGTCGACCATGACCAGGTACGGCTCACGCCGCTCCTGGAGCCAGACTCTGACCTTGCGTGTCACGGTCGCCGAGTCGTCGAGGTCGCTGCGTAACCCGAGTTCGGCAGCCATCTGATCCACGGAACCGTGAAGTTGCTCGACGGTTTCGGCGTGCAGCCACGCCACCGGGACGCCCTGCTCGATACAGCGCCGGGCGTACGCCGCTGCCAGGTGGGTCTTACCCACCCCGCGACCACCGACCAGGGCGCACACCACCGCCATGTGACGCGCGGAGAACATCTTGTCAACGCGCTCGCTCAGATCCGAACGCGGCTGGAAGGCCTTCGGTTCGCGTGGCACGTCACCGATCACCGCGGGCACCGGGCGTGAGTCACTCTCCGGGGCATGGGGCGGGCTGGTGCCCGGCTCCGCCTGCCCGGCCCAGATGGCGAGCGGCGTTCCGGGGAGCAAGACGACCAGACCCACGACGATGCCTGTGGTGTCGAGTCCGAGCTCGTGCGCCACACAGATCCACCAGGCCAGAACCCCAGCCACCGACGGCAGCAGCGCAGCGATCACGACCTTGAGCCAGCGCGGCATCTCAGCCCTCTCTGCGCAGGAATGGTTTCCGTGAGGAATCAGAAGGCCGTACTCGAAGAGTGTCACATGCCGCTGTTCAGCGGTACTCGGGAAGGACACCAGCGAGGGCGCGTCGATGAGCTCGGTGATGAGCGCGTCGTACCAGGCGGAGCAGTGCTGGGGGCGGGGGTCGACATGCTCAGCTCCGGATGAAGCCGTTGATGATCAGTGGCAGTGAGGCGTCCAGGCCCGCCACGTTCAGCACGCCCTTGTCCTGCGGGTCGCCGATCGAGTGGCCTGTCGCGGTCATCGCCGCCACGACCACGCGGGCCTCGGCGGCCACGGTGCGCCGGTAGGCGTCGAGTTCCTGTGACGGGTGCGCTCGGCCCGCCCAGGTCTCGTTGTCGGTGAACAGCACGATGCCGTCCGCCTCCATCTGCTGCTCGCGCGCCCACCGGAACGGCAGGGACAGGTCGGTGCCGCCGCCGGACGGCTTCCAGGAGGCGATCTCGCGCAGGTTGGTGCGCGGGGTCACCTTCGAGGGGTGGACGCTGGTGTCCACGTCGATGACGTGCACGTTTCCGCGCTCGATGCGGGCCAGCATGACGGCCATGGCGCAGCCGACCTCGTACGCCGAGCCGATCGGCGAGCCGCCGACCGTGACGACGCCACCTGCCCAGCGGCCCGACATGGAATCGGAGGAGTCGACCGCGACGAGCAGTCGCCGGCCGCTGGGCTCGACGGTGCCGAACGCCAGCTCGTACGTCTCCTCCAGGGCGTCGCGGATCGCCGGGGCAGGTGCCCAGGTGTGCGCGCCGGCGCGCGGGTTCGGCTTGGCGCGCCCGGAGCCGTACACGCGCAGTGCCAGGAAGGCGTCCATGGGGTGGATGCGGGCCTTGAGCAGCGCGTCGCGGTCGGTGAGCCGGGCGACTGCGCGCCGGGTGGCGTCGCTCGCGGGCTTGAGCGTGCCGATGCGGGTCATGCGGCCCAGGTTGCGGATGAGGGCGGTCATGCCGACCGTGTCGATCAGGGCGTCCCACACCGCGGGATCGCGCAGCATCGCGTCCGGCAGGAACTCCCACGGCACCCTGCGCTCGGTCACGACACGGACTGCTTCGTGCGGCGTGGTGACGGCCTTCGCGGTCAGGAACCGGTCCACCGCCTCCAGCGCGTCGCGCGCCCGCTCGTCGGAGACGTTCCCGGCGATCCAGCCGAACAGCCGGGCCCGCTCCGGGCTGTCCGCCTTGGGGTGGGCGATGCGCAGCGCGTCACGCAGGTCGAAGGCCTCGCCCTGCGGTGTCTTGCGCTGACGTGCCTTGCACACCTTGAACGCGACGTTGTCCGGGGTGCCGGAGGTGAACCAGGAGGCGAGCGCGGTCCGCAGCGACCGTCCGGCGACGGGTGCGCTGCCGCGAGCGGTCGCCTTGCCGCCCAGGTTCTTGTAGTAGCCGAAGAACTGGGCGAGGTGGTCGGTGGTGCGCGCGACCTGCGGCAGCGCCGCCTTCGCGGCCTGCCGGGTCGCCGCGTCGCCCTTGGCGTAGGCGGCGGCCAGCGCGAACAGCGCCGGGCGCTGCTTGGGGGCGCGTGGTGGGCGCGCCGTCGAGATGGCCGTCAGCAGTTCGACGGCGCGCGGCCCGTCCGCGGCGATGGCCTCGAACAGCACGCCGGCGTTCTCGGTGGTGAGCCGGTCCTGCGCCACGTAGTAGGTGCCGCCGGTGGTGCCGAGGATCAGGAAGTCCTCCAGCCTGCGCCACAGGTCCTTGGCGAACACGTAGCCGCCCGCCGCGTTGCGCACCTGGCCGGTGTGGCCGGGCAGCGGCCGCGTCTGCGGTGTGGCGATGGCGGAGACGCCGGCGAGAGGATCACGGTTACGAGCCATGAATGTGCCTCCAAGGCAGTTCGACCCACCGAGAGGGCGGATGCGGGGGAGGGAGGGCTCCGGCCGGGTGCCCAGTCAGCCTGGGCGTTCAGTGCGATCAGGAGAGGACACGGATGTGGAGATGCTCACCGGCGTTCAGGTGCTCTGCCAACTGAGCTACCGGAGCGTTCAGCCCCGGGCAGGACTCGAACCTGCGACATCCCCATTAAAAGTGGTAACCGACGAACTTCGACCCGTGCCCTCTCCGAACCGCACTGACGGACTGCCCAGCCGGGAACGGGGACGGATGTGAGAAACGGCACCGGATGTGATCTTTTACAGAGAGATAACCGATGCCATTCGACCCGTACGCGCACCAGACCCGACGGACCTGAGAGGGGCTCATGAAGTAGACGGTAGCGAGTCCGTCAGCGAGTCTCGATCTATTTTCCTGTGATCCACACGATGCGGATGACCTCGTGGAGGACAAGAGCCGTGAGTGGCGTTCCCCAGTCACATCACCCAGGCGGCTCCGTCCGCCCTTGGGTCGCTGGCCGCGGCCAGCCCTTCCCGGGTCAGCCGGGCGGCCTGTACGTGGCCCGCGTCGTCATGGAGCGCGGGAAATTCGGCGACCGCGAGCCCGAGATCGAGGGCCGTGGCCCTCAGGACGCCGGCGTCGTGTACGCCTGGTTCGAGCACGAGGGACGGGACGTCGACCCCCAGGTCGCGTGCGCCGATCACCCAGCGGGGGCGTGCCAGGAGTGTGGTCAGGTCGCGGGCCTCGGCCACGTCTCCGGCCACCTGCGCCAGGATCCATGGCTGGGCCCGGCCTCCCTGGCAGCCCAGCGCCACCACATCGCCCTGGCTCGTACCGATGGCGGGGCAGAGGGTGTGCGGCGGCCTGGCTCCCGGGCGGGCCTCGCCGGGGTGACCGGGCACCAGGCTGAAGGCCGAGCCGCGGTTGTGCAGCACCACTCCGGTGGACGGCTCCAGCAGGCCGGACCCGAAGCTCTGGAACACGCTCTGGATCAGGGTGACCGCGCTGCCGTCCGCGGCCACGGCGGTGACCGCCACCGTGTCCCCGGCAGGTTTGGGGCCTTGGGGCAGGTCGTCCACCGCGCGGTCGGCGCGCAGCATCAGCCCGTCCAGGTCCACCGTGCCCGTCCTGGGATCGCCGAGCAGCGCGTCCCTGCGTGACTCCGCCGCCCGCGCCGCCGTCAGCAGCCCCCCGGCCGAGGTGAGTACGGCGAGCAGTGAGGCGCCCTGGCTCGGCGGAGGGGCCGCCCACCACGTCATGGCACCGGCCTCGCCACGCAGTGGCTCGCACACCTCGGCCCGGTGCCCGGCGAAGTCGCTCGCCCGCAGCGGGGAGCCCAGCTTTCGCAGGCCCTCCACCAGGCGTCGCGCGACCTCACCGGTGTAGAAGGAGCGCCAGTCCGCGGCCACCGACTCCAGGGTCGCGGCCAGGGCGGGCTGCCGGAGCGCGGCGCCGGCGGGCAACGGCTCTCCTGACGCGCCGATCAGCAGCGCGGACAGGCCCGGGTCGGCCTTGACGACGTCGAGCCTGGCCCGGGTCGCCCTGGCCAGGCCGTCACAGACGGGTACGCCATCGCGGGCGAGCGCCACCGCCGGGGCCAGCACCCGGTGCGGCGGCAACCGCCCGCCCAACCCGGCCAGCGCCGCCCAGCCCGCGACGACCCCGGGCACGGTCACGGTCAGCGGCCCGCCCGGCGGCATTCGCGGCCATTCACCGGGCGGGCCGGTGGCGGGGCGCGTCGACCCGGACACGCCGGAACGCAGGGCCTCGACGTCGAGGGCCTGGGCGGCGGCGCCTGCCGACAGCACGGCCCGCACCGTGCCGTCGGCGCTGCGAAACAGCGCCACCAGGTCGCCCCCTACCGAGCACTGATGCGGGTAGGCGACGGTCAGCGCCGCCGCCGCGGCCAGCGCCGCGTCCACCACCCCGCCCCCGTCCGCGACGACCGCCTGTGCCGCCGCCACCCCCGCCGGATGCGGCGCCGCGATGGCGATCCCGCCTCCGGCGGCATCGTCCCCGGCCAGTTGTGGTGCGGCGGCGCGCAGCGGGCGCATAGGCGGCAGGGCGGCCGGGTTTTCGCGGGGTGTGCGCATCGGTGTCAGCTCCGGTCGATGAGGATCGCCCGGGCGAACGAGCCGTCCGCGCCCACCAACTTGGCCGGCAGGCACACCAGCTCGTACACCCCCGCCCCCACCTGATCGAGATCCGCGTTCTCCAGAATCAGCACCCCCGCCTCCAGCAACGCATGGTGCGCGTCCCAGGTGTCGGTACGGCGGTGGCTCTCGATGGTCAGGTAGTCGATCCCCACCAGCTCCACCCCCTGCCCGACCAGCCAGGCGGCGGCCTCGGGCGAAAGCCCCACCCAGTGCGGCGCCCGCTCGGCCTCCTTCAGCGGCCCCGCCGAGTTGGAGGTCTTCAGCAGCACCCGCCGCTGCCCGGCCACGCCCGCCTCCGTCAGGTGGGCGACCTCGACGTCCCCGCGCACGTGCGTGAGGTCCACCACCACGACAGGCCCGACCAGGGTGTCGAGGGAGACCTGGTCGATGGGCGTGGCCCCGTCGACGAAATGGGCGGGCGCGTCCACATGGGTGCCGGTGTGGGCGCCGAGGAGCCAGCGGGTGACGTTCGAGGCGTCGCCGTTGGCCAGCGACTCCACGACGTGGACCTCGGGTTTGCGGCCCCAGTGCAACATCTCGGGGTGGATGGGCAGCGTGATGTCGTAGATCTTCACTGGGTGCCTCCAGGTCGGTGGGTGGGGTCGGGCCAGGGCTCGCGTACGGCGGCGGCCACGGCGCGCGCGGTCGTGAGCACGCATCGGCCGAACTCGGCCGCCCCGTGTTCCGCGCTCGCCTCGGCCACGTCGCGCCCCCACACGCCGGTCTCGCTGACCTGGTCCATCCGGTAGTCCCAGAAGGAGTCCACATCGACGTGTGAGGTCACCCGGTCCATGCGGACCAGCTCCGGATGGAGGTGCAGCATGACGGAGGTCTCGAAGTAGTTGGCGTGCATGAGGGCGCGGCCGTACCGTACGTGGCCGTCCACCTCGGGGCCGGGGTACATGGTGACGTACCCGAGAGCTCTGACCCGCGAGTCGCGGTGGCGTACGCGGAGCTTCTCGGCGGACACGTCGAGCGAGCCGTTGTTCCAGATGTGGCCGTTGAGCAGCACGAACTGGCGTACGCCCGAGGCGTGCAGTGAGTCGATGACGTCCTCGACGACGGCGATGAGCGTTTCCGGGCGCAGCGCGACCGTGCCGGCGAAGTCGCCGTGTGAGGCGGACACGCCGAAGGCGAGCGGCGGGACGACGGGCACGCCGGTCAGGGCGGAGACGCTGAGCGCGACCGCCTGGCAGATCAGCGTGTCCACGGCGAGCGGCAGGTGGGGGCCGTGCTGCTCGGTCGCGCCGACCGGGATGATCACCGCGTTCAGGTCCGCGGCGGTGTGACCGGCCTCCTGCCAGGTGAGTTCTTCCCAGAGCACCGGCGAGCCGGTGCCGCCGAGTTCGGCGGCGAGTGCGGGGACGTCCAGGCCGGTGGATGGTGTGGGGGTCACGTCATGTTCTCTCCTGTCGGTCACCACAGGCGGCGGGTCTTCTCGGGAAGCAGGTCGAGCGCGGGCATCGCGGTCACGGTCTCGCCCGCGGTGATCCAGACGGTGGCGTCGGGGCTGTAGTCGCTGATCAGCTCCCTGCACACGCCGCATGGCGCGATGATCCTGAACTGTCCGGCCGGTTTGATCTGCACGGAGACCACGCTGGTGACCAGGAGCGGCGCGTCCGGGTCGAGCCCGGCGCGCGCCGTGCCCAGCGCGACGCCCTCGGCGCAGATCGAGCTGCGCCGGCAGGAGCCCTCCACGTGAACCCCGGTGTAGACGGCGCCGTCGGCGGTGCGCAGGGCGGTGGCCACCTCATGGCGGCCCTGCTTCCACACCCGGCCGAGCAGCCGCTGCGCGAGCTCCAGAAGTTCCGCGTCCGGCGCGGGCATCCCGGCTGGCGGGGCGACGGGCAGGGTCACAGGGGGAGTCACGGGCGGGGCGGCGGGCCGCATCTCGGCGGCGCTCACGGGGCCAGCCCCAGCAGCCGGGCCATGTTGCCGCCCTCCACCAGCGCGCGGTCCTTCTCGTCCGGGATCGCTTTGGCGATCTTCATGCGTTCCAGGTCGAAGTCGGAGCCGGGCCATTCGCTGCCCATGAGGATCTTCTCGGGCCCGAGCCGGGCGTAGGCCCGCTTCACGTCGCTCATCAGCGTGGCGGAGGTCTCCAGGTAGACGTGTGGCCGGCGCTCGGCGACGATGATCGCCTCCGGTACGTTCCACACCGCCCCCATGTGGGCGATGATCGTCGGCACCTGGGGGTGGTCGCGGGCGATCTCCTCGATGGCCAGCGGCGCGCAGAAGGCGTCGTCCAAGGCGTTGATCAGCACCATCAGGCCGCGTCGCGCGCACGCCTCGAACACCGGGTCGAGCAGGCCGTGGTCGGCGACATGGTAGCCGTGCAGGCTCGGATGCAGCTTGAGACCGGGCAGCCCCGCGTCGGCGATCCTGTCGATCTCCTCGATGGCGTCGTCGGCCTGGGGCAGCACCTGGCCGAACCCGAAGAGGCGGTCCGGGTGCGCCTTGGTCAGCCCGATGATGAAGTCGTTCTCGACGCGCTGGGCGAGCGAGCAGACCATGGCCATGTCCACGCCGGCCGCGTCCATCCGGTCGAGGATCCGGCGCGGGTCGAACGGCGTGTACGGCGGCGGCTCCTCGCCTGGACGGGCCCCGGTGAGGTAGTCGGACCTGCCGCGCACGTCCTGGGTGGTGTTGTACGCGTCGATGATCAATGCTCGGCCTCTTTCACTAGATGGCAGCGGACGCTGCGCCCCGGCCCGATCTCGCGCAGCTCCGGCATGGAGGTACGGCATCGTTCCTCCACCAGCGGGCACCGGGTGCTGAAAAGGCATCCGCTGGGCGGATTCGCCGGGTCGGGAAGGTCCCCGTCGAGCGTGATCCGCCCGCCGCGGGGCCGCAGGGAAGGCACCGACGACAGCAGCGCCTGGCTGTAGGGGTGGGCGGGGGCGGCGAAGAAGTCGTCCCTGGCGGCGATCTCGATGATCTGCCCCAGGTACATGACCGCGACCCGGTCGGCGATGTGCCGTACGACGCCCAGGTCGTGGGAGATGAACAGCATGGTCAGCCCTCGTTCGCGGACGAGGTCGGACAGCAGGTTGATGACCTGGGCCTGGATCGACACGTCCAGCGCCGAGACGGGTTCGTCGGCCACGACGAAGCGGGGTGAGGAGGCCAGGGCACGGGCGATGCCGATCCGCTGCCGCTGGCCGCCGGAGAACTCCCCGGGCCTGCGCAGCCCGGCCTCGCCGCCCAGGCCGACCAGGTCGAGCAGCTCGCCGGCCGCCTCGGCCGCCTGCGCGCGGGTCGCGCCGCGGGCCCGCAGCAGCGGCTCGGCGACGATGTCGGCGACCCGCCGCCGCGGGTTCAGCGAGTCGAACGGATCCTGGAACACCATCTGCAGATCGGCCCTGGTACGCCGGAAGGCCCGTCCCCGCAGCCGGGTGATGTCCAGCCCGAGGAACTCGATCCGCCCGGCGGCCGGTTCGAGCACCCGCAGCAGCGCCCGGCCGAGAGTGGACTTGCCGCACCCGGACTCACCGACCAGTCCCAGCGTCTCACCCTCGAAGACCTCCAGGTCGACCTCCCGCAGCGCCCGGACCTTCCCGCCGGACCGCCCGGGGTACTCCACGCGCAGGCCCTCGGCCCGCACCAACGGCACACCCGTTATGATCGGCTCTCCTCGGCATGAGCGGCTTCCCCCGGCACGCCCCCGAGCGGCGACGAGGCTCGCGACGACGCCCGGGACGTGCCTCCAAGCCGCGCCGTCGTACGGGCGCGCTCGTCCAGGACGCAGGCGTCCAGGTGGCCGGGCCCGCCGAAGCGCCGAGTCAGGGCGGGCGGGTCGTCGCACGCGCCGTGCGCGAACGAGCACCTCGGCGCGAAGGCGCACCCGGGCGGCCGGTCGATCCCGGTCAGCGGGCTGCCGGGGATGGCGGGCAGGCGCGCCGCGATCGGCCCGTCGATGGGCGGCACCGAGGCCAGCAGCCCCATCGTGTACGGATGCTGCGGCGCGAACAGCACCTCCTCCCGCGTCCCCTGCTCGACGATCCGCCCCGCGTACATCACCGCCACCCGGTCCGCGATCTCGGCGACGACGCCCAGATCGTGGGTGATGAGGATGATCGACGTGCCGTGGTCGGCGCGCAGCCGTTCCAGCACCGCGAGGACCTGCGCCTGGATGGTCACGTCCAGCGCTGTCGTGGGCTCGTCGGCGATGAGCACGGCCGGGTCGTTGGCCAGCCCCATCGCGATCATCACCCGCTGCCGCATGCCGCCCGACAACTGGTGCGGGTAAGCCCGGGCGGTCTGGCGCGGGCCGGCGATGCCCACCTCGCCGAGCAGCTCGACCGACCGGTCCCAGGCCGCCGCGCGGGACACGTCGCGGTGCGCGCGGATCATCTCCGAGACCTGCGCGCCGGCCCGGTGCAGCGGGTTCAGTGCGGCCAGCGCGTCCTGGAAGACGACCGCGACCTCCTTGCCGCGCACCCGGCGCAGCCGCGACTCCGGCGCCTCGACGAGGTTCCCGCCGGGGTCGCCGCTGAGGGACACGTGGCCGCTGATGTGGGTACGCGGGCCCCGGTTGAGCCCCACCAGGCTCATCGACAACGCCGACTTGCCCGACCCGGACTCGCCGACCAGCGCGAGGATCTCCCCGCGGCGCAGCGTCATGTCCACCCCGGTGACGGCGGGCAGCCGGCCGCCGGGCACGTCGAACTCGACGCGCAGCCCGCGGACCTCCAGGACGACGTCGCTCACGGCGCCACCGCGGACACGGCCGCGGTGATGATGGCGGCGACCCGGTCGGGGTGGACGAGCGTCGTGTAGTGGCTGCCGGGCACTCGTTCGAGCGTCGCGCCCATCCGGTGGGCCATGTCGGCCTGGATCTCGGGGCGAAGCGTGCGGTCCTGCTCGGCCAGCAGGTACCAGCTCGGCAGCGTCCGCCACGCGGGCGCCCCGGTCGCCTGCTTGAAGATCAGGTCCTCGGCCGCACGCCCCTCGGCCTCGACGATCGAGCGTTGCTCCGGCGACAGGTCCCAGCCGATCTCCGCCCAGAAGTCCGGGCCGGGCTCGGACTTCCAGTCGCCGTTCGCGCCGCGCCGCATGTGTCTGGAGATCTCCGCGGGCTCGTAGCGCTCCACGATCCCGTTCACCGTCTCGCCCTCCTCGGGCGCGAAGGCCGCGATGTAGACCAGGGCGCGCACGCGAGGGTGGCGGCCGGCGTTGGTGATGACCGCGCCGCCGTAGGAGTGGCCGGCCAGCAGCACGGGCCCGGACGTGGCCTCGACCGCCGCGAGGGTGTTGGCGACGTCGTCGTCGAGCGAGGTCATGGGATTGGTCACCGTGATCACGTGGTGGCCCTGAGCGGCCAGGAGCGGCGCCACCGCGGACCAGGTGGTCGGGCGGCCTCCGGCCCCGTGTACCAGAACGATCTCCAAGGGGTCATCCTTTCCGAAGGCGCGGATCGAGGACCAGGTAGAACAGGTCCACCGCGACGTTGACCAGGGTGAAAAGCAGGGCGATGGCCAGGGCGGCGCCCTGCACGACCGGGTAGTCGCGCTGCAGCACGCCGCCGACCAGCAGGTTTCCGACCCCCGGGTACGAGAACACGGTCTCGGTGATCACCGAGCCGCCGAGCAGCGAGCCGAACTGCAGGCCCAGCACGGTCACGATGGGCAGCCAGGAGTTGCGGAGCACGTGCCGCCGCACCACCGCGCCCTCGGCCAGGCCCTTCATCCGCGCGGTCCTGACGAAGTCGTCGCCGAGCACCTCCAGCACCGAGGCCCGCACGATGCGGGTGATGAACCCGGCCATCGACAGCGCCAGCGTCGTCGCCGGCAGGATCAGGTGCTGCACCCACGGCCACACCAGCTCGGGCCGGTCCTGCAGGATGGCGTCGAGCAGCACGAAGTTCGTGGTCGGGTGATAGCCGAGCGAGCCCGGCAGCCGGCCGATGACCGGCAGCCAGCGCAGCCACACGCCGAACACCACGATGCCGAGCACGCCCAGCGCGAACCACGGCAGCGAGAAGCTCACCGTCGCGACCGTCCTGGCGGAGGCGTCGATCCAGGTGCCTCTGCGCAGCGCGGCGAGCACACCGCTGACCACGCCCAGCAGCACCGCGATGGCCATCGCGGCCAGGGTCAGCTCGATGGTGGCCGGCAGCGCGCCGCCCAGCAGGCCGGCGATGCCGTTGGAGCCGTAGAAGGACGAGCCCAGGTCGAGCCGCGCGAGATCGCCGAGGAAATGGGCGTACTGGGTCAGGATCGGTTCGTCGAGCCCGAGCGCCTGGCTGACGCGGGCCTCGTTGGCGGCCAGTTCCCGCGCCGACAGCGTCTGCGCCCCGCCGGCGGACAGCGCGGTCGCGGGGGAGCCGGGCAGCAGCCGCATCGCCAGGAACACCACCGTGCTCAGTGCGAGCAGCACCACCGGCACGGCCAGCAGCCTGCGTGCCACCTGGGCGAGCAGCGAGCCCCGCATCACGCGACCCCTCGCGGGTCGAGACCGTCGCGCAGGTCGTCGCCGGCGAAGTTGCAGGCCACGACGAGGACGAGGGTGAGCGCGGCGGGCAGCACCACCAGCCGCGGCGCGGTGAACAGGAACTCCTGCCCGGCCTGCACCATGTACCCCCAGTCGGGGGTCGGCGGCTGGATGCCCAGGCCGAGGTAGGACAGGCCGGCGGCGTACCCGGCGGCGACCGACAGGGTCATGACGACCTGCGCGAGCATCGGCCCGGCGATGTTCGGCAGGATCTCCTGCACCATGACGCGGGGCGTGCGGGTGCCGCCGAGCCGGGCGGCCACCACGTAGTCGCGGGCCGCCTCCCGCGCGGTGAGCGCCCTGGCCAGCCTGGCCAGGCCCGGCGCGAGCGACACGCCGATCGCGATCACCAGGCTCATGGTGCCAGGACCCGCCGCCGCGACGACCAGGATGACCAGCAGGATCGACGGGAACGCCAGCGCCAGGTCGACGACCCGCATCACGGCGCCCTCGGCCCTGCCGCCCGCGACCCCCGCGAGCAGACCGATCCCGGTGCCGAGCACGGAGGCCAGCGCGGTGGCGAGGAAGGCCACCGCCAGCAGCGGCCGGGCGCCGTGCACCAGCCTGGCCAGCTCATCGCGGCCCAGGTCGTCGGTGCCGAGCGGATGCCCGGGCGCGCCGATCGGCAGCAGTGCCTGGTTCGTCTGGCGTACGGGATCGGCGCCGACCAGGAGCGGCCCCAGCACCGCCACCAGCACGAGGACGGCCAGCCCGAGCCAGGGGATCGCGGCCGGCCAGGACCGCGCGAAGGCGCGTGCCCGCCAGCGCTCAGACACCGGCCTGCTCCATGAAGCAGCGGTGGTTGGACAGCGCCTTGACGTTCATGCCCTTCACCTGGGCGCCGCTGACGACCAGGTTGGTGGAGCAGGCGAGCATGGACAGCACCATGTACTCCTCGGCCCAGCGCCGCTGGATCTTGGAGTAGGCGGCGGTGCGCTCGGGGCCGTCGGGCAGGTTCTTGGCCTCGAACAGGTCGGCGGCGAACGCGTCGGCGCCGTCCAGGGTGTCCATGCCCGTGATGGTGCTCCCGTACAGGCCGGTCGGGGCGGCCATGGAGCCGACCATGTTGTCGGGGTCGGGGATGTAGGAGTTGCGCTCCCAGATCATCAGCTCGTGGAACTCGTCGTCCTTGTCGGCCAGGCGGGTGAAGTACGTGGACGGGTCCACCGAGTCGCTCTTGACCTTCAGGCCGATGTCGGAGAGGTTCTGCGCGACGATCTGCGCCGCCTTGGCGTGCCAGGTGTCGCTGGGCGCCATCAGCCGCACCTCGCGGCCCACCGCGCCGGCCTCCGCCAGGAGCCGCTTGGCGCCCTCCACGTCGTGCTTGCTGAGGTCGGCCAGGCTGGTGTCGTGGCCGTTCTGGGCGGGCGGGACGGCGTAGCCCGCTGGTTCGGCGCCCACGCCGAAGAACGCCTGCGCCACGATCGCCGCACGGTCCACGGCCAGGTTGATGGCCTGGCGCACCTTCAGCTCCGGGATGCGCCGCGCGTCGATCATCATGATCGCGTCGAAGCCGTACGGGATGTTCTGCACGGTGACGGAGTCGTCCTGCTTCATCTGGCCGACCGCCGAGTACGGCGTGAACTGCGTCGCCGACAGGTCCCCGCTGAGCAGCGAGCCGACGATGGTCGAGGGATCCTGGACCTGGCGCAGCACCAGCCGGTCGATGGGCGGCCTGCCCAGCCGGAAGCCGTCGAAGGCCTCCAGCGTGATCGACTGGCCGGCGGTGGCCGCGGAGTAGGTGAACGGGCCGGTGCCGACGAGGTTCTTGCCGATCTCGGCGCCGTGCTTGTCGAGTGCGGCCTTGGAGATGATCCGGCCCCCGATGTCGGACAGCCGGGCGAGCACGGTGCGGTCCGCCTTCTTCAGCACCATCTCGACCGTGCCCTCGTCCACGGCCTTCAGCGACTCGACGTTCGTGCCGACGCTGGCCAGCGGCCGGCTGGCCCCCTTGGGCAGCGTCTTGTCCTCGGGGTCGAACTGGCGGTTGAGGCTGGCCAGCACGTCGGCCGAGGTGAGCGTGGTGCCGTCGTGGAAGGTCACGCCCTTGCGCAGCGTGAAGGTGTAGGTGAGCTCGTCGTCGGAGATCTTCCAGCTCTCGGCCAGGTCGGGTGTGGGCTCGTTGGTCTCGAAGGAGATGAAGGTCAGGCCGCGGCAGACGCAGTCCACGGCCATCCAGTCGCCGATCGAGGTGTAGAAGGCGGGGTCGATGACCGCACTGGTGGCGTCGATGCCCAGGGTGAGCGTGCCGCCGGCCGCCGCGGCGGCGGGCTGCCCATCTGGCTGCCCGTCGGTGTTCTCGGCGGCGATGCCGCAGGCGCTGAGCAGCCCGGTCAGGCCGAAGCCGAGACCCGCGCCGCGCAGCAGGGTACGGCGCGACATGTCGGTGGCGCGGGGGACGGGGTTCTGCTGCATGGCGGCTGTCTCCTTCGCGTGGATCTCATTTGGGGGAAATTGGATCCAAACCCAATCGTCAAGGATTTCGGGGTCGGCTTTGTATCGGCAGGGTTACGGTCTGGTGTCCGAAATTCCGGGGATTTCGGGTGAACAGCAGTGGTCGCTGGTCGCGGCGGGATCGGGGATGTCCATGGCGGGGTTTCGGTCGAAGAAGCCGTCAGGCTCGAACACGAGCGTGAGCCGGTCGACCGGCATCACCGGCCACTGCTCGGGACGCGGGAAATGGTGCGTGCCCACGATCGGCCACAACACCATCTCCACGCCGTCGAGCGAGCGGTCCTGCCGCTGCCAGGCGTGCACGCCGTCCTGTCCTGGCTCGGCGTGGTTGGGGTACTGCCCGCCGGCGAAGTGCTCCCGCGGGTCGGATGGGGTGGCCCACAGGTGCTGGTGGATGAACGGCGCCCGCCTGGCCATCACCGAGCCCGGGCGGCCGAACGAGCGTGTCGTGCTGGGCAGGAGCAGGCGGTAGGCGGTCGGCTCGCCGTACCTGTTGGCGCGGGTGGCGCTCTCGACCCGCCAGCGCCGCGCGGTGGCGGGGTCGGTGCGGCGGGCCGCCTGCGACTCGCGCAGCAGCGGGGTGCGGACGTTGCGCACCGCGTTGCCGTACGGGTCCAGCTCCGGGTCCTGCTCGCCCTCGGCGTGCTCCTCGACCAGCCGGTTCAGCGGGCCGTCCACGGCCGTGTCCAGGCGGATGGCGAAGTAGTGCTGATGCGCGGGGGCCTGCACGTTCCGGCCGACCACGCGGCCGTAGCGGACCTGTTCGCCCTCCTCGATGCCCGCGACCGACAGGATGCCGGTGAGCTTGATCTCCAGCTCCACGCGGCCGTCCTGGTGGAGCGACCAGTAGAAGCCGTAGTCGTAGTTGGCCACGGTCTGGAAGTTGGAGATGATCAGGCGGCGTGAACGACGCACCTGGCTGACGTCGCGGCGCAGGTCGTTGTGCTTCCACAGGACGCCGTCGTCCTCCTCGTGCATGCAGACGGCCTGCGGGATGGTCCGGGGCGTGCCGTCGCCGCCGAGGTAGGCGGCGTCGAAGTAGTGGATGACGCCCAGGCAGTCGCAGCCCAGAGCCAGGGAGTTGGTCAGCGGGCCGGCGCCGTACTCGCCCCAGTCGAAGAAGTTCTTGCGGTACTGGGTGGGGTTGGAGTCCAGGTACGGGACGTACATCTCGTTGCAGGCGGCGCGCTTGAGCACCGGCCGGCCCATGAACTCGAGGTCGTACAGGACGAGCCCCTCCCGGTGCGTGAAGCCGACCCGGAAGCGCCACCCCTGCCAGGTGACCAGCCGGCCTTCCACCTCGAAGCTCGGCCCGTCGGGCTGCGTCACCTCCAGCGCCTTCAGCCCCGCACGGTCGGGGCCGAACCCGCCGGCCTCCAGCGGGCCCGCCTCCTCCGGCACCGTCGCCACGCCGTGGTCCTCGACCTCCAGGACCTCCATCGTGTGCATGTCGATGATCGGCACCACGCCCTGCACGGGCCGGGCGTAGCCGTTGTCGCCCTCGTGCGTGCGGTGCCAGACGGTGCCCCAGGTCAGCCGGCGGCCCTTGTACCTCTCGGGCTCGAAACCGCCCATCGACTCCGGGTCGATCATCACCAGGGACACGTCGTGGATGCCGCGCCTGGCCATCACCTCCTTGAACGCGGGGCTCTCCCTGCACGCCCGCGCCGCGGCCCTGGCCTCCTCGGAGGTGATGCCGGGGCGCCGCGGATCGACCTGACGCCAGTCGAGGCAGCGCGGCTCCTCGCCGAGCAGCACATCGATCTCCCAGGCGGTCCTCGTGTCGTGGTCCATCGCCACCAGGCCCACCTTGGCCTGGCCTTCCTTCCCTGGCGAACGTCTCGTCGAGGGTCGCGCCCCAGAAGCGGACGCGCTCGCCGAGCCGGTCGTCGGCGCGCGCGGCGGCGACGGCGGCCGCAAGCTCCGCCGGGCTCAGCGGGTCGAGCGGGTGGCGGCGATCGCTGCTCATGTGTCACTCCAGTCGATATCAAATGTGGGATCCCATGTGGGATAGAATGGATCCACATCAGGGCGGTCACAGTCCGAGCCGAAGCTCACGATCTTGCTATCGTTGGATCGCTTCCCAGGCCGGACACGGGCTTCCGCGACCTTCTCCACCCAGACGGAGGCACCATGGACACCCCTTCGGGCAGCGCTCTCGTCGATGAGACGGCCGCTGCCATCAGGGCCCGGATCATGTCCGGCGACATCCCGATCGGCGCGCAACTGCGCCAGGCCGAGCTGGCCAAGCTGCTCGGCGTCAGCCGCACCCCCGTCAGGGAGGCGCTGCGCCAGCTCCAGACCGGCGGGCTGATCGAGGTGGTGCCCAACCGCGGCGCCGTCGTGAGGGTGCCCTCTCCGTGGGAGGTGCGCGAGGCGTACGAAGTGCGCGCCGAACTGGAGGGGCTGGCCTGCCAGCGGGCGGTGCGCAGAATCACCGCCGACGTGCTCGCCGAGCTGCGGGCCGCCAACGAGACCATCCGCGAGCTGGGCCCCGCGCCGCGCACCGGCCTGGGACCCGCGCCGACCACCGTCGCCAACGACCGCTTCCACACCCTCATCCACGAGGTCGCCGGCAACGACCGCCTGGCCAGGGTGATCAAGGAGATCAACGAGGCGTTCCCCCGCAACGTGTCCGCCCTGGTGCTGCGCGACGACCCGCGCCACCGGGAGGACAACATCAGGGAGCACGAGCGCATCGTCGAGGCCATCGCCCAGGAGGACGCCGAGCGCGCCAGGCACGAGATGCAGGCGCACGTGATCAGCGCCGGCGAGCAGCTCGCCCGCTGGTACGAACGCCGCTCCGCCACCGTCTTCCACGGCTAGCCTCACCTTCGCACCGGCCCCATCGCCCCGGGATCGAGAAACTCCAGGTCCGGCCGCCGCCCGCCGGTGGCCAGATCCGCCAGGGCCGCGCCGATCGCGGGCCCGAACTTGAAGCCGTGCCCCGAGCAGGTGGCCGCCACCAGCACCTGCGGCCGCCCCGGCAGCGCGCCGACCGCGAACCTGTTGCCCGGCGCCATCGTGTACCGGCATACGATCTCCTCCTCGACGGGCCCGTCGGCGGCGGGCAGGAAGCGGCGGGCGAGGGAGAGCAGGGCCTGCCTCTCGCCCTCGGTGACCGGGTGCCGGGGCGAGCCGAGGTCGTCGGCGGGGCCGTGATCGAGCCCGATCTTGACGCCGGCGCCGCCGGAGGCGGGCAGGCCGTACAGCAGGCCCACGTCCGGCACGTCCACCGAGAACGGGCCCAGCCGAGGCGGCGACACCAGCTCCGGCCGGGACGCGCCGAGGTGCACGTTGACGATCCTGACCACCCGCAGCAGACCGGCGAACTCCGGCAGCAGCCCGGCGGTCCATGGCCCGGCGCACACGACCAGCCGGTCCGCGCGCAGCGTGCCGTCCCGGGTCTCGACCTTGACGCCGTCGCCGTCCGCTTCCCAGGCGCGGGCCGGGGTGCCGAAGCGCTGGTCCACGCCGTATGCCCGGCCCAGCTCCGCCAGGCAGAGCATCGCTCCGGAGGCGTCCACGACTCCGGCGGCCGGGTCGTACAGGGCCTCGAACCCGGGGCCGAGCGCGAGCCCGGGGAACAACGCGGCCGCCTCCTCGTGGCCCACCCGCCGGCAGTACGGGCCGCGCAGTCCGCCCGCGGCGCCGGCCGGGCGGGCGAAGAGCCCGCCCACCCGGGTGACGAGACTCTGGCCCGCCTCCTGCTCCAGGTCCGCCCACGCCTCGAACGCGCGGTCCACCAGGCCGTCCCACACCTGCGATGGGTAGGCCCGGCGGATCATGCGAGTGCGTCCGTGTGAGGAGCCCTCCACGTGACCGGCGGGGAAACGGTCCAGGTGGATCACGCGGGCGCCGCGGCGGGCGAGCTGCCAGGCCGCCGAGCTGCCGTGCACACCCGCGCCGACCACGATCACATCGGCTCGCTCACCCCCCGCCCTGATCACGGGGGCGGACGCACGGGCCGGACGGGTGGCGGACAGGTGCCCGAGCAGGGCGTCCACGTCCTCCTCGTCGTTGTACACGTGTACCGAGGCCCGTACCACGGCGGGCAGCCCGCGCCGCCCCAGGTCCCACTGCCCGTGCGCGGCCGGCACGCTCACCAGGTGAAACCCGGCCTCCCGCAGCTCCAGCGCGGTACGCGCGGGCTCCTGCCCCTCGCGCACGAACGTGACGATGCCGCAGCCCGCCCCCGCCGGGTCGGCGAGCCGGACGCCGGACAGGGCTTCGAGCCCGAGCCGCAACCGGGCGGCCAGTTCCCCGATGCGCTCCCTGATGCGGTCGACGCCCAGCTCCAGGGTCTCCGACAGCGCCGCCCCGAGCCCCAGCCGCAGCGCGTGCGCGGCCTCCCAGGTCTCGTAACGCCTGGCGCCGCTGTCCAGGTCGAAGCGCTGATCAGCCACCCACCGCGCCCCCCGTACGTCGGGGGCGGCCGGCCGCATGACCTCGCGCATGCGCGGGCTGACGTACAGAAAACCCGTGCCGCGCGGGCCGCGCAGGAACTTGCGGCCCGTCCCCACCACGACGTCGCAGCCGAGGGCGCCCACCTCGATGGGCAACTGACCGGCCGACTGCGTGGCGTCGAGCAGGACGGGCACACCGGCCGCGGCCGCCAGCGCGCCCACCTCGGCCACCGGCTCGACCAGCCCCGACGAGGTGGGGACGTGCGCCACCGTGACCAGCGCCGCTGGCGTGCGCAGCGCCCTTTCCAGCGCCTCCAGGTCCACCCGGCCCGCGTCGTCGGCGGGCAGCACCTCCACCCGCACGCCGCGCGAGCCGCGCAGTTCGAGCAGGTGCAGCGCAGAGCTGACGTAGCTGGAGGCGGAGGCCAGGATCCGGTCCCCGGGACCGAGCGGAAGCGCGGAGACCGCCCGCTGCCAGGCGACGGTGGCGCTCTCGACCAGGGCGACGTCGTCGGGCCGCGCGCCGAGCAGGGCGGCGGCCAGCCCGTACACGCCCTCGGTGCGCTCGCGGGCGGCCTCGGCGGCCTCGTACCCGCCGATGCGGGCCTCCAGCTTCAGGTGATCGATCACCGCGGCCAGGGTCGCGGTGCTGGGCAGCGCGGCGCCGGCGGCGTTGAAGTGCCGGGCGTGGCGCGTCCCCGGCGTGCGGGCCCGCAGCGCGGCGGGGTCGTGGGAGATGCTCATAGGGCGACGACGACCGCCTTGCGCTCGCAGTAGGAGTACAGGGCGTCATCGCCCAGGTCCCGGCCCAGTCCGGAGTCTCCGACGCCGCCGAACGACAACGCCGGGTCGAACACGTTGTAGGTGTTGACCCAGACCGTCCCCGCCCGCAGCCGAGCGGCCATCCGGTGCGCGCGTGACAACTCCCGCGTCCACACCCCCGCCGCCAGCCCGTACGCGGTGTCGTTGGCGATCGACACCGCCTCGTCCTCGTCCTCGAACGCGATCACCCCCGCCACCGGGCCGAAGATCTCCTCCCTGGCGATGCGCATGTCGTTGGTGACGTCCGTGAACAGCGTCGGCTCGACGAAGAAGCCCGGCCGGTCCGGCACACCGCCGCCGGCCGCGAGCGTGGCACCCTCGGCCACCCCCGCCTCGATGTAGGACAACACCCGCCGCCGCTGCTCCTCCGACACCAGCGGCCCGACCGTGACACCGCCCTCCAGCCCGTCGCCGAGCGGCACCTTCCGCGTCGCCTCGGCCAGTCGCTCCCGCATTTCGGGCAGGATCGAGCGCTGCACGAGCAGGCGGCTGCCCGCCGTGCACATCTGGCCGGAGTGGCCGAAGCAGGCGCGCATCGCGGTGAGCACCGCCGCGTCCAGATCGGCGTCCGCGAACACGATGTTGGGGCTCTTGCCGCCCAGCTCCAGCGTGAGCCGCTTGGTCGTGGGCGCGGCGGCGGCCATCACCAGCCTGCCCACCTCCGTCGAGCCGGTGAACGACACCTTCGCCACGCCGGGGTGCCGCGACAGCGCCGCGCCCACCTCGCCGTCGCCGGTCAGCACGTTCAGGACACCCGGCGGCAGGCCCGCCTCCGCGCAGAGCGCGGCCACGCGCAGAAGGGTCAGCGGCGTCTGCTCGGCCGGCTTGACGACCACGGAGCAGCCGGCCGCCAGCGCGGGCGCGAGCTTGAAGCAGGCCGTCATGATCGGGAAGTTCCACGGCAGGATGAGAGCGGCCACACCCACGGGCTCCAGCACCGTGTAGACGTGGTGGCCGGCCGCGTCGATGGGCACCACCGTGCCGGTCAGCCGGGTCGCGGCGCCCGCGAAGTGGCGGAACGTCCTGGCGCCCATCGCCGTGTCCGCGCGTGAGCGCTCGATCGGCTTGCCGTTGTCACGGGTCTCCAGCACCGCCAGCTCCTCGGCGTGCTCCTCCATGAGGTCGGCGATCCGCTGCAGGACGCGGGTGCGCTCGATCGGCGGCAGGCCGCTCCACCTGCGCTCGGCGTGCGCTCGCGCGGCCGCCGCCACGGCGGCGTCCACGTCCGGCGGCGTGGCCTGGGCCACGCTGGTGAGCACCTCGCCGGAGGCCGGGTCGAGCACGGGGAACGTCTCACGCTCTCCGGGGGCGATCCACTCGCCGTCGATGAGGAACGGTTCCTCGGTGTTCATCGGAGCCCCTTCTAGATCAGCTCGAAGTACTCGCGCTGCTCCCAGTCGGAGACGTGCGCGAGATAGCGGGCGAACTCGGCGCGTTTCAGCGCCGAGTACCAGGACACGACCTCCTCGCCCAGGTCCGCGGCGAACACGGGGTCGGCGTCGAGAGCGTCGAGCGCCTCGGCCAGCGACCGCGGCAGGCTCCCGGCCTTCGCGTCGTACGGGTCCTCCACGGGCGGCCCCGGATCCAGACGCCGTGCCAAGCCGTCCATGGCGCTGACGATCTGGGAGGCGATGTAGAGGTACGGGTTCGCGGCGGGCTCACCCGACCTGTTCTCCAGCCGGGTGCCGGTGGGCCCGCTCACCGCGCGTACCATCGCCCCCTTGTTGTCGGCGCCCCACACGACCCGGTCAGGGGCCAGGGAGAACGGCAGGTAACGCTTGTAGCCGTTCACCGTGGGGGTGGTGAAGACGGTGGCGGCGCGGGCGTGCTCCAGCAGCCCGCCGAGATACCGCCGCCCGATCGCGGACAGCCCGCCCTCCGCGGGGGAGGGGGCGTCGAAGACCGGGGCGCCCGTCGCGCGGTCGCGCAGGGACTGGTGCAGATGCCAGCCGGTCGAGGCCGCCTCCGCGCTCGCCGGCCGGGACATGAACGTCGCGTGGTACCCGTGCCGCCGGCAGATCTGGCGCACCGCGGAACGGGTCAGGACCACGTCGTCGGCAGCCTGGGCGGCGTCACGGGCGTGCAGGGTCAGCTCCAGCTGGTTGGGCCCGAACTCCAGCTCCAGCGAGCGCAGCGGCAGGTCGAGCCGGGTGAGCCCGTGGTGCAGCAGCTGCACCAGGTCATCGAGCCGGTCCAGCCCCTCCTCGTGCAGGAGCTGCGAGCCGCCGCTCACCGGCGACACCTCACGCGGCAGGCCGGGCGCGCCCGGCCTGCCCACCTGCCGCGCGCTCATGGCCTCCGCCGTACGGAACACGTGGAACTCCAGCTCCACACCGACCGTGAGGTCGTACCCGGCCACCGCGAGTGCCTCCACCCGGTTACGGAGCACGCCGCGCGTGCAGAACGGCACCGCCGCCCCGGAGGGAAAGCGCACGTCGCACAGGATCCAGCCGGTCCGCTCCGCCCACGGCAGCACCCGGAAGGTGGCCGGGTCGGGCACCAGCACCACGTCACCCGCGCCCGCGAACCCCGCCACGCCCAGACCCGGGTCGGCGGCGAAGACCGGGAAGACCGTCTTGCCCGAGGTGTCTTTGAGCAGCAGCGATGAGGGCGCGGTCACACCCGAGCGCAGGGCGGCGGGCACGGCGTCCCTGGTGAGGGTCTTGCCGCGGAGCACGCCGTGCTGGTCGGCGAAGGAGAAGCGGATCAGCTCCAGGCCCAGTTCGTCGATGACCCGGCGCATCTGACCGGCGGCGGCGTACTGATGCTCGCTCCAGAGGCCGTGCGCGGCGATGTAGCCGTCGCGGTCGGCGGCGAGCATCGGCCGGGCGCTCGCCCCCTGGCCTCCTTCGGCGACCGGCCGCGCATCGGCGCTACGCACGCGAGCCCGCCTGCGACCCAGGGCGGGGCGTCGTTCCCGCCGGCCGGCCGGAATCCGGCAGCGCGCCTGGCCGGGCCCAGGGGGAGCGGGCGCGGCGCTCGGCCTCGCGCTCCCGCCACGCCTGCTCCCACCCCTCCGCCGGGGTGACGGTGTCGATGGCGAGCGGTCCGGCCGGCTCGCGCGCCGCGGCCTCGTCCAGCGGCCGGCCCGGCAACGGGTTCCCGGCCTCGGCGGCGTCGATGGCCCGCAGCAGCAGCCGCCGGTTCGCGGTGACGGCCCGGTCGGAGACGCCCAGCCGTTCCACGGTCCTGTCCTGGATCGGCCCCATGCTCTCCACAGCCCACTGGTCATGGACGTTGATGTCCAGGCCCATGCCGGTGTAGGTCAGCTCGCGTTGCTCACGGGCGTCGAACCCCCAGCCGTTCGACCTGTTGCGCAGGGGCCGGTAGTCGGGCAGCGACACCTCGCCCAACCGCTGCCGCAGCAGCCGATCCTTGTCGGTGGGCTCGGCGAAGTCGTAGAGGATCATGTACCAGTAGTGGTTCTCGTCGTCGATCGGCACGTGCCACTGGCAGAACGCCTTGCTGTTGCCGAACGGCACGACGAACGCGTTCGGGAAGAGCAGGTTGGTGATCCGCACGTGCCGGAGCTCCTCGGTCAGGCGGCGCAGCGCGAACACCCGAAGCCCGTGCGTGTCGGCCTCGACCTCGATGTCCGGTCGGTGGCTGTCGCCCACGAGCTTGGACAGCTTCTGCCCGGTGCCCTCGACCTCCTCGCTGAACTGCTGCCCGTACGCCTCGCGCGGGTCCTCGCCGACGAAACGGTGCAGGTAGGAAACGTGGCTCGGATCGATGCCGCCCTCGAGTCCTTGCAGCCAGTTGCACTCCCACCAGCCCTTGAAGGCGAAGGTGTACGCGTCGGGCGCCAGGAAGCAGTCGTAGGCGGGCAACGGCGGCGGGTCGCCCGCACCCAGGTAGGCGAAGACGAGGCCGTTGCGCTCCTGGCACGGGTAGCTCGGAATGCGCACCTTCGAGGCGAACGAACTGTGCTCAGGTTCGGCGGGCTGCTCCAGGCAGCGGCCGTCGGCCCCGTACAGCCAGCCGTGGTAGAGGCAGCGCAACCCGCCGTCCTCGTGCCGGGCGAAGGCGAGATCCACGCCGCGGTGCGCGCAGTACCGGCCGACCAGCGCCCAGCCGCCGTCGTCCTTCCTGAACAGGACGAGGTCCTCGCCCATGATCCGGACGGGCTTGACCGGGCGGTCCGCGGCCATCTCGGAGACCAGCGCGACGGGCTGCCAGTAGGACCGCAGCAGCCCGCCGAGGGGAGTGCCAGGACCTGACCGCGTGACGCGCTCGTTGTCCTCGCGCTTCAACATGGCATCTCCTCACAAGCGCATCCGATTTGCTCAACTTTGGATCCAATGCTGGCACAGGTTCACCCCAAATGAAATATTTCGGACAACAAAAAGGGGCTCACCGTCGCGTGAGCCCTTCGGTGATGAACCACGCCGACACGTCGCGCTCAGTCGATCACCCGTATCTGCTCCTCGCGTCGTGGTCCGGCCCCCGGCAGCGGCCGGAGCGTCCAGCATCCTCAGCGAAGGCCGGTGCGTCGCAGCCAGGAGTCGATTGCGGCTCGTGCGCCGGCGACTTCCTCGCCGCGCACAGCGAGGCCCTGCCCGATGGTCGCGCCCGGACATGAGGCGGCGTAGTCGACGCCGAGGAACTCATGTCCCATGGGGCGGCCGGTCCCGGTGGCGGGCATGGACGCGTACGGCCACAGGTCGCTGCCGCACACGCAGGACAGCACGATCCGGACGATCGCATCAGCAGGCTGCTGAATCTTCGGATCGGGCCGATTCTCGACGCGGACGTCGCCGGCGCCGTACATCACGGTTGCACGCATGAAGTACTCCTCGATACCAGTGGAGTCAGCGCTCCATCATCCGCAGGCCCGCTTCGGGGTGGGTGTCACCCGCGGCCGGAGGAAGGCTGGAGAGCTTGTCGATCTGCTGGGTGGTCAACTGGACGCCGTCGGCGGCGGTGTTCTCCTCGACGCGGCTGACGCGCTTGGTGCCGGGGATGGGGGCGATGTCGTCGCCCTGGGCCAGCAGCCAGGCCAGAGCGACCTGGGCCGGAGTGGCGTCCGCCTCGGCGGCGACGGTCGCGACCTCGTCGGCGAGGCGCAGGTTGTGCTGGAAGTTCTCGCCGGTGAAACGCGGGTTGCCGTGCCGGAAGTCGCCCTCTTTGAAGCCGTCGGCAGAGCGGATCTTCCCGGTCAGGAAGCCGCGCCCCAGCGGCGCGAACGGCACCAGGCCGATGCGCAGCTCGCGCAGCAGCGGCAGCACCCGCTCCTCCAGCCCCCGGGTCCACAGCGAGTACTCCGACTGCACGGCGGCGACCGGGTGCACCGCGTGAGCGCGGCGGATGGTCTCCGGGCCGGCTTCGGACAGGCCGATGTGGCGGACCTTGCCCTCGGCGACCAGCTCGGCCAGGGCGCCGACGGTCTCCTCGATGGGCGTGTCCGGGTCGACCCGGTGCTGGTAATACAGGTCGATGTGGTCGGTTTCGAGGCGCTTGAGTGAGCCTTCGACGGCGGTGCGGATGCTGGCCGGACTGCTGTCGCGGTTGCCAGGGCCGCGGCCGGTGTGCGAGATCATGCCGAACTTGGTGGCCAGCACGACCTGGTCGCGGCGGCCCCTGAGAGCCCGGCCGAGGAGGTCCTCGTTGGCGTACGGGCCATAGACCTCGGCGGTGTCGAGGAAGGTGACGCCCAGCTCCAGGGCACGGTGGATGGTGCGGATGGACTCGGCCTCGTCGGTGCCGGAGTCGGTGTAGCCGTGGGACATGCCCATGGCGCCCAGACCGATGCGGGAGACCTCCAGGTCGCCCAGCATGATGTGCCTCATCAGGTTTTCTCCGTTCCAATGTCTTTCATGTGCTCTGAGTGGTAGCAGGAGCGCCGCCATCGGGCATACGGGTCGCTACGGATATCCACCTTCGCGTCGTCCCCGCTCCGGTGCCAGGGCGTGATGTTCGGGGGTAATGACACGGCCCCCCACCTGGCCACCGAGCACGCCGGCACGAGTGTGAAACTGAAGGCATGGCACACCAGCGCACTCCCAGCGGCACTGACACGGAGCTGGGCCGGTTCCTGCGCGCCCGCCGTACGCAGACCAGTCCCGAGCAGGTGGGCCTCACCATCGGTCCCGGCCTGCGCCGGACCCCTGGGCTGCGCAGGGAAGAGCTGGCCACCCTGTCCGGGATCAGCATCGACTACTACGTGCGTCTGGAACGGGGCAAGGAGACCCGGCCCAGCCCGTCGGTGATCGACGCCCTCGCGCGTGCCCTTCAGCTCGACGACGAGGAGCATCAGCACCTGCGCGAGCTGGCCGCCCGCGCCGCCCGCTACGCCTCCGAGCCACCGCCGCCGCCCAGCCGCACCGTGCGCCCCCACCTGAAGCTGCTGCTGGAGACGATG
>NZ_JBHSPA010000099.1:0-551 GCF_042656245.1 Nonomuraea insulae
GTGGCCGCCTACCCCGCGCAACCGCCGTAAACAAGGCAACAGGACTACCGCGAACCACGAATCCGTCGACCGGCCGGCCGAGTTACGGACGCCTCTAAACCCGTTTAGCGAAACAGCCGCTATAGCACGTTGATGCCTTGTCGCTGGTCTCGCGAACGAACGCGGACCGTGTGCGGGCGTCCTAGGCGCGGTGTTGTCGAAGCTCTGGCTCTGTCAGGCGGCGTCACTGGCTGAGCTCGCACCGGAATTCGTGGTCTCAGTGGTCTCGAGGGAGGAGCGCAGTCGGGTCAGTACGGCGCGCAGGATGCGGGAGACGTGCATCTGGGAGATGCCGAATTCGGCGGCGATCTCGGCCTGGGTGAGGTTGCCGTAGAAGCGCAGCAGCAGGATGTGCTTCTCGCGGTGGGGTAGGGCGTTGATGAGGGGCCGTACGGCGTGCGCGTCGATCAGGGTGTTGAGAGCCTCGTCGTGGTCGGGGATGAGGTCTCCTAAGAAGTCCTAACAGAATGATCAGCGGTTGAGGCGTCGCCAGCAGATGATCGCGGCGGCGA
>NZ_JBHSPA010000100.1:0-12320 GCF_042656245.1 Nonomuraea insulae
CTTGACGGCGTCGGCGAGCTGGTTCATGCCGCGCTCGAGACCGCGCCGGGCGTCCTCGTCAAACGCGATCATCTTGGCTGCCATAAGGCTAGACCTCCCAGATGCAGGGTGGCTTGTCGTGGACCGAGCCGACGCCCGCGACGGCATGGGTCAGCATCTCCGTTCGGCTGAGCCCCATCGTCTCGATCCCAGTTGGCACTCTGCTGCACAGAGTGCCAACGAACTGTTTAGCACTCTACCCTGCCGAGTGCAAGCGAGCGCCCACCCGCCCGGCGTTTCCGCCCAGGTCAGTGTGTCGGTACGGCGAGCCGCCCCGGAGCAGCTCGCCGCACGCGAGTCGACGAAAGGAAGGTGACGGCTCGCATGGACTGCGCTGCCATGCGATCCCGCCCGGTGCAAACCAGTGATGTCAATCAGACCGCACGGACAGCTTCCGCCTGCGGTCCCTTCTGGCCCTGCGTGATCTCGAACTCGACGCGCTGACCCTGTTCGAGAGATCGGTACCCGTCCATCATGATCGCTGAGTAATGGACGAATACATCTTTACCACCGTCTACCGCGATGAAGCCGTAGCCCTTGTCCGCGTTGAACCACTTGACGGTGCCCTGCGCCACTTCCGACTCCTCTTACTGGGCTCCCAGATCTCGCCCATTCCTCCGCGGGACCTGTAATCGTATGACTTAACGGAAATCAGTCAGACGATCGCCCTCGACCATACCTGTGGCACGGGGTTTGGCAACAGAGTCAATCTGCAAATCACCTATTTCTTCGCAGCGAAGGTCCTTCAACGTTGAATTGGCCGGGGAAAAGCAGAAGGCGCCCACTTGGGGCGCCTTCAAGGTGAGCCTCGGCACTCAGCCGCCGGCGACTGCCGGGATGATGGAGATCTGTGTGCCTTCTGGTGCCGGAGTGTCGAGCCCCTCGGCGAAACGGACGTCCTCTTCCCCAACATAAACGTTGACGAAACGACGAATCTTGCCCGATTCATCCAGAATTCTCGGGCCGATCCCCGGGTAGTCGGAGTCGAGCTTGGCGAGCACGTCACGAAGAGTCGCGCCCTCGCCACTGACCTCCGCGTTACCCCCGGTGTACGTGCGCAGAATGGTGGGAATCCGCACAGAAACGCTCATCGTTCTAATCGCCTTTCCTGGTTGTCAGACAGTCGCGCGGAACGCGTCGAGAGAGGGCCGGATCACGGCCGTGGGCGCGGCGTCGTCGCTGATCGCGTCGAGCGTCTTGAGCCCGTCACCGGTGTTCAACACCACGGTCTCGGCCTCCGGGTCGAGCAGACCGTTCTCGGTGAGCTTCTTCAGCACGCCCACGGTCACCCCGCCCGCCGTCTCGGCGAAGATGCCCTCGTTCGAGGCCAGAAGCTTGATGGCGGCCACGATCTCGGCGTCCGTGACGTCCTCGACGGCCCCTCCGGTGCGCCGCGCGATGTCGAGCACGTAGGGCCCGTCAGCGGGGTTGCCGATGGCCAGCGACTTGGCGATGGTGTTGGGCTTGACCGGCTGTACGACGTCGTGCCCGGCCTTGTACGCCGAGGACACCGGCGAGCACCCGGCGGCCTGCGCCCCGAAGATCTTGTAAGGCGTGTCCTCCACCAGCCCCAGCTTCACCAGCTCTTTGAAGCCCTTGTCGATCTTCGTGAGCTGCGAGCCCGAGGCGATGGGAATGATGATCTGCTCCGGCAACCGCCACCCGAGCTGCTCGGCGATCTCGTACGCGAGCGTCTTGGAACCCTCGGCGTAGTAGGGCCGCAGGTTGATGTTGGTGAAGCCCCACTTGTCACCCAGGGGGTCGCCGATCAGCTCGGAGCAGAACCTGTTGACGTCGTCATAGGTCCCCTCGATCGCGATCAGCTTGCCACCGAAGACGCGGGCCATGGCGATCTTGGCCGCTTCGAGGTTGGCCGGGATGAACACGCACGCGTCGAGCCCCGCCCGCGCGGCGGCGGCCGTGACGGCGCCCGCGAGGTTTCCTGTGGAGGAGCAGGAAAGGGTGTGGAAGCCGAAGTTGCGCGCCGCCTCCACGGCCATGGCGACCACCCGGTCCTTGAAGGAGTGGGTGGGGTTGCCGGAGTCGTCCTTCACGTAAAGGGACTTGATGCCGAGTGCTCGCCCGAGGTTTCCGGCCTTGACCAATTTGGTCCAGCCGGGGTTCATATTGGGCTTACTGGCCACATCGACCGGCACGGGAAGCAGTGAACGGTAACGCCAGATGTTGGCTGGACCGGACTCGATGTCCGCGCGGGTCACCTGGCCGAAGTCGTAGGCCGCTTCCAGCGGCCCGAAACACTCCAGACAGGCGAAGCTGGGACCCAGCGGGTAACGCGTGCCGCACTCGCGGCAGGACAGAGCGACGGCAGGACCAAAGTCGAGCGACATGAAGCGAGGCCTTCCCTCATCTTCGCCCACGGCCACCTTGACCGCGAACCGGAATTGGCACCTTGTCCCGGTCGGCCTCGCCAGGTCGCGAGTGTCGAAAGCCGGGAGGGTTGCCGGGGTTTCGTAGGGCCGGTCCCTCCACCCCTCTGGATGAGCAATATGCAGTTGTTGAAAAGGACTCTACCCTCTTAAGTGCCCGAAATTGCCACTCGTCTCAACATGTGAGACGAGTGGTCTCATCGGTAGTCCTCCCCCAGCACGCCCTGCACATATTTGCGGGCCTGGTGGATACGCGACTTCGCGGTGCCGAGCGGGATGCCCAGCTGCTCGGCCACTTCGTTGTAGTCGAGCTGGACGATATCGCGCAGCACCAGCGCCTGCGCGAGGTCCGGCTTGTCGGCCTCCAGTGCCTCCATCGCGTCGAGCAGGTCGAGCCGGGAGCCCGCGATCACACTCACCCGGCCCACGTCGGGCTTCTGCATCGGCAGCTCGTCCGAGGTCTGCTCGGCCGACCGCCGCTTCAGCGACCGGTATGTCGTCCGCGCGCAGTTGGCCGTCACGATGTGCAGCCAGGTGCTGAACCTCGCCCTTCCTTCGAACCGCCCGATATTGCGCGCCACGGCCAGCAACGTATCTTGCGAGGCCTCCTCCGCGTCTTGGCGATAGGGGAGGATCCGGGCGCAGTGACGCATCACATCGGGCTCTATCCGTGCCAGGAGTTCGCCAAGTGCGCGATGATCTCCAGCGGCTGCGGATCGGGCGAGTTCCTCGGTTAGCTCATCAAGCGCCATAGCTGGGATCCTACGATCGAAGGGAGCCTTGATGAACAGCGTGCTGCTGGCCTCCAACAGAGGGCCGGTCTCCTTCACCGTCTCGGACGACGGCGAATTGACCATGAAGCGCGGTGGTGGCGGCCTGGTCTCGGGGTTGTCGGGAGTGGCCAAGAACGACGGCGTGCTGTGGGTCTGCGCCGCGCTGTCCGACGGCGACCGCAGCGCCGTCCGCCTGGCCGACGGCGGCCGCGTCGACCAATCGGGATACGACACAGGGCCGCTGCGGATGCTGGACATCCCGCCCGCGACGTTCCACCGCGCCTACAACGCCGTGGCCAACTCCACCCTGTGGTTCGTCAACCACCTGCTCTACGACATCCCCAACTCGCCCAACTTCGGCACGAGGTTCCAGCGCGAGTGGGAGTCCTACCGCGACTACAACGGCGCGTTCGCGCTGGCGCTGGCCGAGGAGGCCGGGCACGGCGCGCGCGTGATGGTGCAGGACTACCACCTGACGCTGACCCCGGCGATGCTCCGCGCCGAACGGCCCGACCTGCGCATCGCGCACTTCAGCCACACCCCGTGGGCGCCGCCGGAATACTTCTCCCTGCTGCCCGACGAGGTGGCGGGAGAGGTCCTGGAAGGCATTCTGGGGGCCGATCACGCCGGGTTCCTCACCGACAGGTGGGCGCAGGCGTTCATGGACTGCTGCGAGCGTCTGCTGGGCGCGGAGGCCGACCGTGTGGGGCGCAGCGTCACCTACGAGGGCAGGACGACCCGCATCGGCGTGCACAGCCTGGGGGTGGACGGGACCGCGCTGTGGGCGCGGGCCTGCGAGCCCGACGTCGAGTCGCACATGACCGCGCTGCGTGAGCAGGTGGGCGACCGCAAGCTGATCGTGCGCATCGACCGCACCGAGTTGTCGAAGAACATCGTGCGCGGCCTGGTGGCCTACAGCGAGTTCCTCGCCGCCCACCCGGAGTGGCACGGGCGCGTGGTGCACCTGGCCTTCGCCTATCCCAGCCGCCACGACCTGCCCGAATATCGCGAGTACACCGCCTCGGTGCAGCGCTGCGCGCAGGAGATCGAGTCCGAGTACGCCAACGAGGACTGGGACCCGGTGATACTCAACGTCAACGACGACTATCCGCGTTCGCTGGCCGCCTACCGGATGGCCGACGTGCTGCTGGTCAACCCCATCCGCGACGGCATGAACCTGGTCGCCAAGGAGGGCCCGGTCCTGTCGGAGCGGTGCGCGCTGGTGTTGTCGCGGGAGGCGGGGGCCGCGGCGGAGCTGGGTCAGCACGCCCTCATGGTGAACCCGTACGACATCAGCGGCACGGCCACCGCGCTGCACGACGCGCTGGTCATGCCCGAGGACGAGCGGCGCATGCGCCGCGACAAGCTGCACGCCGCCGCGACCGCGCTGCCGCCGCAGAAATGGCTCGCCGCCCAGCTCGAAGCGCTGGCCTGACATGAGACGGGAGCCCGCAGGGGTCTTATCGTCGGTCCGGCTGATCCGAGATCGCCCGACCTGGCTCGTCTACCTGCAGCTCGCCACGTTCTCCACCTACCTGTACGGCCTCAGCGCCGCCCTGCCGCTCCTGCGCGCCGACCAGCGCACCACGGCCACCGTGGCGGGCCTGCACGGCACCTCCATGGCCCTCGGCACGATCGCGGCCGGGCTGCTGCTCCCCCTGTTCACCCGGCGGCTGGGCCGGCGCGCGACGAGCTGGATCGGCCTGGCGGGCATGAACGCGGGCCCGCTCATCGTCCTGACCACCGACGCCCTGCCCCTGACGCTGCTCGGGTACGGCGTGTCCGGCGGTTTCAGCTCGATCCTGCTCTACACGTCCATGGCGGCGCTCAGCGACCACCACGGCCAGGCGGGGCCCGCCGCGATCAGCGAGGCCAACGCGGTCGGGGTCGTCGTGGGCATGAGCGTGACGTTCGCACTCAGCGTGGTGGCCCAGACGGCGCTCGGCTGGCGGGCCGCGCTGCTGGTCACGCCGGTCGCCAGCGTGCTGCTCGCGCTGGCCATGGGCCGCGTCTGGCCCGCCGCGCGGCCACCGGGCCCCGATGGGAGCGCGGCGGTCACGGGGCGGCCAGGACGGCGTTTCCACCTGGCGGGGCTGGTGCTGTTCTGCTGCGTGGCGCTGGAGTTCACCTTCAACCTGTGGGCCGCGGACCTGTTCGCCACCCGTACGGGAGTGAGCGTGGCAGTGGCGGCCACGGGGCTGACGGCGTTCGTGGCGGGGCTGGCGGCGGGCCGGTTCGCCGGGGCCCAGCTCGCGCTGCGCCTGCCGCCGGCCCGGCTGTTCGCCGGGGCGCTGGCGGTGACGTTCGCGGGCTGGCTGGTGTTCTGGCTGAGCACGCAGCCGGTGTTGTCGTACGCCGGGCTGGTCGTCTGCGGGCTCGGCGCCTCGCTGCACTTCCCGCTCGCGCTGGCCGCGCTGATCGCCCACTCCGGCGGCCGGGCGGACCTGGCGGCGGCGGCCTCGCCCATCTGGGCGGGCGCCGCCATGGCGATCGGCCCGCTGGTGCTGGGCGCGCTCGCCGACGGCTTCGGCACCGGGAACGCGTTCCTGATGGTGCCGGTGCTCATCGGCCTGGCCGCCGCCGGGGTGCTCAGCTCCAGTCGGCGCGCTTGAGCACGCCGCCGGGGTGCTCAGCTCCAGTCGGCGCGCTTGAGCACGCCGCCGGGGTGCTCAGCTCCAGTCGGCACGCTTGAGCACGTCGGACAGGCCCGGCGTGTTCCACTGGTCCACGACCAGGATCCTGGTCTTCGGCAGGAACCACTCGCGCTGGATGTAGCGGGACTTCACCCCACCGGCCGAGTACGAGGCGCAGGTGAACTTCCACTCGCGGTAAGCGGCCTTGTGGCCGGGGCCGACCTGGCGCAGGCCCTTGAACTTGATCTTGTCGACGGACTGGCCCCATTTGCCGTTCGCCGGGCATTGCTGCACGTCGGTGGCGGGGTAGAAGGGATTGCTCCCGGTGTAGGGGTTGAAGATCTCCTGCCCCTGCTTGATGGCCTTGGGCCCGAGGACCCAGAAGCTGTCGCACCCGGGAGTGCCGTAGCCGCCCTTGGGATGGGCGCACTTGCCGGTGACGACGCGGGTCCAGTCGGGGCTGACCCGGTAGACCTTCCACTTGCTCGGGAGGTGGAGCGTCATGCCTCTGAGTTTGAGCGGCTGGGCGGGAGCGGCGGCGGCGGGCAGGGAGAGGGACACGAGCGTGGCCGCGGCCACACCCGCGACGGCAAGGCGGCGCTTGAACATGCGCCCGACTCTAGAGATCGCGGCTTGCTAACGGCTGAACGCGGAGGCCAGCTCGCCCAGCAGCGCCACCACGCCCTCGGGGCCGTCCACCACGATGTCGGCCCGTTCGGCCAGCGCGGTCACCTCGGCGGAGCCGCTGCACACGGTCACGCCAGGCAGCCCGGAATCGCGTACGGCGTCGAACGCGGCCAGATCGCCCAGATCGTCGCCGGCGAACAACACCGACCTCGCGGCCCGCTCCGCCAGGAACAGGCTCAGCGCGTGTCCCTTGTCCATGCCGGGCGGGCGCAACTCCAGCACCATGCGGCCCGGCTCGACCACCAGGTCGTGCTTCTCGGCCAGCTTGGCCAGCGGCTCGCGCAACAGGGCCAGCGCGCCCTCCGGGTCGGGGCTGCGCCTGGTGTGCACGGCCACGGCCCTGCCCTTGTCCTCGACGCTCACCTCGCGCAGGCCGAGCGAGTCGAGCAGCAGCGGCAGCTCGGCCTCGGCGCGCGGCACACCCGGCGGGGGCGGGGGCGCGGAGATCCGCCCGCCCTCCCAGCGCTCGAAGCCGTAGTGGCCGAGCACGACGAGCCCCGGCACGTCGGCCAGGCCAGGCCCGAGCTCCAGTGCGGTGGCCGCGGGCCTGCCGGTCACAATGACCACCGCGAGGACGTGCCTGCCCAGGTCGGCGAGAACCTCGGGCGCTTTCGGGTGGATCACGGCCGTGGCGGGGTCGGGCACGATCGGCGAAAGGGTTCCGTCGAAGTCGAGCCCGATCACGGCGCCTGCCGGATCACTGAAGATCGCTTCCATTCCAGGGATGTTCCTCACGCGGCTGCCGTACCCAGCCGGTCAGGGACGCATGCCAAACCTTCTGGCGGCGCGGTCGCGCCTCCGCGTGGAGCGTAATCTGCGTAGGCGTTTGACCAGCATGGGGTCCTGCTCGAGCGCTTCCGGCCTGTCGATCAACTCTCCGAGCACCTGGTAGTAGCGCGTGGCGGAGAACCCGAAGGTCTCCTTGATGGCCTGCTCCTTCGCGCCCGCGTAGCGCCACCACTGGCGCTCGAAGGCGAGGAGCTCGATGTCGCGTTCCGAGAGCGGTTGTCGGGACGGTTCCTGGGCAGCATTGTCACCGCTGAGCGGTGCTCCCATGGTGTCCTCCTCGAAAGGGGCGGGCGACGATCACATCGCCCGCACGCGGCCCGTGGCCATCGTAATGTGCCGAGTGCGGCTGTTCACGGCGGATTGGGAGACGTACAGTCGCCAAATGTGACCTCAGTCATCACCCTCCTCACCGACTATGGGCTCGAGGATGGTTATGTGGCGGCCTGTCATGGAGTGATTGCCGGGATCGCGCCAGAAGCCCGGGTGATCGACGTGTGCCATCTGATCCCCGCGGGTGACGTACGGCGCGGCGCGGCGGTTCTCGCCCAGACCATCCCGTACCTCCCACAGGGCATCCACATCGGCGCGGTCGATCCGGGGGCGGGCGGCGCCAGGCGGGCGGTGGCCGTCGAGGCCGGCGGCCGGGTGTTCATCGGGCCCGACAACGGACTGCTGTCGTGGGCGGTGCACGCCAGCGGCGGCGCGCTGGCCGCGTACGAGATCAGCAACGCCGACTACTTCCTGCACCCGGTCTCGCCGACCTTCCACGGGCGGGACGTGTTCTCGCCGGTCGCGGGGCGGTTGTCCGGCGGAGTGCGACCGGCGGACCTGGGGCCCGAGGTGCCGGTGGCCCGGCTGGTCTCGCTGCCCGAGCCGACCTCGCTGCTGCGCGAGGGCTCGGTGGAGGGCGAGGTCGTGTCCGTGGACCGCTACGGGAACACGCAGCTCTCGATCGCGGCCGGGGACCTTCAGGCGCTGGGGGTGCGGATCGGCGACACGCTCGGGGTGTGGCTGGGGCGGCGGCAGCTCGCGCTGCCGTACCGGGAGACGTACGCGGCGGTGCCGCCAGGGGAGCTGGTGGCCTTCGCGGACTCGGCGGGGCTGGTCGCGATCGCGGTCAACTCCGGCGACGCGGCTCAGCAACTGGGGCTCCCACCTGGGGCACATGTCAGACTTTCACCCACACCGTAGGACATATGACGCAGATCGGAACTACTCCGCGTATCGGTCTGTTTACCGAAGCGTCGGATTGAGAGAGCGCTCACGTGTCAGAATGCGGAGCAGATCGGAGGTCCCTCCCCTCCCGTTCGAGGTCGACGTGTACCACCTGTCCGTTGTGCTGATGTCCGTAATGGCCGCGGTCTGGCCCTCGCCGGCGCCGCCCGTCTCAGAGCGCTGGCAGGCGTGGCCGGTGGCTCAGGTCTTCCCCGCCGCGGTGCCCGGCCGCAGCCCCTCGGGGGCGCGGGTCACGTACGTGCTGGCCGGGGTCGCCCCCGAGGCGCCCTGCTCGGCCGCCTTCCAGGCCGCCGCCGTACGTTCTGGCTGCCGTACCGCCTTACGCGCCACCTACGCCGACAGCACGCAGACCTTCGTCGTCACCGTCGGCATCGCGGTCCTCGACGGCCCGGTGCTCGGCCCCCACGGCATGGGCCGGCCCGCCACCGTGCGCCCCGTGGCCTTCCCCGGCGGGCCGGCCGAGTCGTTCGGCGACCGGCAGTACATGACCGGCGTGGTGCTCGCCTCCGAGGAGCGTTACCTGGTGGCGACGGCCGCGGGCTACGCGGACGGGCGGGCCTACCAGCCGGGCGACGGCGTCGTGCGACGGTTGCGCGACGCCGCCAGGCAGGTCGCCACGGCGCTGCACCGGGCGCTGACCCGATGAGGCGGCTCATCCTCCCCGTCCTGCTGGCCGGGCTGGTCGTCTCCACCGGCGCCCCCGGCGCCGCCGCCGACGACATGGGCGAGGCCGCGCGGGCCGGGCAGTGGCAACTCGGCGCGCTCGGCCTGCCGCAGGCGTGGCGGTCGAGCAAGGGCGATGGCGTGCTGGTGGCCGTGCTCGACACCGGCGTGAACGCCCGCCACCCCGACCTGACGGGCGCCGTCGTCCAGGGCCCAGACCTGACCGGCGCGGGCAAGGGGCTGTGGGGGCCGCACGGGACCGCCATGGCCAGCCTGATCGCCGGGCGCGGGCACGGCGACGACCGCAAGGGCGGCGTGCTCGGGGTCGCGCCCGCCGCCGAGGTCCTGTCCGTACGGGTCACGCTGGAGAACGGCGACCCGCTGCGCGCGAAACAGCGCACCGGCTGGCGCGACGCGCTGGCCCAGGGCATCAGGTACGCGGCCGACCACGGCGCCGACGTGATCAGCATGTCGCTCGGCGGCGGCAGCGGGGCCTGGGAGGGGGCGGCGGCCGAGGAGGAGGCCGTCCAGTACGCGATCGGCAAGGGCGCCGTGCTGGTGGCCTCATCGGGCAACGACGGGGCGGCGGGGAACAGGAAGAACTTCCCCGCCGCGTACCCGGGGGTGATCGCGGTGGGCGCCGTGGACCAGCGGATGAAGGTCGCCGGGTTCTCCAACAGGCAGGACTACGTGTCCGTGGTCGCGCCGGGCACGGAGATCGTCACGGCCGACGGGGGCGACTCGTACGTGGTCGGCGACGGCACCAGCTCGGCCGCCGCCATGGTCGCGGGCATCGCGGCCCTCATCAGGTCGGCGCATCCCGGCATGTCCCCCTACCACGTGCGGATGGCCATCGAGCAGGGCACCAGGCGGCGGCCCTCCGACGGTTACAGCCCCGAGTACGGGCACGGCGTGGTCGACGCGCTGCTCGCCCTGCGCGCGGCCGATCGGATGGACGTGCCTGCCTCCGGTCTCGCCCGGCCGGGGCTGTACTTCGGCGACGGGCCGGGGCCCGCCTCCCGGGTGCCGGTGGTGGTGGGCATGGTGATGCTGCTGGCGGTGATGTCGGCGCGGGTGGTCATGCGGTATCGGCGGCGCGGAAGGGATTATACCTAGCAAGCGCTTGTGCGATACTCCGGCTATGACGTACGCGATCGACGGCTGGTTCGCCATCGACGAGGACGGCGTCCGCCTGCTGGGCACCCGGTGCGCGGACTGTTCGACGGTCTGCTTCCCGCCCCGGCCCGAGTCGTGCCCCAATCCGCGCTGCTCGGGGTCCATGGGGGCCTTCCCGCTGCCGCGGCGGGGGCGGGTGTGGTCGTACACGAACGCCTGCTATCCCCCGCCGGCGCCCTTCGTGACGGCGGAGCCGTACGAGCCGGTGACGCTGGCCGCGGTGGAGCTCGACGAGGTGGGGATCGTGGTGCTCGGGCAGGTCAAGGGCCTGACCGTGGAGCAGCTCGCGGTGGGCATGGAGCTGGAGCTGACCTCGGGCCCGCTCGCCGACGGGCCGCTGGTGTGGATGTGGGGGCGCGTGGCATGAGTGTCGTGGTGCTGGGGACCGGCATGCATCCGTGGGGGAAGTGGGGCCGGCCGTTCCTGGAGTACGGCGTGGCGGCCGCGCGCGAGGCCCTGCGGGACGCCGGCGTGGCGTGGACGGACGTCCAGTACGTGGTGGGCGCCGACACGATCAGGAACGGTTACCCCGGCTTCGTCTCCGGCGCCTCCTACGCCAGGGCGCTGGGCTGGTCGGGCGCCCGGGTCGCCTCCTGCTACGCGGCCTGCGCGTCGGGAGCCCAGGCGCTGGACCTCGCGCGCACCCGGATCCTGGCCGGGCTCTGCGACGTCGCGCTCGTGATCGGCGCGGACGCGGCGCCCAAGGGCTTCTTCACCCCGGTGGGCGGCGACCGGCCCGACGACCCCGACTGGCTGCGCTTCCGCCTCCTCGGCGCGACGAACCCCGCCTACTTCGCCCTCTACGCCCGCCGCCGCATGGCCCTGCACGGCTCCACCCCGGCCGACTTCGCCGCCGTCAAGGTCAAGAACGCGCTGGCCGGCTCGCTCAACCCGATGGCCCGCTACCGCAAGCCGGTCACGGCAGAGGAGGTCCTGGCCTCCCCCATGGTGGCCGACCCGCTGCACCTCATGGACATCTGCGCCACCTCGGACGGCGCCGCGGCGGTGGTGCTCGCCTCGGAGTCCTACGCCCGCCGCCACACCACCCACTTCGTCCGCCTGGCGGCCGTCTCCACGATCACCCCCGTCTTCCCCCACACGGTCCTGGACCTGCCGGACTTCGCCACGGACTCCAGCGTCGCCGTACCGGCCCCTGAGAGGCCCTTCAGGGCGGCGATCGCGCACGCGGCGTACGAGGAGGCAGGACTGGGCCCGCGGGAGGTGTCTCTGGCCGAGGTGTACGACCTGTCCACGGCGCTGGAACTGGACTGGATGGAGGACGTGGGCCTGTGCCCGCCGGGCGAGGCCGACAAGCTGCTGCGCGCCGGGGAGACGACGCTGGGAGGCAGAATCCCGGTCAACCCGTCGGGCGGCCTGGCCTCTTTCGGCGAAGCCATCCCCGCCCAGGCCATAGCCCAGCTCTGCGAGCTGACGACGCAGCTCCGGGGCCGCGCGGGGGATCGCCAGATCGCGAGCGCGCGCGTGGGCCTGGCGGCGACCCAGGGCCTCTTCGGACACGGCTCGGCGATCATCGCGACCACCTAGCCGGGCAACGTGGGCTCGCGTGACGGCGGGTGACCGTTGAAGGGTCAGAGGCCGTTTCCTGGAGGGCCATCGACCGAAGTGCGGCGGGTGGCCGGCCACGGCACCGCGTAACGGAAAAATGGCCCTCCAGTGATCACCCTACGTGCACCACATCATGCGTTTCCGCGAAATGACACGCGCTCTCATGTCCCGTGCCGGGGCGGATCTGGAGCAGCGGCTCCTCCTCGGCGCAGATCTCCTGCGCCTTCCAGCACCGTGTGCGGAACCGGCACCCGCTCGGCGGGTTCGCGGGAGAGGGCGGGTCACCCTGCAGGATGATCCGCTCCCGATGCTCCCGCCCCTCCGGATCCGGCACCGGCACCGCCGACAGCAGCGCCTGCGTGTACGGGTGC
>NZ_JBHSPA010000100.1:12465-20537 GCF_042656245.1 Nonomuraea insulae
ACCGGATCGGCCACCGGCGCCGCCGACAGCAGCGCCTGCGTGTACGGGTGCGCGGGCCGGTCGTAGATCTCCGTGTCCTTGCCCAGCTCCACGAACTTGCCCAGATACATCACCCCGACCCGGTCGGAGATGTGGCGCACCACCGATAGGTCGTGGGCGATGAAGATGTAGGCCAGGTTGAACTCGTTCTGCAGCCGCTCCAGCAGGTTGATGACCTGCGCCTGGATCGACACGTCGAGCGCGGAGACCGGCTCGTCGCAGACGATGATCTCCGGCTGCAGCGCCAACCCCCTGGCGATGCCGATGCGCTGCCGCTGCCCGCCCGAGAACTGGTGCGGGTAGCGGTTGATGTGGTCGGGGTTGAGCCCGACCACATCCAGCAGCTCCTGCACCTTCTTGCGCCGGTCGCCCCTGGGGGCGACCTCCGTGTGGATCTCGTACGGCTCGCCGATGATGTCGCCGACGGTCATCCGGGGGTTCAGCGAGGTGTACGGGTCCTGCATCACCATCTGGATGTTGCGGCGCATGCGCTTGAGCTCGCCGCCCCTGGCCTTGGCGATGTCCCGGCCGGCGACCTTGACCGAGCCCGACGTGGGCCGCTCCAGCGCCATCAGCACCTTGGCCAGCGTGGACTTGCCGCAGCCCGACTCGCCCACGATGCCCAGCGTCTCGCCCCTGTTGAGGTCGAACGAGACGCCGTCCACGGCCTTGATCGCGCCGATCTGCCGCTTGAGGACGATGCCCTGGGTCAGCGGGAAGTGCTTGACCAGGTCGCGCACCTCCAGGATGCGCTCACTGTCGTTCGCCATCGAGGACCTCCCTCCAGTAGTGGCACGCGCTGCTGCGGACGCCGCTGATCTCGTTGAGCGGAGGAGCGTCGGTCACGCAGTTGTCCTGCCGGTAGGGGCACCGGGGATGGAACGCGCACCCCGACGGCAGGTTCAGCAGGTTGGGTGGCAGGCCCTTGATCGCGTACAGGTCCTGGCCCTTCTGGTCGACCCGGGGGATCGAGTCCAGCAGACCCTTCGTGTACGGATGCGCGGGGGTCTTGTAGATGTCGTACACGGGGGCGTTCTCCACGATGCGCCCCGCGTACATGACCGCGATCTTGTCGGCCACGTCGGCCACGACCCCGAGGTCGTGGGTGATCAGGATCAGGCCCATCTGGCTCTCGCGTTGCAGCTCGGCCAGCAGTTCCATGATCTGAGCCTGGACGGTCACGTCCAGCGCCGTGGTCGGCTCGTCCGCGATCAGCACCTCGGGGTCCAGCGCGATCGACATGGCGATCATGATGCGCTGGCGCATGCCCCCGGAGAACTGGTGCGGATAGTCGTGCACGCGCTGCCTGGCGGCCGGGATGCGGACGCGGTCCATCAGTTCGACGGCCTTCTTCATGCCGTCGGACTTGGACGCGCCCCTGTGCACCCGGAACATCTCACTGATCTGCCAGCCCACGGTGAACACCGGGTTCAGCGAGGAGAGGGCGTCCTGGAAGATCATCGCGATCCGCTGGCCGCGGACCTGCGTACGAGCCTCCTCGGACAGCTTGAGCAGATCGGTTCCCTTGAAGCGGACCTCCCCCTTGGGGATGACCGCGGGTGGCATGTCCAGGATGCCCATGATGGCCTGGGCCGTCACGGACTTCCCCGAGCCCGACTCGCCCAGCACCGCGAGTGTCTCGCCGGCGCCGACCGTGTAGCTCACACCGTTGACCGCTTTGACGAGACCCGCGCGGGTCGCGAACTCCACGTGCAGGTTGTCCACCGCCAGCAGCGGTTCGTCGCCGTGCCCTCCCTCGGCCGGCAACACATCCGGTGACGTCTTACTCACGTGTCCCCCCTCCTACCTGAGCTTCGGGTCTAGCGCGTCGCGCACGGCGTCACCCATCATGATGAACGCCAGCACGGTGACGCACAGGAACACGGCGGGGAACACCAGCGGCAGCGGCGCCTCCAGGAACCTGTTGCGCGCGTCAGCGATCATCAGGCCCCATGAGATGTCCGGCGACTGCACGCCGACGCCCAGGAACGACAGCGCGGCCTCGGCCGCGATGTAGCCGCCCAGGTTGATCGTGGCCACGACGATGACCGGGGCCAGCGAGTTGGGGAGCAGGTGGCGGAACATGATCCGGCTCGAGCCCGCGCCCAGTGCCTTGGCCGCGACCACGAAGTCCTGGTTCTTCGCCGTGATCACCGCGGCCCGCATGATGCGGAACACCATCGGCCAGCCGAGCACCGCCAGCGCGAGGATCACCAGCATGATGCTGTTGGCCCGGCCGCGGAACGTCGCCGCGATGAGCAGCGCGCCGAGGATCGGGGGGATGGCGAAGAAGATCTCCGTCACGCGCGAGGAGACCGTGTCCACCACGCCGCTGCGGAAGCCGGCGATGATGCCGAGCAGACCGCCGACGAGCGAGGTGATCACCGTGGTCAGCACGCCTATCACGATGGAGTTGCGGGCTCCGTAGATCGTCCTGGCGTAGACGTCGCAGCCCAGGTTGTCACGGCCGAACAGATGGCCGGCGCTCGGGGTCTGCCTCGCCGTGGCCAGGTCGCACGTCCTGGCGTTGAACGGGTCGATCGAACTGAACAACGACGGCCAGAAGGACATGAGCAGCAGGACCAGGACGATGACCAGCGACAGGATGAACATCGGCCGGCGCCTGAGGTCATACCAGGCGTCGGACCACAGGCTCGCCGGCTTGTCGCCCTTGGCCTGCTTGCCCTGGCGTTGCGGCGCCGGGGCGAGCACCGTGTCCGAGACCATGGTCCCCGTCTCCGGGAGTCCCGGCCCGACCGGCGGGATTGGGTTACTCATAGCGGATCCTCGGGTCGAGCACGGCGTACAACAAGTCGACGACCAGGTTGGCCAGGATATAGATCAGCACCAGGACGGTGACGATACCGACGACAACTGGTTGTTCTCGCAGGTAGACCGATGTGAACAGCTGATTGCCGATCCCCTGGAGATTGAAGATCGTCTCCGTGATCACCGCGCCGCCCATCAGGTTGCCGAGGTCGGCGCCCAGGTAGGTGATCAGCGGGATCAGCGCGTTGCGCAACCCGTGCCTGCCGACGACCCTGCGTCTGGACAGGCCCTTGGCCGTGGCCGTGCGGATGTAGTCCGCTCTCAGCGTCTCGGCCAGGCTGGTTCTGGTGAGCCTCGTCAGATAGGCGATCGAGGTTCCCGCCAGTACGAAGCCGGGCAAAAGGTAACTTCGGAAGCCCGCGAACGTGCCCGCGACGGGGAAGATGTCCGCCCCTGTCCATTCCTTGAGCTTCACGCCCAGGAGGAGCTGCAACACGAAACCGGTCACCAGCGTGGGGACCGAGATCAGCAGCAGCGTCGAGGCGAGGATCATGGTGTCGATGGCCCTGCCGCGGCGCAGCGCCGCCCACAGACCCAGGCCGACGCCGATGACGGCCTCCATGACCAGCGCGGTCAGGGCGAGGTTCAGGGTGATCTGAAACTTGCCCGCCATGATCTCCGAGACCGGGATGTCGGCGAAGTTCACCCCGAAGTCGCCCCGGAAGAGAACGCCGCTGATGTAGTACCAGTACTGCAGCAGCAGCGGATCGTTGAGGTGGTACTGCTCGCGCAGGATCTCGGCGATGGCGGGATCCGGACGCTTGTCCCCGAACAATGCCGCGATGGGGTCCCCGGGCAGAGCGAAGACGATGCAGAAGATGAGTAGCGTGGCGCCGAGCAGGACGGGTATCGCCTGGATCAGACGCCTAATGACATATCGGCCCATTCAAGCCCTCCAGTACGCACTTGGAGGCAGCCCTCGGAGTCCGTGGTTCACCCGGCCCGACCGGCTGCCTCCAAGCTCAGCCCTTCGACGGGTGGGCGGCAAGGGCCGCCCACCAGCGAATGACGTCTAGGCCTTCTCGACGTCGGCCCAGTTAACCTGGTTGAGCAGGTTGAGCTTGACGTTCTTGACCTTCGTGGAGTGCCCGAAATTGCTCCGGTAGAAGTAAACCGGGATGTACGGGAGATCCTTGAGGAGGATGTCGTCCGCCTGCTGGTAGAACTTCAGGCCCTCGGCGGCGTCCGAGGCCTGGTCGCCCTTGGCCACCAGGTCGTCGAACGCCTTGTTGGAGTAACCACCGTAGTTCGAACCGGTGCCGATGGAGCCGGTGCCGAAGATCGGGGTCAGGTAGTTCTCGGCCGACGGGTAGTCGATGGACCAGCCCATACGGAACAGGCCCTTGTACTCCTTGGCGTCCAGGGCGTCCAGGATGCCCTGGAACTTCTCGAACGGCTTCGGCGTGACCTCGATGCCCAGGTTGGCGCGCAGGCCGTTGGCGACGGCCTCGATCCACTCCTTGTGGCCGCCGTCGGCGTTGTAGCCGAGCTCGATGGTCTTGGGGCCGCCCGCGGACTCGTACAGCTTCTTCGCCTCAGCCGGGTTGTACGTGCACGCCTCGCAGGCGCCCTGGCGGTAGCCGGGAATGGCCGGGTTGATGAAGTCGTCGGCGGGGGAACGGGTGCCGGAGAAGACCGTGTCCGCGATCGTCTTCCGGTCGATGGCCATGGAGATGGCCTTGCGGACGTCGACGTTCTCGAAGTCCTTGTTGTACTTCAGCGGCACGCCGATGTAGCCGACAGCGGCGTCGGGCTCATCGAAGTAGCGGTCGCCGAGCACGGACTTGGCCGTCGAGATGGCGGTGGCGGGCAGGGAGTCGTGAATGTCCAGGTTCTCGGCCTGCAGGTCGTTCCACGCGGTCTCGGAGCTGGTGTAGACCTTGAACTGGAGCTTCGTCCAGCCCGTGGGCTTCTTGCCCGGGAACCCGTCGAAGACCGACATCTCGATGGTCGGGTCGGTGCCCTTCTTGTAAGGCTTGTCGAGCTTGAACAGGCCCTGGCCGATCGGCTGCTCGCCGTAGGCCTGGGTCACCTTGCCGTCGGCGCCGAGCGCGGCCTTGGGCATCGGGTAGAAGGCGGTGTAGCCCAGCACTGTCTTGAACTGTGAGAACGGCGCGGTCAGCGTGACCTCGAGAGTGCTGTCGTCGACGACCTTGAGACCCTTCATCTCCTTGGCCGTCGGCGTCTTGCCCTCACCGGGGTGCACGTCGGCGTAACCGTCGACGCGGCCGAAGAAGTAGGACGAGCTCATGGCGTTGTCCTGGAGGGCGGCGTAGTTCCACGCGCGGGAGTAGTCCGCAGCGGTCACGGCCGTGCCATCGTGCCACTTGTAACCGGACTTGAGCTTGATCGTCCAGACCTTGCTGTCCGTCGTGGTGATGGACTCGGCGGCCTCCTCGACCGGCTGCTTGTTCTCGTCGTAGCGCACCAGCGGCGAGAAGACCGCGGCGAGGACTTCGGAGCCTTCGGTCTCGGACGTGTTCTGTGGGTTCAGGAGCTCCTGGGGCTCTCCGACCTCCATGCGGACCGGCGTTTCCGCGCTGCCGGCGGCAGGACCGCCGCTTTCCGAGGCACCGCCGCCACACGCGGCAACCGCGAGGGCGAGCAGCGCGGTACCGGCGACGATCTGTGCGCCCTTAGTAACACGCATGGTGAAAGAATTCCTCCCTCTACAGTGGGCGCCAAGCGCTGAGCTGCGGTGATCGTGAGCAGCCTGACGGGGGGTTCCTGGTATCCCCCCGGATTTGGCTGACATGGTCAAACCAGCCGACGCCCTGCCAGTCGATCGCGACTATCCCTTATCACTTGCCACCAGCGAGTCTCTGGCGCGTTGCAGTTCGGTCACACGTGCGTCTATCCAGCGTCACAGACATTTAGCCCTATGAGGTCGAAACCGTACAAACCATCCTCAATGGGTAGGGCCAGGACGTGAACAGGCGATGAAAATTACCCCCTACATGAGAGTGGACGCGCCCTTGCCAGCACGCCCCGGCCGGCTGGGCTACGGTTGAGCAGGTCTTGACGACACCTTGGAACCCGTCGTTCGAAGACTCCGTCCAACTGACTGTCGCCGACCCGTGCGACAGGCGCCTCACCGACCGGGATCCAATAGAGTCCATGCCATGAGCCAGCCGGAATCCGCTGTCGCGGACGCCCAGGCGGGCGGCCGGAGCGGGCAGGAGCCGCTGGCCAAGCTCGCCAAGAGATACGGACTTCGTCGTGCCATCGCACGGCCGAGGTTCCCTGTCTACCTGCGCCAGCTGTGGCAGCGTCGTCACTTCATCCTGACGTACGCGACCTCGCGCAACACCTCGAAATACTCCAGCTCGGCGCTCGGTCAGCTCTGGCAGGTGCTGACTCCGCTGCTCAACGCCGCCATCTACTACGTGATGTTCGGCCTCATCCTGGGCGGCAAGGGCAACATCGAGAACTACCCCGCCTTCCTGCTGACGGGGATGTTCGTCTTCACCTTCACGCAGCGGACCGTCACCGCGGGCGCCAAGTCGATCTCGGGCAACCTGTCGATGATCCGGGCCCTGCACTTCCCCCGCGCCTCACTGCCGCTGGCCTACACGATCCAGGAGCTGCAGCAGCTCGCCATCTCCATGGGCGTGCTCTTCGTGATCGTGATCGCCACCGGCGAATGGCCCACCTGGTTCTGGCTCATGCTCCCGGTGGTGCTGTCTCTCCAGACGATGTTCAACATCGGTGCCGGCCTGGTGGTCGCCAGGCTCGGGGCCACGATGCGCGATCTCAACCAGTTGCTGCCGTTCATCACCCGCACCTGGCTCTACGCCTCCGGCGTCTTCTTCTCGATCCAGGAGAAGGTGGTGACCTCCGCCGAGCTGCCTCAGTGGGTGGCCAACGTGATGTACCTCAACCCGGCGGCCTCGTTCATCGAGTGGATGCGCGAGATCCTCATCACGTCCCACAACCCGCAGTACGGCCACCACCCGCCACCAATGGTGTGGATGTCTTGCGTATTCTGGGCGGTGTTCGCTCTCGGCTTCGGCTTCTGGTACTTCTGGCGGTCCGAGGAGAGGTACGGGCGTGGCTGAACTGACCAAGGAGCTGTCACAGGTGAAGGGCGACAAGCCCGCCGACCCCGGCAAGGATGTGAGAGTGCATCCCAACCCGGAGCCTCCGGGCAAGCGGCCCCTCGACGTCCCCACGGGCACTCCCACCGTCATCGTCGACGATCTCCACATCGTCTACCGCGTCTACGGGGCGGCCTCCGACAGCGAGAAGGGCAATGCGGTCAACGCCCTCACGCGTCTCCTGAAGCGTCAGGGGCGGCCGCAGATGAAAGAGGTCCACGCGGTCAAGGGCGTGACCTTCGTGGCCTATCACGGCGACGCCATCGGCATCGTGGGCCGCAACGGCTCCGGCAAGTCGACGCTCCTGCGCGCCATCGCGGGCCTGCTGCCCCCGCACGAGGGCGCCGTCTACACCGACGGCCAGCCCTCGCTGCTCGGCGTCAACGCGGCGCTCATGCGCGAACTGACCGGCGAGCGCAACATCGTCCTCGGCTGCTACGCCATGGGCATGACGCCCAACGAGGTCAAAGAGAAATACCAGGAGATCGTCGACTTCTCCGGCATCGACGAGTTCGTCCAGCTCCCCATGTCCACCTATTCCTCCGGCATGGGCGCCCGCCTCCGCTTCGCCATCTCCTCCGCCAAGACCCACGACGTCCTGCTCATCGACGAGGCCCTGGCGACCGGCGACCGCGAGTTCCGCAAGAAGAGCGAGGAGCGCATCCGCCAGATCCGCGAGTCCGCGGGCACCGTGTTCCTCGTCGCCCATGACCTGCGGGTGATCGAGGAGACGTGCAACCGGGTGATCTGGCTCCACAAGGGCAAGATCAAGATGGACGGCGACCCGAAGGAAGTAATCTCCGCCTACAACAAGGGCTGATTCAGCCTCTGATCGGCGCTTCCTGAGCAGGTTTGTGCCGCCCGGCTGATGATCTTCCATCAAACGACCTCCAGCCCCAAACGCACAACCATCCTTTACGCGCCGCCGTGGCCTGCCACCCACCGCACTCCGGCCGGCGGCCCTCCAGGAAACGGCCTCTGACAGTGATGATGGAGGGGAGCTTCTCCCGGCAGGGTTTGACCCAGCCTCTGACCGACCTCGGGTCTTTGAAGGGATTTGTCGGCCCTGTCGGGAGTCGCTCGTGCACGCACCGGACGCGGCCGTTG
>NZ_JBHSPA010000101.1:0-46565 GCF_042656245.1 Nonomuraea insulae
GGCCGGCACCGCGCCGGACGCGCCCGACCTGACCAACCTCGTCGGCGAACTGCTGCTGAAAAGTCCCGACTTCGCCAAGCTCTGGGAGCGCTATGACGTGACCGGCCGCAAGCCCATCCGCAAGACCTTCCACCACCCCCACGTTGGCACCATCAGCCTCAACGCCCAGTCCATGACCCTGGAAGGCACCCCCGGCCAACGCCTCGGGGTCTATGTCGCCGAACCCGGCAGCCCCGACTACGATGCGATGCTGCTGCTCGACCTGACCGCACCCGAGCCCGCCGCGCACACGGCCGCAACGAATGAGGCGCCGCCGCGCGCACAGCCCTGACCTCAACCGCGATCCACAAAGCGTGGGGGGTTGTGCCATTCCCCTGAACGCCATTCCCCGGCACAGCACGCCCTGTCACGAGACCGGCCGAGCCGCCAGTCTGACGGTGCGGTCGGCCACCGTCCCGGTCACGGTGTCAAGCCAGCATCTCGCACATCTCCACGCATCATGCATGCACGCATCAACGGTGAGGCACCGGCAGGACCGGCCCGTGCCATCAGCAGAGCCCGTGCACGACCACTGACCCCCCTCCACCGCAACGAGAGAGTGGCCATGTCTACCGAACTACCCGAGTCAACCGTCGCTCCCGCCGAGGAGCACGCGACCGCCCTGTCCCGGCGCACGTTCATCGCGACCACCACCACCGCTGTCGGTGGCGTCGCCGCGACCGCGGGCGCGGCCACGGGACCGTCCGCGGCGGCCGCGGCGGCACCCGCCGAGGCGCCGCCCACCAGCCGGGTGACGCTGTCGGTCAACGGAGACCGGCACACCGTCATGGTCGACAACCGCACGTCGCTGCTGGACCTGCTGCGCGAGCATCTCGGCCTGCCCGGCACCAAGAAGGGCTGCGATGCCGGCGCCTGCGGGGCGTGCACGGTGCTCATCGGCGGACTGCGGGTCAACGCCTGCCTGACTCTGGCGGTACGGCTGGACGGCGCGAAGGTCACCACCATCGAGGGCCTGGCCGACGGCGACCAGCTGCACCCGCTGCAGCAGGCGTTCATCGACCAGGACGCCTTCCAGTGCGGCTACTGCACCCCCGGACAGATCATGTCCGGCGTCGGCTGCATCAAGGAGGACCACACCGGCTCTGCCGCGGAGATCCGGGAGTGGATGAGCGGCAACATCTGCCGCTGCGGCTGCTACACCAAGATCGTGCGCGCGGTCGAGCAGGCCGCGGGCCGGAAGTGAGCTGCCATGTACCCCTTCACCTTCACCAAGGCCACCAGCACCCGTGAGGCGCTCGACGCCGGCCGGCGCGGCGGACGGTACATCGCCGGCGGCACGTCACTGGTCGACCTGATGCGCGAGACCGTCGAACGCCCCGAGACACTGGTCGACATCGCCGCACTACCCCTGCGGGAGATCACCGTCACCGAACGCGGCGCTCTGCGCATCGGCGCCCTGGTGCGGATGGCTGAGGCCGCCGCCCACCCCAAGGTACGCACCGCCTACCCCGTCATCTCCCAGGCCCTGGAACTGAGCGCGTCCGCCCAGCTGCGCAACATGGCGACCATCGGCGGCAACATCATGCAGCGCACCCGCTGTACGTACTTCCGCGACGTGACCGCCGCCTGCAACAAACGCCGGCCGGGCTCCGGCTGCGCCGCCCTGCAGGGCATCAACCGCACCCACGCCCTCCTCGGCACCTCCGACCAGTGCGTGGCCACCCACCCCTCCGACGTCGCCGTCGCCTTCGCGGCGCTGGAGGTCAGCGTGCACCTGCTCGGCCCGGACGGCGAGCGCAGCGTGGCCTTCGCCGATTTCCTGCTGCGGCCCGGCAGTACGCCGGAGCGCGAGCAGAACCTGCGCCCAGGCGAACTGATCACCGCCGTGGAGATCCCGGCCTACCCGCGCCCGCTGAGGTCCGGCTACCTGAAGGTGCGCGACCGGCAGTCGTATGAGTTCGCGCTCACCTCCGCGGCTGTGGCCCTGCACCTGCGCGGCGGCGTGATCCGGGAGGCGAAGGTCGCCGCCGGCGGCGTGGGCACCGTGCCGTGGAAGCTGCCCGCCGTCGAGCGCCACCTCATCGGCGAACGCCCCTCCGACGCTCTGTGGGNNNCCGCCGAGCTCGCGGCCGACGGAGCCCGCCCACTCACCCACAACCGGTTCAAGGTCGAGCTGCTCAAGCGCACCGTCGAACGCCAGCTCCGCATCGTGGGAGGAACAGCATGAGCCCGCAGCCGCAGGAAGCCGTCGGCGCGCCGCTGTCGCGCGTGGACGGCCGGCTGAAGGTGACCGGCCAGGCCGCCTACGCCGCCGACCACGGCCCCGATGCCGGTATCGACGGCATCGTGCACGCCGTCGTCGTCACCAGCAGCGTCGGCCGCGGCCGCATCACCGCCATCGACACCGGCGCCGCCGAGGCCCAAAGTGGCGTCCTGAAGGTCATCAGCCACCGCAACGCCCCCACGCTGCCCTACCGGCCCAACCCCGGCTCGCTCAACCTGCCCGGCGAGCGCCTGCACGTCTTCCAGGACGACCAGGTCCACTTCCATGGCCAGCCCGTCGCCGTCGTGGTCGCCACCACCCTGGAGGCCGCCCAGCACGCCGCCGGTCTGTTGCGCGTCGACTACGACGCCCAGCAGCCCGTCACCGACCTGACCGGCGCCCCGGCCAACGAACCCGCCACCGCCTATACGCGCGGCGACGCCGAGGCGGCCTTCAACGCGGCGCCCGTACGGATGGAGATGACCTACCGGCTCTCCCGCACCCACCACAACGCGATGGAACCGCACGCCACCATCGCCCGCTGGACCGGCGCACGGGTCACCGTGTGGGAGAAGACCCAATGGGTGCAGAGCACCCGCGACGAACTCGCCGCCGTGTTCGGCATCCCGGCAACGGACGTACGCGTCATCTCCCCGTTCGTCGGCGGCGCGTTCGGCAACGCCGCCCGCTGCTGGCCGCACACAGTGATCGCGGCCCTCGCCGCCCGCGAGACGGGCCGCCCGGTCAAGCTCGTGCTGACGCGCAAGCAGCTGTACTCCGGGGTTGGGTTCCGGCCCGCCTACCAGTACAAGGTGCGCCTGGGCAGCGACCGTGACGGCCGGCTGACCGCGATGACCCACGACCTGCGCGCGGAGACGTCCAGGTATGAGCGGTTCAGCGAGCGCGGTGTCATGTCGCCGGGGCAGATGCTCTACACCACCCCCAATGTCAGCCAGGCCCACCGGACGGTGCCGCTGGACGTGAACACACCGACTCCGATGCGCGGCCCGGGCTACTCCACCGCCGCCTTCCCCATCGAGAGCGCGATCGACGAACTCGCCCACGAACTCGGCATCGACCCGATCGAGCTACGCCTGCGTAACGAACCCGACAACGACCAGGCCAGCGGACTGCCGTTCTCCACCCGCCGGCTGCGCGAATGCCTGAACACCGGCGCCCGCGAGTTCGGCTGGAGCCGCCGCGACCCCAAGCCCAGCTCGACCCGCGACGGCGACTGGCTGATCGGCATCGGAATGGCGACCGCGGTCTACGACACCCTGCGCGCCCCGGCCCAGGCCCGCGTACGGCTGAACGCCGACGGCACCGCCCTGGTCGAATCGGCCACCAGCGACATGGGCCCCGGCACCTACACCTCCATGACCCAGATCGCCGCCGACGCCCTCGGCCTGGAAGTACGCGCGGTGACCTTCCGGCTCGGCGACACCATCATGCCGCCCGCCCCCGTCCACGGCGGCTCTCTCACCATGGCCAGCATCGGATCCACCGTCCAGGACGGTTGCGACAAACTGCGCCTGCAGGCGATCCAGCTCGCCGTGGAAGACACCAAGTCGCCGCTGCACGGCGCCGCCCCGGACGACGTCGTCGTCCGCGACGGCCGGCTCCACCTGAAGGACGACCCAGGACGCGGCGAAACATACCGGCAGCTCCTGTCCCGCAACAGCCGCACGCACCTCGAAGCGGACGGTGTCTACACCCCCGCGCGTCCGCAGGCCTCCATGTACGCCTACGGCGCGGTGTTCGCCGAGGTTGCCGTCGACCGGCGGCTGGGCCTCGTGCGGGTACGGCGCATGCTCGCCGTCTACGACGCCGGCCGCATCATCAGCCCCAAACTCGCCGACAGCCAGGCCATCGGCGGCATGGTCGGCGGCATCAGCGCCGCCCTGCTGGAGCACACCGTCACCGACCCCCGCGACGGCCGGATCGCCAACGCCAACCTGGCCGACTACCTCGTCCCCGTCAACGCCGACGTCCCCCAGCTCAAGGCCATCTACCTCGACGGCCGCGACGACACCGCCGACCCCATCGGGGTGAAGGGCCTCGGCGAGGTCGTCCTGGTCGGCGTGGCACCCGCCATCGCCAACGCCGTCTTCCACGCCACCGGCCGCCGCATCCGCCAGTTGCCCATCACCATCGACGCCCTGCTCTGAAAGGGGACCCTGTCAGCCGGCCACCCACCACCCGCGCGGAACGTTCGATCGCGATCACATATCGTCACCACCATGAAGGCAGTGGGAGCACAACGGTTCGGCGGCCCGCAGGTGCTGGAAGTCCTGGACCTGCCCGTGCCAGAAACGGGACCGGGGCAGATACGGATCCGCGTCCGCGCGGCGGCGGTGAACCCGACCGACACCCTGTTGCGCAGCGGCGCCGCCATAGTGGTGGTGGTGTCCGTCGGCCGCCACGGCGCCTACGCCGAGCAGATCGTGCTGCCCGCAGACTCCCTCGCGCGATCCCCCGCGAACGCGAGCGACGTGGAGGCGACGACACTGCCGATGAACGGGCTCACCGCCCGGCTCGCGCTGGACGCACTCGGGCTTCGCTCCGGCGACACGGTGGCCGTCATCGGAGCCGCCAGGGCAGTGGGCGGGTATCCGCAGCCGCATCGTGCTGACCTTCTGAGGTGCACAGCTGTTGTCCGCGCGTGTACACCCGCAGACAACAGCTGTGCTTTGCAGAACAAGCTTCCGGCTCGCTGGCCGGTGACAGTGTTCACACAACCCGCGCCGCCTGGTTGAGCCCGGTCCGGCGTGGGCGGCCGAGGAGGAGCGGCGCACGCCGCGGTGGAGCGCCCGGGAGCGTGATGACCTTGAACGCCCAAGACCCGACGGACGTCCTGGAGGCCGAGTACGACCACATCGTGGTCGGCGCCGGTTCGGCCGGGTCCGTCCTGGCCCGCCGGCTGGTCGACGCGGGACGCAGCGTCCTGCTGGTCGAGGCGGGTGGCGAGGACACCAGACCGGAGATCCACGATCCCACCAACCTGTGGGCGCTGTGGGAGAGCGAGGTCGACTACGCCTATCTCACCGAGCCGCAGGAGCACGCCGACGGCACCGTCGTGTCTTGGCCGCGCGGCAAGGTGCTCGGCGGTTCGGGCGCGCTCAACGGAATGATCTACGTCCGGGGTCACCGAAGCGACTATGACAACTGGGCCTACAACGGCGCGTACGGCTGGTCGTACGAGGAGGTCCTGCCCTACTTCAAACGCTCGGAGGATCACGAGGACGGGGAGTCCAGCTACCACGGCGCCGGCGGCCTACTGCCGGTGCGGCACAACCGAGACCCCGATCCGGTCTCCACCGCCTTCCTGAACGCGGCGGTGGAGTCCGGCGTCCCCGCCAACCCCGACTGCAACGGCGAGGACATTCTCGGCGCCGGCTACACGCAGCTCAACATCGTGGACGGGAGACGGGTCAGCGCCTGGACCTCGTTCGTCCGGCCGATTCTCGGCGATCCTCTCCTGGCCGTGGTGACCGGCGCGCTGGTCTCCGCGCTGACGTTCACGGGTGAGCGCTGCACCGGAATCGAGGTGGTGCGCGACGGGCGCACCCACATCGTGCGATCCCGGCACGATGTCATCGTGTCGGCCGGAACCATCGGGTCGGCGCAGTTGCTCCTGCTGTCGGGCATCGGCCCGGCTGACGAGCTGCGTGCGCTCGGCCTGCCCGTCCGCGCGGACCTGCCCGGCGTCGGCCGTAACCTGCACGACCATCTGCTCGTCCCGGTGGTCTGGGAGTCGGCGCGACCGCTGGCGCAGCCGCACGCCAACCGGCTGGAGGTGCAGTTCTTCGCCAGAAGCGACCCGGCGATGCTCGTCCCCGACCTGCAGCCGCTGATGGTCTCGATGCCGTTGCCCGTGCCCGGCTACGACGTCCCCGCTCAGGCGTACGGCGTCCTGGCCGGACTGATCCGCCCGCTCAGCCGGGGCCGCATGTGGCTGCGTTCGGCCGACCCCCGTCAGGCGCCCGTCCTGGACCCGCGGATCTTCGCCGAGCCCCGGGACCTGACCGCCATGCAGGCGGCGGTGGAGATGTGCCGCGACATCGGCGAAGGCAAGGCGCTGGCCGACTGGCGGGTCCGCGAGGTGGCACCCGGCCCGCAGGTCACGACCACCGACCAGCTGCGTGCCTACATCCGCCGCACGGTGATCAGCTACCACCACCAGGTCGGTACCTGCCGGATGGGCGTCGACAGCGAGGCCGTGGTGGATCCCGCCCTGCGGGTGCACGGAGTGGCGAACCTGCGCATCGCCGACGCCTCGGTGATGCCCGCCGTGCCGTCCGGCAACACCAACGCCCCCACCATCATGATCGCCGAGCGTGGCGCCGGCCTCATCCTCGACAGCTGAAGGAATCCCATGCACGGTTCCACCACCCTGTTCATCGACGGTCATTGGCGCCCGGCGGCGGGCGGCAAGGAGTTCACCACCCTTGACCCCGCGACCGGGGAGCCACTGCGCTCGTGCGCCGAGGCAGGCTCCCCCGATGTCGAGGAGGCGGTGGCGGCCGCTCGACGGGCGCTGACCGACCCCGGGTGGTCGCAGATGTCCCCCGCGGCCAGGGCTCGGCTGTTGTGGCGCATCGCCGACCTCATTGAGGACCACGCCGACGAGCTGGCCGAACTGGAGACCCGTGACCAGGGCCAGCCGATCGGCATCGCCCGCGCGGTGAGCGTCGCCGGAGCCGCCGAGCACTTCCGGTACTACGCGGGCTGGACCACCAAGATCGAAGGTGAGACGGCCCCGCTGTCGTTCCCCGGCGTGTTCCAGTACACCAGGCGCGAGCCGGTCGGGGTGTGCGCGCTGATCACTCCGTGGAACTTCCCGCTGATGATCGCGGCGTGGAAACTGGCCCCCGCGTTGGCCTGCGGCAACACCGCGATCCTCAAACCGGCCGAGCAGACGCCGCTGACCACGGTGCGGCTGGTGGAATTGTGCGAGCAGGCGGGTGTCCCGGCTGGTGTGGTCAACCTGCTGACCGGCGGGCCGGAGACCGGACGGGCGCTGGTCGCCCATGACGGCGTCGACAAAGTGTCGTTCACCGGCTCCACCGAGGTCGGACGCCAGATCGTGGCCGCCTCGGCCGGCAACCTCAAGCGCGTCTCCCTGGAACTGGGCGGCAAGGCGCCGTCCATCGTCCTGGCCGATGCCGACCTGGCCGCGGCGGTGGCGGGCTGTGTCCAGGGCGCGGTGCTGAACACCGGGCAGGTGTGCGCCGCCTACACCAGGTTCCTGGTGCATCGCAGCCGGGCCGAGGAGTTCGCCGAGCGGTGCGCACAGGCGGCCGCCGGACTCACCGTGGGGCCTGGCATGGATGCGGCCACCCAGCTCGGTCCCCTGGTGAGCGCGGCACATCGCGGCCACGTCGATCGGCTGGTCCGCAGCGGGGTCGACGAGGGCGCGGAGCTGGTCACCGGAGGCGGAGCCTTTGACGATGGGCCTGGGTTCTTCTACCGGCCCACGGTGTTCGCCGGAGTCCGCGACGACATGCGCATCGCCCGCGAGGAGATCTTCGGACCCGTGCTCGCCGTGCAGTCCTACGAGGACGAGGACGAACTCGTCGCCCGCGCCAATGACACCGACTACGGCCTGGCCGCGGCGGTGTGGACCCGTGACGTCGCCAAGGCGCACCGCATGGCCGCCGCCGTCCGCGCGGGCACCGTGTACATCAACATGCCCAATCCGGTGGACGCCGCCGCGCCCTGGGGCGGTTTCAAGAGCAGCGGCTGGGGCCGCGAGATGGGCAAGCACGCCATCGACCTCTACACCGAGATCAAGAGCGTGTGGACGTCCCTCACCTGAACGCGTGGCCTGGGTGGACGCGATCGCCGAGCTGAGCGCGCAGATCCCTGGGGCATGTTCCGTAGGCGGCCTTGAAGATCTTGGAGAAGTGCGCCGCGTCGGGCATGCCCCATCGGGACGCGATCGTGTTGATGGACAGGTGCCGCAGGGCCGGGTCGGTAAGGTCGCGGTGGCACCGCTCCAAGCGCCGCTGCCGGATCCAGACCGCGACGGACGTGCCCTCGGCCTCGTACAGCTTGTGCAGGTAACGCAGGGAGATGTGGTGCGCCTGGGCGATCATGGATGGAGACAGCTCCGTGTCGCCCAGCCGCTCCTCGACGAAGGCATGGATCTTCAGCAGCAGGGCCCGCCGGTGCGTCTCCGGAGGGAGCTCGGCCAGGAATTCGAGCTGCTCGGCGAACGTGGCCGCCAGCAGGTCCAGCACAGCTTCCTCCAGGGGAGCCGACACCTGTGTGCTGGGCTGATGGAGCCGGCCGGCCATGTCCGTCAGGAACCGGGAGACCAGCGCGCCCATGCCCTGACTCCCTGATACGCGCCGGGCGGTCAATCTCGCGACGTCCTGCGGGCGGATCCGCAGCCGCCGGCGGGGGAACATCAGCACCAGCATCGCGAACCGGTCGTCGAAGGTCAGTTCGTAGGGCCGGGTGGTGTCGTAGATCGCCAGATCGCCCGGCGCGAGCGCGCTCTGCCGACCGTCCTGGGCCAGTCTCGAACCCCCGCTGAGCTGCACGCCGACCTTGAAGTACTCGGGATCGCTGCGGCGCACGAGTGCCGGTGTCCGCAGGACGACATGGCGGTCGGCGACGACCGTGGAAACCCGCAGATCTCCGATGCTGATGGCGTCGATGTCGCCACGGAAGCCGTCGACGTGGTCGCTGCGGGCCTCCAGCGGTACGAACATCCGCGACACGGTCTCCCGCCATGCCGCGAAGCGCTCGGAGGCGGCGTGTTCTTCGGTGCGTACCAGTACGGTCATGGTGATCTCCACGGCGTGCTGCGGCTCGTCACCTGGGCGAGGTGAACGCCGCGGGATGCCCCGTGCGGACTGTTGCCAGGGGGTTCCTGCGCGAGTGCGCGGTGCAGGACCGCGGTCATCCGGGCCGGATCGGCGTCGGGAAGAACCGCGGCGATGTGCGCGTCGGGGCGGATCAGCCAGGCCTCGCCGGTACGCGCGGCGAGCGCCTCGGCGAGGGCGCCGGACGGGTCGATGCCGTCGATGGCGAGCACGGTGACCGGTGCCCGGGTGGCGTCGCGCGCTGCCTGCGCCAAGGCGCCGGCGTCGCAGCCGTCGGCCAGCAGCACGGTGAAGCCGTTGCGGACGATCTGCCGCAGGCGTGTGGCATCGGGGCGGGCGGCGATCGTCACCGGAAGGTCGGCGATGATGACTCCGGGCACCGCAGCCGGTGCCTGACCTTTGGGCGGGCGTCCAGCGAACGGACGGCTGGGTTCGGGCGTGGTCAACGGCGAGTCCACGTACCAGAACGGCTCGGCGAACCGGCCCGAGTCGACGGTCGCGGCGGCGATCGCCGGATCGGTGGCCGCCGCCTCCAGGATCTCCCGGCGCCGCCGCCACCCGGCCTCGTCCCGTGGGACCAGGAATCGCATGGTCGCCGTGGAGACCTCCAGGTTCTCCATGGCCGCAGCATGCCGCTCGGCGTGGTAGCTGTCCAGCAGTTCCTGCGGCGCCCAGCCGTTGGCCACGAACGCGATCTTCCAGGCGGCGTTCTCGGCGTCAGGGACGCCGGAGTTCAGCCCCCGCGCCCCGAAGGGCGCCACCAGGTGCGCGCAGTCCCCCGCCAGCAGCACACGGCCGACCCGCATTCGATCGATCACCCGGGCCTGGAACCGGTACACCGAGCGCCACACGATCTCGTACGGCCGATCTCCGATGATCTGCCGGATCCGCCGGTCCAGCCCGCCGGCCGCCTCCTCTGCGGCCAGGTCGAAGCCGGGCGGCACCTGCCAGTCGATGCGGTACACCGAGCCGGGACAGGGATGGATCAGCACCTGACGGCCCGGGTTCCAGGGCGGATCGAAGGAGAAGCGTCTCTCGTTCTCCCACCCTGACAGGTCGGCCCGGATGTCGCAGATGAGGAACTGGTCGTCGAACGTCAGCCCGGGGAAGTCCAAGCCCAAGAGTTCCCGGATGCCGCCGCCGCGCGCCCCGCAGCACGCCACCACGAATCGTGCCCCTATCACGGCGCCGTTCGCGCATACCAGCGTCGCTCCGGCGTCGTCCTGACTCAGCGCCGTGACCTCATGCCCCCACCGCAGCTCGACGAGGTCGTTCCGGGCGATGCAGGTGTCGAGGATTTCCTCGGTGCGGGCCTGGGAGATGTTGACGTACGGGGGAAGCGGCGAGCGGCCGGGGTCGGCGAAGCTCCAGGAGAACAGCTCGGCATCGCGGTAGTAGGTGCGGGCCGTGGTCCAGGTGCGACCCTCCACCGCGATCGCCTCCGCGCCCACGCTCGCCCACACGTCCAGCACGTCGCGTTGCTGGCAGATCGCTTTGGAGCCCACCGGGTCACGTACTGGACGCCGGTCCAGCACGACCACCCGTAACCCCCAGCGTGCCAGCAGGAGGGCCGCTGTCTGCCCGACCGGGCCCGCGCCGATCACCGCCACGTCATACGTCATCGCCGCACCCCCGCTCAGCCCTGCAGTTCGTCCCAGACCTGGCGGTCGCGTTCGGCTGTCCAGATGCGGGGGCGTTCGACTCCGTCGAGCTCGTCCCACAGCCGGGACACGTCGAACGGCAGGCAGTGCTCGAAGATCGGCCACCCGCCGTACTGCGGCGCCAGTGCCTCGTGCACGGCCTCGAACGCCTCTTTGAGGGCGCCGCCGCGTTCCCGGACCGACTGCACCTCCTCGATCATCACGCGTAGGAAGGCGCGCGTCTGGGCGACCGCCGCGTCCACTGCCTCCCGGCCGTGCGCCATCGCACCGCGCCCGCCGACCAGGGTCTCGGCGCCCAGATCGGCGACGGCGTCGAGGGTGGTGGACGCCCACTCGCGGTGGAAGGCGTCGCCGGTGTACAGCGCCGCCTGCGCCTCGACCAGGTCACCGGCGAACAGGACGCGCCGCTCCGGGAGCCAGGCCACGATGTCGCCCTCGGTGTGCCCCCGGCCGCAGTAGCGCAACTCCAGGTCGCCCCTGTCGCCGCCCAGATGGATGGTGAACCGGTCGGAGAAGGTGGCGGTCGGCCAGGTGAGCCCGGGGATGGAGGCGGGCTCCTTGAACAGGCGCGGCATCCGGCCGTACTCCGACGCCCAGTCCTGCTCACCGCGTTCGGCGATCAGCTCCCTGGTCCTGTCGTGCGCGATGATCACGTCAGCGTCGAAGGCGCTCGCTCCGAGCACCCGGACCGCGTGGTAGTGCGACAGCACCAGGTAGCGCACCGGCTTGTCGGTGTGCTCGCGCAACCGATCCAGCCACGCCGTTGCCGCCACCGGAGTGGCCAGTGCCTCGAAGCAGACCAGGAAGTCCTCCCCCTCGATGGCGCCTACGTTCGGGTCGCCCTCTGCGGTGAGGGCGTAGACCCCCTCCTCCAGCACCTCGAGGGTCTGGGGTTTGGCGGTCAGATCGGCGGACGAGGCGAACGACTTCGTCATGAAGCCTCCTGTGTTCTATAATAGAACTACATGTTCTAAACTAGAGCGATAGTAATCTCCGTCATAGGGACGGACAAGAGCGGAGCCATCCATGCCTCGAGCCGCCGGCTCGGCTGATCAGAGCGGCCAGGCGTCTACCCAGCCCCAGTCGCAGACCCTCGACCGGGGGCTGCGGATGCTCGAAGTGCTCGCCGAGGCGGGACGCGCTCTGTCCATCGCCGAGTTGGCCGAGGCTCTCAGCGTGCACCGGTCGATCGCCTATCGCATCCTGCGCACCCTTGAGGACCATCGGCTCGTCCGTCGTAACGCCCAAGGCGCCTGTGAGCTGGATGTGGGCCTGGCCGCCCTGGCCAGGGGCGTCTCCGGCGACCTGCAGTCGGCGGCCCTGCCGGAGCTGGCCGAGGTCGCCAACGAGCTCGGCATGACCGCCTTCCTCGTCGTCCCCGACGCGCAGGACTGCGTCACGCTCGTCAGCGTCGAGCCCCGCCACTCCGTCGCCGCCGTCGCCCAGCGCCCCGGCACCCGCCACCCCCTGGACCGCGGAGCGCCCGGCCTTGCCCTGCTGGCCGGCGGCCCGGCACGGCCTGGCGAACGCCCCGACGTCACCGAGGCCCGCCGCAGGGGCTACACCCGTACCACGGGCGAGGTCATCCCCGGCCTGGCCGCCGTGGCCACACCCGTGATCAGCGGAACCCGTGGCACCGTCGCCGCGGTCGCGGTCGTCTTCCTGCCCGGCGAGATCGACGAGCCGCACACCGCCGCGCACCTTCAGCAGGCCGCCCGCGCCATCGCCGCCGAGTTGCCTTGACCTGACCCGCCGCCCGAAAGCCAGGCATCGAGCACATCTGAGGCTTTGAGGCGCTGATGACGGGGTCGTGGCGGAGGCCGGTGTTCGCCGGCCCGCGCCTGCAGCCGCCGCTGCGCCGCCGAGATCGCCGAAGCCCGGACTGGCCTGTCGGTGGCGCTCATCGCCTGCGGCGAACTGGGCGCCCGGCCTGCGCCCGGCTGGGCGTGGTCGAGGGTGATATCCGGGCCGGCGAGCATGCGGCCGACCTGCCGGCACGCTTGGTTATGCGGCCTCGGTTCATAGGGCCTTGATGAACCTGAGGGCGTGATCGTTCGTGTCGTGGTAGCGAAGTTGCTTGTAGAAGTGATGAGCGGTGGTCCGGTCGTGGGAGCTGGTGATCTCCATCTCCAGGCATTCCCACTGGCGGGCTTGGGCTTCGGCCGCATCCATCAGCGCATGACCCAGCCCTCGGCCGCGGGCGGCTTCGGCGACCACGAGCGCTACCAGGCGTCCACGCAGCCCCGGACGCTCCAACAGCGGTATGGCGTGGACGGCGGCGACACCGCAGACCTCGGTGCCCAGCACGCCGGTAAGCACCACGCTGCGTGGGGTGGCGTGCCAGAGGGCCAACCGGTGAGCGGCTTCGGCAACGACCGTAGGGTAACCCAACTGGCCCAGCAGGTGTGCAAGGGCGGCAGCGTCTTCGCAGGATGCGGGCCTGACCTGAACGATGCGGCCGTCGTTGCCGCCTGCGTCGTCGGTATCGGGTGAAAGGCCGTCTTTGCCGTGGCTGGTGGTCATGCCGTTCATGCCTGCCGATAGCCGTCGAGGAACCGGCCGATGCGGCTGATCGCGGCGTCGAGTTCGTCGGCGTGGGGCAGGGTCAGGATGCGGAAGTGGTCGGGATGGGGCCAGTTGAAGCCTGTTCCCTGGACGACCTGGATTTTCTCACGTAGCAACAGGTCGAGCACGAACTTCTCGTCATCGACGATCTTGTGTACGGCGGGGTCGAGGCGGGGGAAGGCGTACACGGCCCCCTGGGGTTTGACGCAGGTGACTCCAGGGATCTCGTTGAGCTTCTCCCACGCGCGCGTGCGCTGTTCCTCAAGGCGGCCGCCAGGCAAGATCAGCTCGGTGATGGACTGGTGGCCGCCGAGGGCGGCCCGAACGGCATACTGGCCTGGAGTGTTGGCGCTCTGCCGCATGGAGGCCAGCATCGTCAGGCCTTCCAGGTAGTCCTCCGCGTGCTGTTTGGGACCGGTCACCACCAGCCAGCCGGAACGAAAGCCCGCGACGCGGTAGGACTTGGACAACCCGGAGAAGGTCAGGCATACCAGGTCGGGGGCGAGGGCGGCGGCGTGGTGGTGGACGGCGTCGTCGTAGACGACCTTGTCGTAGATCTCGTCGGCCAGGACCATCAGCCCGTGCCGCCGGGCCAGGTCGAGGATGCCTTCGAGGAGTTCCCGCGGGTAGACCGCTCCGGTGGGGTTGTTGGGGTTGATGATGACCACGGCCTTGGTGCGGTCGGTGATCTTGGCGGCCATGTCGGCCAGGTCGGGGTACCAGTCGGAGGATTCGTCGCACATGTAGTGCACGGCCAGGCCGCCCGCCATCTGGGTCACGGCCGTCCACAGCGGGAAGTCCGGCGCCGGGATGAGGATCTCGTCACCGTCGTCCACCAGGGCCTGGATCGCCATGGAGACCAGTTCGGACACGCCGTTGCCCAGGTAGACGTCGTCCGCCTCGACCTCGGTCAGGCCTTTGTGCTGGTAGTGCTGGGCGACGGCGCGGCGGGCGGACAGGATGCCGCGCGAGTCGGTGTAGCCGTGCGCCCGTGGGAGGTTTCTGATCATGTCCTGCAGGATCTCCTCGGGCGCGTCGAACCCGAACAGCGCCGGGTTGCCGGTGTTGAGACGCAGCACGCTGTGACCTGCTTCTTCGAGGGCATCGGCGTGTGCGATCACCGGCCCTCGGATCTCGTAGCAGACGCCGTTCAGCTTGTTGGATTGCCGGAATTCCATGTGCTGGTCTCCAATGCCGGGCCGACGTGGTGACTTGGTTCTACCAAGTTCTCCACTTGGAAAGTCCAACCGTTAAGTTAGGGTGATCGTATGGCACGGCGAAGCTACGACCACTATTGCGCGGCCGCTCGGGCCCTGGACGTCATCGGCGACCGGTGGGCCCTGCTCATCGTGCGGGAGTTGCTGACGGGGCCGCGCCGCTACACCGACCTGCACGCCGACCTTCCGGGAATCAGCACCGACGTGCTCGCGGCCCGGCTGAAGGACCTGGAGCGCGACGGCGTGGTCACCCGGCGCAGGCTGCCGCCGCCTGGCACCGCGACGGTCTACGAGCTCACCGTCCGCGGCCGCGATCTGCTTCCGGTCCTGGCGGCGCTGGCCGCCTGGGGCGCGCCCGAACTCACCGGCCCACGCTCGACGGACGCCATGCGGGCGCACTGGTTCGTCATCCCCCTGATGGACACGCTCAGGTCCTCGACGGACGGACTTGAGGGAGTCGTGCAGATCAAACTGGATGAAAAGCTCTTTCATATCCGCCTCAGCGCAGGCGCGCCCTCCTACGGCGATGGACCGGCCGACGATCCCGACGTCCGGGTCACGATGGACAGCGACACCTGTCTCGCGCTCATTCGCGCCGCCACAACGATGGCCGAGGCGCACATGACCGGCAAGCTGCGCATCGCAGGCGAAGGCCGTCTGGCCGATGCGCTCACCCGAAGGCGATCAACGTCGGACGGCGAGCGGGCCCACACTGCTCAGGGCGCCGATGCTGAGCCGGAGTTCAGGTGATGCCGGGCCGGGGAGGCGATCTCCAGCCGCTGCCATCCAGGGGTGGAGTTCTCCGCTGACGCGACCGAGCACGGCTGGACTTCGCCGAGGTAGCGACGGACAACGGGGAGGGCTGATCGCCAGAAGTTGTGGCCGCCTTCCCAGACCTGGCCGACGAGTTGGCGGCGGTGGCGGCAACATCCGCCCCGTGTCATGGTTGCGTCACGGTCGCGCCGGCTGATTTCGTTCGCGAGAAGTGGATCTGGCTCGAAGCCCGCTGCCCGGCCGCTGCGCGACTCCAGCACGTTATCCGGTACGTCGCAGCGGACATCACCCGGCGGCCGACTTGAGCGCCGCGCCGAAAGTCGCCGCCCAGCGCGGCGGGCACATCACACTCGCCGCGGCTGCCGACGCCTTCCTGGCCATCCCACGCACGGCCAACGCCAACACCCACCGCCCTTACGCCTCGGCCATCGACCGCGTTGTCGACCGCCTCGGCCGCGACCGGCCGCGACCGGCCGCTCGCCGAGATAGCCGACGCTGAGATCGGCATTCGCCTTCTCGGCGGCGCGTCCGAGAGTGATCGTTCAGTACCTGTGCACGTATTCGGTGCCACCACCGTGCTCTCGGACCAATCCGGCGTCGATCAAGGTGTGGACCAGGCGTGGCGTCGCATGTAGCATCCTTGTACTTAATAACGATCGCGAGTTCCTAAATACAAACATCTTTCGGCGCTTCGGCTAGCACTCCACCCGCTTGCAAGGAGAGCAACATGGCAACCGAGCCGTCCCGCCCGTTCGTGCTGGTTCACGGCGGCAGGCACGGGGGCTGGTGCTGGCGGCCGGTCGCGCGCCGGTTGCGCGCCGCTGGACACGAGGTGTTCACCCCGACGCTGACCGGCCTCGGCGAGCGGGCGCACCTCCTCAGCCGCGAGATCAGCCTTGGCACGCACATCGACGACGTCGTCGCGACTTTAGGATTCGAGGACATCCAGGACGCCGTGCTTGTCGGGCACAGCTACGGCGGCATGGTGGTGACCGGCGCCTTGGAACGGGTCAGTGACAGGGTTCGCGGGCACGTCCTGCTCGACGGCCATATGCCCCGGACCGGTGAGTCGGTATTCGACCACATCGGACCGGCTCGGGCGAAGAAGATGACCGCGCTGGCAGACGAGCACGGCGACGGCTGGTACATCCCGCCGGCGGACGCGGCCTGGTACGGCGTGACCGAGCCGACCGCTGCCGCCTGGGTGAACAGCCGGATGACGGCGCAGCCTCTCAAGTCCTACCAGGACCCGATCGGGTCGACCGACCGCGCCTGGCGGCACCCGGGGATGTTCGTGGAATGCGTCCCCTCCTCCCAGGAGCCACACATGCTGGCACGGGCGCGGGCGCGCAGTGAGGCCGACCCCCATTTCCACTACCGGGTGCTCCAAACCGCACACGACGCCATGGTCACCGACCCCGACGCGGTCACCGCGCTGCTGCTCGAGGCCCTCGCCCTGGGCTGAATCCGCAACGAGTGACGGGCGAGGCCCACTGACCGGCCTGTGCGAAGACTTCGGCCACCACAAGGGCCAGACCACGGCCAGGCAGGCCACAGTAACGATCACGCGCCGGCGGCCGATCGATCGCTCAGGGCAGCGCCGAGGACGATCACGATGGAGAGAGAGATGGACATCCCGTCGAGCGCCGCGCTTCCGAGCACATAGGGGGTGCGGCGATCAGTCCTGGTCGAGGACGGCCTGGACTTCGTCGGCAGAGAGCCTGATCGTCACGCCTGCTCGCTCGTTGCGCAGGAGCAGCGGAGATTGCGAGTCCCGGTTGCCCCATCCGCGGTGGAGGGCCTCGGTGAAGTCTTGCTGGACCAGGCGGGCGGCGGGCATGGGGACACCGAGTTGCTCGGCGAGTTCCAGGGCGAGCCGGAGGTCCTTGTCGGCCAGCGCCAGGGCGAATGAGGGCGGGTCGAACGCCTGCTGGAGGTATCGGTCGCCGACACGGTCGAAGGTCCGTGTCCGGCCGACGGCGCCCTGGCGCAGGGCGTGCCAGAGGGAGGCGGGCTCGACACCGGCCTTGACGCCCATGGTGAAGGCCTCGGCGATGGCGGAGCGGATCATCATGCTGGCGCAGTTGTGCACGAGCTTGGCGGTGTTACCCGCGCCGATGTCTCCGACGTAGAGGATCTGGTCGCCGATGGCGTCGAGTATCGGGCCGTGGCGGTCGAACGCTTCCCGGTCGCCGCCGACGTAGATGGCGAGCTTGCCCGAGCGGGCGCCCTTGGGGCCGCCGCTGACCGGCGCGTCGAACAGTTCGACGTCACGCTTGCGGCAGTGTTCGTGCACTTCGCGGACGACAGTGGGGGAGTTGGTGGTCAGATCGAACCAGACGCTGCCCGGTTCAAGTGCGCTCAGCAGCCCGCCCTCGCCGAGTCCGACCTGTTGCATCTCGGCCGGACCGGGCAGGGAGGTGAAGACGACATCGGCCGATCGCGCGAGGCCGGCGACACTGTCGGCCCACGTGGCCCCGGCCTCCTCCAGCGCCGCGCCACTGGCGGGATTGAGGTCGTGGACCACGAGGTCGTGACCTGCGCGTCGCAGGTTGTGCGCCATGCCCGAGCCCATCCCGCCGAGCCCGATGAATCCGACCTTCATCTGCACATGCCCTTCGTCGTCGCACCGAGAGAGGGACGGCATCCCCCAAGCTGCCACCACCTGTTGCTTGTTTGTATTTACGAACTTATGACCGTATGTGCGTATGAACCGTAGGTCGGAAGACGTTCGCATGTCAACGCTGCCTCCGTTGACACGTCCAACGGTCCAGACGTAGCCTCTTGGCTGTAATTACGGATTGGCATCCGTAAATACGACCGCCGCTTTCATCGCTATGGGCATCTCGGTGTCAGTCGAACCTCACCGGCGGTGCTGTGGTCCGGGAGGCTGAGGTGATAGATCGACGCCCTGCGCACGGTGATGACCTGGCTGCCGTAGGTCGCGAAGGCGCCGCCCCATCCATGCGAACCCGCGACTGCAGCCGATGCCGGCCGCGATCATGACGATCAGCAGAGGAATGCGATGACGACGATGGACACCCCGCGAGACGCCCGGGTCGGCAGGGAACTGGCCACCGGCAGGTTCACCGACGAAATGCTCGCCGGCATGCGGGCCCTGATCGGCACTGAGCTGCGGACCGACGCATGTGTGAACAACGAGTACGCCACGCGACTGGCGATCCTGCGATTCGCCGAGGGCATCGGCGACGACAACCCGCTCTGGTCGGACGAGGAGTACGCCGCCGCGGGGCCGTACGGTGAGATCGTCGCCCCGCCGAGCTTCATCTTCGCCTGCCTGGGTTCGGTGCAGTTCGGGTGGCGCGGCCTCGGCGGCTTTCACGCCGAGACCGATGTGACCTTCCACGCTCCGATCCGGATCGGAGACAAGATCACCGCACGGGCGTTCTTCGACGGCTTCGACGGCCCCACCGACAGCAGCTTCGGCGGCCGCCGGATCCAGGACTACCTGCGCCAGGAGTACTGGAACCAGGACGGTGCCCTCGTCGCGCGGTTCATCTGCTCCCGGATGCGCTTCGAGCGCACCGAGATGCAGAAGCGACGCGAGTCGCGCGCGATCGAGATTCCGCATCCCTGGACCGAGGAGGAGCTCGAGCGGATCGAGGACGACATCCTCGCTGAAGTTCCCCGCGGCGCGCGGCCGCGGTCCTGGGACGACGTGCAGATCGATGACGAACTCGACGTGCTGACCAAGGGCCCCATCGGGCTCACCGACGAGATCGCCTACATCGCTTCCGGTGCCGCGCCGATCCCGCGTCTGTCCGCCCACGGAGTCGCGCTGCGCCGCTACCGTAAGCACCCGAAGTGGGCCTTCCGCGATCCCAGCACCCATGCTCTCGAGCCGGTCTACTCGGTGCACTACAACGACTACGCGGCCAAGCTGCAGGGCGCGCAGATCGCCTACGACGTCGGCATTCAGCGCAGCTGCTGGCAACTGCACTCCCTGACGCACTGGATCGGTGATGCCGGCATGGTCAAGGCGATCCACGGTCAGTATCGCTCACACGTCTATCTCTCCGACGTCGTGCGGCTGGGCGGTTCGGTCGTCGGAAAGGAGATCGACTCCGACGGCGATGCCGTGGTCCACCTGCGGACCTGGGCACGGAACCAGCGTGGCCAGAACGTCATGCCCGGCACGGCGACGGTCGCGCTCCCGCGCCGGTCCGAGGAGCCGGCGCGAGGGTGAAGAAAGACCGGACTGGAACAGGAGGGACCCGGATGCAGGTGGCACAGAATCCCGGACTGACCGGAACGCTGGCCGAGTACGCGACGTCGACCAGTGTGGACGCGCTTCCCGGCCCCATTCGTGAGCTGGGAAAGCTCATCATCCTCGACGAATTCGCGAGCGCCCGCTTCGGCGCCGGCCGCCCGGCCGGGCGGCTCGCGGCCCGGTTCGTCGTGAGTCAGGCCGCTCGCGCCGAGGCCCGGGTGCTGGGGACCCGGTACCGCTCGTCGGCCGAGCTGTCCGCACTGGCGAACGGCACGGCGGGCCACGCCGACGAGATCGACGGCGCACACGTCGTCGGCGGCCACCCGGGCGCGACGCTCGTTCACGCCGCGGCCGCCGTCGCTCAGCTGCGGCACCGCGGTGGAGCCGAGCTGATCAACGCCGTGGTGCTGGGCTACGATGTCGGCACCCGGCTGATCGACGCGTGCGGCGGCACATTCCGGCTCAAGGACGAGTTCCACCTGCACGCGGACTTCCTGCACGCGGTGGGCGCCGCCGTGGCGTGTGGCCGGCTGATCGGGCTGGAACCCCGCCGGATGGCGAACGCGCTGGCGTTGGCCACGTTCCGCGCCAATGGCCTCTGTGCGCTGTTCCGAGAGGACAACCACGTCAGCAAGGCGTTCTGCAACGGCCAGTACGCCTCCGCCGGTGTTGGCGCCGCGCTGATGGCCGAGGCCGGCCTGGAAGGAGTCGCCGACGTGATCGGCGAACGCCACGGGCTCCTCGATGCCTGGGGCGTCGAGGATGGAAGGGAGCGCGTCGTGCGCGGCCTCGGGACCGAATTCGGGGTGAACGGCGCGAACTTCAAGTTCCTGCGGGCCGGGTACCCGATCCATGCCGCCGTCGAGGCGGCGATGGAGCTGGTGGCGGCGCACGGAATCACCCCCGACGCGATCAGGTCGGTGCTCGTCGGTATGCCGGGCAACGCGATGCGGGTGGTCGACGGGCGGACGATGCACAACATCTGCCTGCAGGACATGCTGGGCGCCGCCCTCGTCCGTGGCGGGCTCAGCCTGACCGCATCCCCCTTCCCGGAGATCCAGACGGATCCCGTGTTCACCAGGCTGCGGGAGCGGATCACCCTGCGCGTGGACCCCGGCCTCGAGCGCGACCAGCCGGACGGGCGAGGCGCTGTCGTCACGATCGACTTGGCCGACGGCACGACCGTGGACCGGCGAGTGGACCACCCGCGGGGGCACAGCCTGCGAGGCAGACCTACCTGGCCAGAGCTCGGCGCGAAATGGCGTGAGGCCTTGAGCGGCGTCGACACCGACAGCTGGATCAGCGCGGCTGCCGCCCTCGAACAGCTCGACGACGTGGGAACGTTCGCCGAACGGTTCGCCGAATCCCGCCACTGAACGGGACCGGGGGTCAGGCCTCGGTTATGGTCGCGGCGTCGAGCACGAACCGGTACCGCACGTCGCCCGCGGTGAGGCGGTCGAAGGCCTCTTCGAGCTGCTTCGCCGGGATGACCTCCACTTCGGCCTTGATGCCGTGCTCGGCGCAGAAGCCGAGCATCTCCCGCGTCTGTGGCATGCCGCCGCTCATCGAACCGGCCAGCGTGCGTCGGTTCGTCAGCAGCGTGTAGGGGTCGACGCGGAGCGGCTCGTCGGGCACGCCGAGATTCACCAACGTGCCGCCCAGATCGAGCAGGTCGAGGTGGGCGGTCAGATCGTAGTTCGACGGAACCGTCGAGACGATCAGGTCGAACGAGTCCCGCAGTGCATCCAGGTCGCCGGTCGTCCGATAGTCATCCGCGCCGAGGCGCTCGGCGTCGGCGCGGCGGTCGTCGGTGCGTTCCAGGACCGTCGTGTGCGCGCCGAGGGCATGGGAGATCTGGACGCCGAGGTGCCCCAGTCCGCCGAAACCCAGGACGCCGACGCGTTTACCGGGCGCGGCGCCCCAGCGGCGCAGTGGCTGGTACATCGTTACACCGGCGCAGAGCAGCGGCGCCGCCGCGTCCAGCGGCAGGGAATCCGGGATGCGGGCGACGAACCTCTCGTCCACGACCACGAGCTCGCTGTAGCCGCCCAGCGTGGTCGCCCCGTCGCGGCCGACTCCGTTGTACGTCAGGACCTTGCCGTGGCGGCAGTAGGACTCCTGCCCCGCGCGACAGGCGGAACAGACCCGGCATGAGTCGACCAGGCACCCGACACCGCCCCGGTCACCGGCCGCCAGTTCCGCGACCTCGGTGCCGACCTCGCGGACGACACCGGCGATCTCGTGTCCGGGCACGATCGGGTAGCGGGTGTGCCCGATCTCCGCGCGGGCGTGGTGGACATCGGTGTGGCAGACACCGCAATAGGCGATTTCCAGCAGGACGTCGTGCGAGCCGACGTCGCGGCGCTCGACGGTGATGGTCCTGAACGGCTCCGTCGGCCCGGCCATGGCCCGGGCTCGTGCGGTGATCACACTGACGACCTTTCGATGGCTCGCGGGTTGGGGGGTGTCAGCCGTGCAGCGCCTGGTATTCGAGGTACTCCTCGATCCCGTACCGGCCCATCTCCCGGCCGATGCCCGACAGCTTGAGACCGCCGTGCGGAGCGCGCATGTCGATCGGCGCGCCGTTGATCCGCACGCGTCCGGTGCGGATCCGGCGCGCGACATCCCGTGCCCGGTCGGGGTCGGCCGCCCAGACCGCCCCCGCGAGCCCATAGTCGGAGTCGTTGGCGATGGCGACGGCGTCGTCTGTGTCGTCGAACGGGATGAGGACGACGACCGGCCCGAAGATCTCCTCACGCGCCGGCCTGCTGTTGTTGTCACCGGTGAAGACGGTCGGCCGCACGAAGTAGCCGCGGTCGAGGTGCGCCGGTGCCTCCAGCCCGCCGGCGACCAGCCGCAGGCCCTCGTCGACGCCGATCTGGATGTAGCGGCGCACGCGGTCACGCTGCACGGCGGACACCACCGGTCCAAGGGTCGTCGCCTCGTCGAAGGGGTCGCCGATCACGTAACTCGCCGCCTTGGCTGCGGCGATCTCCTCGGCCTCTGCCAGTCGCCGGCGGGGGACCAGCATGCGCGAGAGCCCTCCGCAGACCTGCCCGGAGTTGCGGAAGGCGTCGGTGAGCCCGTCGACGACGGCCTTCTCCAGGTCCGCGTCTTCGAGAATGATGTTGGCGGACTTGCCGCCGAGTTCCAGGGCCACGCGCTTGACGGATCGTGACGCCAGTTCCATGACCCGGCTGCCGGCCCGCACCGATCCGGTCAGGCTGACGATGTCGATGAGCGGATGGGTAACAAGTGCCTCTCCGATGTCCGGGCCCGACCCGCTGACCAGGTTGAACACCCCCTCGGGCAGCCCGGCTTCCGCGGCGGCCTCAGCGAACAGGAAGGAGGTCAGCGGAGCGACCTCGGTGGCCTTCAGGACCATGGTGCAGCCCGCGGCGATGGCCGCGCCCGCCTTGAGCGTGATCATCCGCAGCGGCCCGTTCCACGGCGTGATCGCCGCGGCGACGCCCGCGGGGATGCGCCGGACGATGGTGTCGCCGAACCGTTCCTCCCAGACGATATCCCTGAGGCCGGCTGCGACGATGCGCAGGTCGTTGATGGGGGCCACGGCCTGCGAGCCCCGGGCGACCGTCACCGGTGTGCCGACTTCACTCACGATCGTGCGCGTCACCTCCTCGGCCCGCGCCTCAAGGATGTCGGCGATGCGCGTGAGCACGGCGAGCCGCTCCTCGACGGTCGACACCGACCAGGACTCGAACGCCCGCGCCGCCGAACGGGCCGCGCGGTCGACGTCCTCGGCGTGACCGCGAGGCACGGTCGCGATCGGCTCCTCGGTGGCCGGATTGACGACGGTCAGGGTCCCGGCGCCCGCCGACTCGACCCACTTACCGTCGATGAAGATCGTGTCTCGCTCGATCACGATTCTCTCCCTTGCGCGAGCACCGTCGAGGACACGGCCGCGCTCGATGGTCGTATATACAATCTAATGTCTCTTATGACGACAACGACCGTACTGTGCGCTGTTCAACCGGGTCAATGCATGCCCGGCGGGCCAGGGCCGGGTGGCCTGGTCCTGTTGACAGGTGTTGCCCCGCCACCTACCGTTCACATAGTCGTTACTACGGTCGTGCGATCGTATATACGATCGATCAGCGAGCTCACGCCGCCACGCGCCGACATCTCGACGCCGTCGTGACATAGCTGGTCACTTGCGGCGGTCCGAAGCTGTTCGACGCTACGACGAAGGAAGTCCGGCGTGCGAAAACCTTTCCGCGTCCCCTCACCAGCCGCATCACGGATCTGGTTCGCCCTGCTCACCGTCCTTGCCGTCACCCTCTCCGGATGCGCGAGCGCGGGCCGGGGTTCGTCGAGAGGCGCGGCGCCCGACGAGACGCTGCAGGTCCGGATCCGTGCGACCTCAATGAGCTTCACCGACCTCCCGACGGCGGTGATCCACGCACGGGGCTACTTCGCGCAGGTCGGCCTCAAGGCCACGTTCGAACCCGGAGTCAGCAACGCCTCACTGGTTACCCAGGGGGTCATCTCGGGAGACTCCGACGTCGGCGTGTCCGGGACCTCGGCCATATACAACGCCTACGCCGAGGGCGCGACAGGCCTCGTCAGTCTGGGAACGACCAATCGCAGCCTCACGTTCGGGCTGGCGTTGAATCGGAAGACCGTCGACGCCCTCGCCCGGCGGGGCGTGACGCCGGACTCGCCCGTCAAGGATCGTGTCCAGGCCCTGCGAGGCCTGAGTCTCGCCGCGTCGCCGGCCGGATCGACCGGCAATGCCTACTTGCGGATCATGCTCAGTGAGCACGGCGTCAAACCGGACACCGACGTGACGATCATTCCCAACAACGACGCCGCCGCGCAGATCGCAGCGACGCGCCAGGGACGGGCGAACGGATTCGCCCAGTCATTCCCACGGACGAACCTTCCAGAGGCAGAGGGCTGGGGTGCTCTATGGCTGAACTGGGCGGAGGATCTGCCATCCCTCCTTCCCCTGGCCTCGCAGGACTACTACACCACCCGCTCCTGGCTGGCGGAGCACCCCGACACCGCCAAGCGGGTCATGCAGGCGGTGTGGCTCGCGCACCGCGATCTGCAGAACCCGACCGGCGAGCTGCGAGACGCGGTGCGCAAGCTCCCGGAATTCGCCGACATGAACAAGGCGGCCTTCGACAAGGGCTGGGCGCTCGCGGTCGGCGCCTACAAAGGCGTGACCCCCCTGACGACGCGGCAGATGTTCGACAACGAGTTGAAACTCGTGAATTACAACCGGGATGCCCCCATGCGGATCGACTTCGACGATGTCTACGACCTGAGCGCCGCGAAGGCCGCACAGCCGCGATGAGGAGGCGATGATGGGCAAGGTTCGGGTGACCGAGAGGACCAGTACTGCCGGTGCCTCGGAGACGAAGGTCCCGGAATTCTCCTACCGGAACGTCACCCGCAGGTTCCGCTCCGGCCGCGACGGGGAGTTCGTCGCGCTCGAATCCGTTGACCTCGACATCGACAGCGGGTCATTCGTCTGCCTGATCGGGCCGAGCGGTTGCGGCAAGACCACACTGCTGAACCTGTCGGCCGGGTTGCTGTCGCCGAGCGACGGGACCGTGCATTTCCGTGGTGCGCGGCTGAGCGGGGTCAACACCGGGGTCGGGTTCATCACCCAGCACGACAACCTCCTTCCGTGGCGCACCCTGGAGAAGAACGTCGCGATCGCGCTCGAGATAGGGAAGGTGCCCCGGGAGGAGCGCCGCCGGCGGGTCGCCGAGGTGCTCGAACTGGTGGGCCTCAGGGGCTTCTCGCAGCGATACCCGTCGCAGCTGTCGGGGGGCATGCAGAAGCGTGCGTCACTGGCGCGCGGGCTCGTCTACGGCCCGTCGACGCTGCTGATGGACGAGCCGTTCGGGGCGCTCGATGCGCAACTGCGGTTCACCATGCAAAACGAGCTGCTGCAGATCTGGGAGCGTGACCGCAAGACCATCATCTTCGTGACGCACGACCTGGACGAGGCCATCCTGCTCGCCGACAAGATCGTCGTCTTCGGAACTCGTCCCGGCCGCGTCGTACACGTGGAGGATGTGCCGCTGAATCGGCCGCGAGATCTCGCCGAATTACGCTCCAGCCCAGCGTACGGCGAGATCTGGGAACGATTGTGGAAGCTGCTGGACAGCTCGTCGCACCCCGAGGGGGCATCGTGAAACCGGCGTCGGCGCAGGCATCGACCGGGGCAGCAGACGAGCCCGGCGCGGCCTCCGCGATTGCGCCGTCCTCCAGCGCGGCCCGTGACCCGCGCCGCCGGACAGACGTCAAGCGGATGATCATTCTCGTCTCGCGGGTCGCGTTGCCCGTCGGGTTGGTGCTGGCCTGGGAGTTCGCGGCAGGGGACCCGGCGACCGACCCTGGGGTGCTCATCGACAGCTTCTATACCAGCGAACCGTCAGAGATCTGGGCTGCGCTGCTCGGCTGGATCGAGGAGGGTGTGCTGCTGAAGAGCGTCCAGGCGACAGTGGCCGCGACGCTCTACGGATTCGCGATCGGCGCGGCGTCCGGCATCCTGGTGGGCGTTGTGCTGGGTAGCAGTCCGACGCTCGGCGAGATCTTCCGTCCGCTCATCGTCGCGCTCAACGCGATCCCGCGGCTGGCGCTGGTGCCGCTGTTCATCCTGTGGTTCGGGTTCGGGCTGGGCTCCAAGGTCGCCCTTGTCGGTCTCATCGTGTTCTTCCTCGTCTTCTACAGCACCTACGAGGGTGTGCGCGACGTCGAGCAGCGCCTCATCGATGTGCTCAAGGTGATGAACGCGTCCCGGCTCACGGTGCAGTTGAAGGTCCGGATGCCATCGGCGGCGACCTGGATCATTCAGGGTATGCGCGTCTCAGTGCCTTACGCCCTGGTCGCCGCGGTCACCGCCGAGATCGTGGGCGCTAACACCGGTATCGGATACCTGATCCAGCGGTCGGCGGGCAACTTCTTCACGGCCGGTGTCTTCGCGGGCATCGCCGTGCTCGTGGTGGTGTCGGTCGTCGTCAACGCGCTGGTGACGTTGCTGGAGAAACGACTGCTGCGGTGGAAGCCGCGCAACCTGACCAAGGTCACCCCATGAACGCGGCGCCGTCCGGAGGTCTGTCCCGGCGGACCGGTACATCGCGCGTCTGATCATCTGGCTGGCTCAGCGCGAGGGACTGCCCTGCGTGATGTCTTCATTGACGAATCGAAGTTCGTATCAGAAGGAGGGAAGGACGTTGGGAGCACCCATGCGCGCATTGTTGTGCGCAAGCGCCGCCATCAGCTTACTGTCAGGCGGTTCCATCGCGGGGAGCATCAGTTCCCCTCCGAACCAAGGCACGCCGCACATCGAGGTCGCCCATTCCGCCGACCCACCGGTCGTGCGGACCTTGGCCGGCGCCGTACGCGGGGTGACGGAGGCCGGGGTGCAGAGTTTCAAGGGCATCCCCTATGCCGCAGCGCCGGTCGGCTCCTATCGTTGGCGCCCGACCCAACCGCCGACACCGTGGCCCGGCGTGCGCGATGGCAGCCAGTTCGGCGCGGACTGCGCCCAGGCGAGTCCCAACGCGCCCACCGCGCCGGGCTCGTCAGAGAATTGCCTGTTCGTCAACGTGTGGCGCCCGGCGGGTGCTGCGGCGGGCGGCGCGCCGAGCCAACGCACGATCTCCCACGGCGCCAAGTTGCCGGTGATGGTGTGGATTCACGGCGGCGCCTTCGTGTTCGGCAGCGGTGCGCAGCCGGACTTTTCGGGCGAGCCGTTCGCGCGCCAGGGCGTGGTGCTGGTCACCTTCAACTATCGGCTGGGCCGGTTCGGCTTCTTCGCCTTTCCGGGGCTCTCCGCCGAGCATCGCGCCGAGGTCAAGGGCAACTACGGCTATCTCGACCAGATCGCCGCGCTCCAATGGGTGCGGCGCAACATCGCCTCGTTCGGCGGCGATCCCCACAACGTCACGATCTTCGGTGAGTCGGCGGGTGGCGTGTCGGTGCACACGCACCTGACCTCGCCGTTGTCACGCGGAATCTTCGACAAGGCCATCATTGAGTCCGGCGGCGGGCGGGACGGGGTGCTGACCGGCCGGCCGCTGCGCGCCGACGGGGCCGATCCGCTCTACCCGGTCTCGGCCGAGACGATCGGCGTCAACTTCGCCCGGCGGTACGGCATCGAGGGCACCGGCGCCGCCGCGGTCGCCCGGCTGCGCGCGCTCGACACGGCCCAGGTGGTCGACGGCGGGCAGGAGACCGCGGGGCCGGGCGGTCCACCGACCTATCCGGGTCCGATCCTCGACGGCCGGCTCGCTGTCGAAACCCCGGAGAGCGCCTACCGCGCCGGCCGCCAAAAGCGCGCGCCGCTGCTGATCGGGACGAACAGCAACGACTTCATCGGCTTCGTCGCAGCCGACAGCAAGGACGCGCTGTTCGCGCAGTTCGGCGCGAACGCGGCGCGTGCGCGGGCCGCCTACGATCCCGACGGTTCCGCCACCCTCCAGCGGGTGCTGACGATGGTCGGGGTCGACCGCGCGCAGGCCGAGCCCGCGCGGTTCACCGCCAACGCCTTCGCGGGCACGGGAGTGCCCACCTATCTCTATCGCTTCTCCTACGTCCCGACCGCGCGTCGAGGGCAGTGGGTGGACGGAGTTCCCCACGGCGCGGAGATCCCCTTCGTCTTCGACACGCTCGCCGCCCGCGGCACGCAGCCGACGGCGGAGGATAGTGCGGTTGCGCGGATCACCAACACCTACTGGGCCAATTTCGCGCGCACGGGCGATCCGAATGGCAGTACGGTGCCGCCATGGCCGCGGCACGCCGCCGGCCGCGACTCGATCACCGACTTCAGGCCGGACGGGACGATCGCCGCGGGACCCGATCCCCGCAAGGAACGGCTGGACGTTTCCGAGGCCGCGGGTGGGCTGCCCCGGCCACGCTGAGCCAGTCCCGGCACCGCGCGACAGGGCGGTCGCGCGGTGGCCGGGCCGGGCAGCGTCGCGTGCGGATCGGCTGGCCGGCAGGATCCAGCCACGCGATGGACCACGCTTGGGCACGGCCTGCTCCCGTAGTATGATCTTATATACGGACTTGCGATCGCAGTAAAGATCGGCCAAGGTGTGGGAATCTGGGGCGTCAATGCGGCTGGGTGAAACCGACCGCTCTTCGGGGTTGACGCGCGGGAGGAGTCGTCTTGGCGTGAGCAACAGCGCGAACGGTAAGGGGTGCGACCGGTGGTAGAGGCTGAGGGGTCGCCGTCGGGCGGGCATCAAACGATCAACCGGGTCACACGCATTCTCGAGGAGGTCGTGTACCGGCCCGGTTCGACGTTCGCCGAGCTGACGAGAGCGCTTGGGGCGCCCAAGAGTTCAGTCTATGGTTTCATCCGAGGGCTTCTTGCCGCGGACTGGCTGACCGAGCAGGATCACAAGCTCTACCTCGGGCCGGCCTTCTACAGCCTCGCCATCGCCAGCGGCCAGATTCGTGCCGGGCTCGTCGGCACGTCCGACATCGAGGCGCTGCACCGGGACACCGGGCTGACCGCGTGCGTGGGCGTCATCTCGGGGGACCACCTCATCTACGTCGCGGAGGCGAGTAGCGACCTTGTGTCCTCATTCGCGGCCCGCTCGAACATTCGCCGTGATCTGCTGAGGACGGCGGGCGGCAAGGTGCTGCTCTCGCTGTTGCCGGAGTCCGACCTGACTTCGTACCTGCGGCGTCGCGGGAAGGAAGACGAGGACCTGGTCCACGAGTTCCTCGATCAGCGGCCCACCATCCGGGGGACGAAGATCGCGGTCAACCGCATCGAGGCGCGCGGGCGGACCGCGGTAGCCACGGTCGTCCAGGGCAACTCGGGATCTCCTCTGGCATCGATCACTATCGTCGGACCGAGCATCGAGGTCGATCCGAAGGTGGACGAGCTCGCCAAGCTCCTGATCGAGCGCGTCGATCAGTGGTCGGCGCGCTCCGCACCGCCGCCACGCGAAATCGTCTGACCACCGGCAACCCCGGCTAGGCAGGCCACATCACCACTTGGGGAAGGTCGTTGCCTGGTGGTGGGCGGTCATGTCCAGCAGGAGCAGCGCGTCATAGTCCGGGGTGGCAGGCTCGGCGACGTAGACGCCCAGACGTTGGCCGGGGGTTCCATCCAGCTCCATGGACTGGGGGCTGAGGGTGATGGCGCCGACGTGGGGATGGTGGAAGGTCTTGCTGGTGTGCCTGCGACCGGTCACCTCGTACCGTTCCCACAGTCTGGCGAAGTCCGGGCTCTTCAGCAGCAGTTCGCCCACCAGGCTCATCAGGTCGGGCGCGTCCGGGGCGGTGTCGGCCTGGGCGCGCAGGCCGGCGGCGCAGGTGCGGACCTGAGCGTCCCAGTCGGGGAACAGGTCACGGGCGGCAGGGTGCAGGAACAGGTAGCGGGCGAGGTTGCGCTTCTTGTTCGGCCAGTCGTCCAGTCCTGCGTACAGGGCGAGCCCACCCGGGTTCGAGGCCAGGAAGTCCATGTTGCGGCTGACGATGTAGGCGGGGTTCGGGCGCATCGTCTCCAGCAGCAGTTTCAAGTGGGGGCGTACGGCGCGGCCGGGCGGCGGCGGGAGCTCGGGAGCGTACCTGGCGGCCAGGGCGGCGAGCTCGCGCAGATGCTGATGCTCGCGGTCGTCCAGGTGAAGGGCGCGGGCGAGGGCGTCGAGCACCGAGGGGCTGGGGCGAGTCTCCTTGCCGCGCTCCAGACGCACGTAGTAGTCGATGCTGATCCCTGCCAAGGCGGCCAGCTCCTCCCGGCGTAATCCCGGGGTGCGGCGCAGACCGGTTCCGACCGGGAGGCCGACCTGGTCGGGACTGGTCTCGGTACGGCGGGCGCGCAGGAAGCAGCCTAGCTCCGAGCCGTTTGCATCGGAGGCGTGCTCGTCTGCCATGCCTTCAGTGTCACACCCTGCTGACCTGTTCGGGCCCCTATGTGGGGGGCCCTGTCGTTACCCTGAACCACCCGCCCTGCCACCGCGGCCGCAGCGGCGCAAGACTGGATTCGCGGGAGTCCAACCGCGGCCGGAACCGCAGGCCGCGACGCCCGCAGGGGCCACTTGAAGCTCCCAATGACTACTGTGTGTAGTTGTACGTCACATGCAGTCATAGGTGCCATATCGATCCGAACGCCGCCGCGGCCGTGCGACATCACCGCGTGATGTTAGGAGACACATGCAGACCATCACCTTGAACAACGGCCTGGAGATGCCCATCTTGGGGTTCGGCGTCTTCCAGATCCCGCCGGAGCAGACCGAGCAGGCCGTCACCGAAGCGCTGGCGGCCGGCTACCGCAAGTTCGACACCGCCTCGGCCTACCAGAACGAGGAGGCCGTCGGCCACGCGATCAAGAACAGCGGCATCCCGCGCGAGGAGCTGTTCGTCACCACCAAGCTGTGGGTCCAGGACACACCCGTCGAGGACAACACCCGGCGCGCCTTCGAGGCGTCGATGGCCAAGCTCGGCCTGGACTACCTCGACCTCTACCTGATCCACCAGCCCTTCGGCGACGTCTACGGCCAGTGGCGCGCCATGCAGGAGTTGTACGGCCAGGGCCGGATCAAGGCCATCGGGGTGTCGAACTTCTATCCCGACAGGCTGATCGATCTCATAGACCACAACGAGGTGGCGCCCGCGGTGAACCAGATCGAGGTCCACCCGTTCTTCCAGCGCGCCGACTACCAGCAGCTCATGGACGAGCGCGGCGTCCAGACCGAGTCGTGGGGCCCGTTCGCGGCCGGGAAGAACAACCTGTTCGCCGACCCGGTGCTGAGCGAGATCGGCCAAGCTCACGGCAAATCTGTCGCACAGGTGGTGCTGCGCTGGCTGCTCCAGCGCCAGATCGCCGTGAACGCCAAGTCGGCCGACCCAGGCCGGATGGCGGCCAACCTCGAGGTGTTCGACTTCGAGCTCACCGACGACCAGCTGGCCCGCATCGCCGCCCTCGACACCGGCGCCTCGCTGTACTTCGACCACCGCGAACCCGCTACCGTCAGCTGGCTCGGCAACCGGCGCATCAACTGACCACGCCATATATCCGAACGAAGGCATGAACCTATGACAAACGATGAAAAGACGCGCGCCCAGCAACTGCTCGGCGACACCGCGCCCGAGTTGGTGCGCCTGACCGACGATGTGCTCTTCGGCGAGGTGTGGGCCAATCCCGGGCTGTCCCCGCGAGACAGGAGCCTGGTGACCGTCTCAGCCCTGGTCGCCCTCTACCGCGGCGAACAGCTCGCCTCCCACCTGCGTAAGGCTCTGGAGAACGGGCTGAGCAAGGACGAGCTCGTGCACGCGATCACGCACCTCGCGTTCTACACGGGCTGGCCCAACGCCATGACAGCCATGATCCAGCTCAAGAAGATCACCGAGGAGTGACGTGGAAATCTTCAAGCAGCCGCCCACCGCCAAAGGCCCAGCGGAGTGGTTTACCGGCGACGTATGGGTCGACCTGATCCACTCTGGTCCTGAGGGCTACCGGGCCAGGCTGAACATCGTACGGTTCGCACCTTGCTCCCGCTCCAACTGGCACTCCCACCGCCTGGGTCAGACCATCCACGTCCTGGAGGGCATCGCTCTTCTCGGCAACCGCGACGGCACCGTCATCGAGGCGCATCCCGGCGACACCATCTTCACCGCGCCGGGCGAGGAGCACTGGCACGGCGCCGCTCCTGACCGCTTCATGTCCCACCTGGTCCTCATGGAGGGCGACGGCGACGACACCCCCCAGACCGTCTGGGGCGAACGAGTCAACGACGCCGAATACCAAGCGACCCGCACCCGCTAGACGTTCCTCAGTCGCGACCCGGCTCCTCTGTCACCGGGTTGATCAGGGTGATGACGCCGTCGCTCGACGAGTACGCCAGCTTGCCGTTGCTGAAGATCTGCTCGCGTTCGATCATGGGTGATTTCGTCCGAATTGAGGTGGCCGCTTCTCCATCGCGGCGCTGATCCCCTCGGCGAAGTCCGGGGTCCCCAGGAGTGCGGCCTGGGCTCCCGCCTCCACGTCGAGAGCGGCCGAGATGTCGGCGATCATCGATCGCCGCATCGTGGCTCGGATCGCGGGCACGGACAGGGGCGCGGATGCTGCGATCTGAGCGGCGAACTCGACCGCCGCAGCGCGTGGATCGTCGGCCACCCGGTCGCACAGGCCCAACTCGACCGCCCGTTCACCGTTGACGGCCTGGCCGGTGTACAACAATTCCAGGGCGCGCTGGTGCCCCACGGCCCTGGGCAGCGTCACGGTAAGGCCGAAGCCGTGGTGGAAGCCGAGGCGGGCGAAGTTCGCGGTCAGTCGCGCACCTGGCGCGGCGACCCGGAAGTCGGCGGCCATGGCGAGCCCGAGGCCGCCACCGACCGCGGCACCCTGGATGGCGGCCACCATCGGCTTGCGGGCTGAGAAGATCCGGAAGGCTTGACGATAGATCCGGCGGATCCCGGCAGCCCCCACGCCCCGCAGTTCGGCTCCCGCGCAGAAGTGCTTGCCCTGTGAGCAGAGCACCACGCAGGAGACGTCGTCATCGTCGTCGAGTGACAGCAGCGCGTCGGCGAGGTCGGTCAGCAGCGCCTCGTCGAAGAAGTTGTTCGGTGGCCGTCGTGTCTCCAGCAGGACGACGCGTTCGGCAACCGCCGTGAGGCCCACCTCGCTCATGACCATTCACCGGCCAATGCTCTTTTGTCGATCTTGCCGACGTGGTTCGTGGGCAGCGGCTCGCGCTGAAGCCGCCATCGGCTGGGGATGGCGAAGGAGGCCAGCTTGGTCCGTAGCTGCTCGCGCAGTTGCTCGGCGGTGAGACCCTGCTCGATGACGACCGCGGCCACCACCTCCTCCCCGAGGACGGGATGTGGCACACCGAAGACCGCCGACTCGACCACGCCGGGAATCGTGGCGAGCGCCTCCTCGACCGCTACCGGGGCGATGTTCTCCCCGCCCCTGATGATGATGTCCTTGGCCCGCCCGGTGATCCACAGATGACCGTCCGCGTCGATACGCCCCAGGTCACCGGTGTGCAGCCAACCCTCTGCGTCGATGGGGGAATCCTCGTCACCGTGGTAGCCGAGCATCTGCGTGGGGCTGCGCATCAGGACCTCGCCGTCATCGGCGATCTTCAGCTCGACGCAGGGCAGCGGACGGCCGCTTGACCCGGGGCGTTCCGTGGTGTCCCGGCCCGAGGCGGCGGTGCCCTGCCCGCCGTTCTCGGTCAGGCCGTATCCCGTGGCCACCCGCGGTTCGACCCCCGGCAACCCTGAGCGCAGGCGCGCGATGAACTCGGAGTGCACCGGTGCTCCGCCGACGGTGATCGAGCGCAGCGAGGACAGGTCACGGCGGTGCATGTCAGGGTACTCCAGCACCCGTGAGATCATCGTGGGCACCGCGCTCCATCGGGCGAGCTTGCGTTCCTCGATGAGCTGCAGCGCCTCTCCCGGGTCGAACCTACCGGTCGGCATCACGAGGGTGTCGCCGACCGTGATCGCACGGATGAGGGTCTGCACCCCGCCGATGTGGAACATCGGGCCCGTGTGCAGTCCGGCGTCCCCGGTCGACTCCTCGACCTGCTGCGGGAGCCGGCGGGTGATGTGCAGCAGCATGTGCAGCCCGGCCAGCAAGGAGCGGTGTGAGAGAACCACAGCCTTCGGACGGCCCGCCGTCCCCGAGGTGAAGACGATGACCGCAGGAGAGTCCTCGTCGATCTCACCCGTCATCCGGCGTCCGGCGGGAGCCGCGTCACAAGCCCATCGGCAGGTGGGTATCCCCACCGGCAGGTTGGTGGAGCCGCGTGCGTCGGCCAGCGCGAGCTTCAGATGCAGGGCGGAGGAGGCACCTGCGAGCTCGGCCGTACCCCACCAGGCATTCGCCAGCACGGGCACCGCGCCAACCATGACGCAAGCCCAGAAGTTGACGATCCACTCGGGGCTGTTCCAGCCCAGCAGCAGCACGAGGTCTCCGGGCTGGACACCCGACTCGGCGAGCTCTCGCGCCTTCCCATCGACCGCGCTGCGCAGCCCGGCGAAGGTCACCTCCTTGTCGCCCTGCACGATGTGCGGGCGATCGCCCCAGCGGTCCGCGAATGCCAGGAGGCAGCGGATGTCCTTGGGCCGCTGCGTGTAGGTGCGGAAGGACATGCCCCGCACCTCCTCGGCCTCGATGCGGTCGCCCCAGACGCTCATCGTGCCTCCAGCGCGATGACCGCAGGACTGGTGGTGGGCGGTTCGTTGGTGATCCCTACCATGCGGTGCTCAGCAACTCCTCGATGTCGTCCCGCTGGGGCACTCGGGGCCCGCGGGTGATGGCCCAGTCGTCCATGGCGTGGTCCGTCGCTTCTGTCAGGCTCTGTTGGGAAACGTCGATGTCCCTCAGGCGGATGGGAACCTTGAAGAGCGCCAGGAGGCGTTCGATTTCGGCGATGGCACCCTCCGCGCTTCTCTCGGCGAGGCCGAGAAGGTCTGCGATCAGCGTCAGGCGATGGCCCACCGCGATCGCGTTGAAGCGCATAGTCTGCGGCAGCAGCAGCGCCTCCACCACACCGTTGGCGGCCGACGAGCGCGGGCCGATCGCATGCGCGAGGGCCTGGGCCAGGCCGCCACCGGTATGGTCACTCCCCTCACCGCTCATCAGCGCCGCCAGCATCAGGTGCAGCCGGGGCTGAGCGTCCCGCGGATCTTTCAGCAGGCGGGGCAGCCACGCCATGACCGTGCGGAGAGCGTGACTCAGCTGCGCGTCCGCCAGCGGGTCGACATGGCGCGACTGGAGGCCCTCCACCGCCAGCGAGAAGGCATTGAGCGCCGCGGACCAGGCCAGCCCGGCTGGCGCGGTGAGCGCCATGACCGGGTCGAGGACGAGGCCTTGAGCTCGCGTCTTCGGGTCGTAGAGGGCAAGCCGCTCTCCCGTATCCGGATCACGTACGGCACTTCCGGCCTTGCCGTACGCCGTGGTCGGGGTGCTGGGAATCACCCACTGAGGGAGCTTGGGCGCCGTGAGCCTCGGGCTGACGAGCCTGCCGTCGGCATCGCGATGGGTGCACAGCTGACGGATGTCGCGCCCTTCCGCGAGCAGGATGGAAGCGGCGCGTGCCGTGACCACCGATGAGCCCCCTCCGACGGCGATGACGGCCTCTGCGTCGTGGCCGGCAAGGAACCGCCGGGCCTGCTCCACCGCGGGGAGTGGACTGTGCTCGACGACCCCGTCGAACTGGCCCACAAGGTGCTGTCCCAGCGCATCGTGCACCCGCCGCAGGGCGTCAGGGTGCTTGAGGATGGCCGGCGCGCAGATGATGACGGCTCGGCGGGCGCCGAGCCTGGCAAGCTCCCGCGGCAGGGCCTGGAGGGCGTCCTCGCCGCAGAACGTGCGGAAGGCGGGGGTGATGTGGCGCAGGTTCATGCCGGCAACTCGATGATCGCGCGGCCACGGACCCGGCCGTGGTGCAGGTCGTCGACGGCGATGTTGATCTCGTCGAGACGATAGCGGTCGGTCACCAGCGCGCTCGGGTCGAAGCGCCCGTCGAGGCTCCACCGGACGAACGTGGCGAAATCGCGCTCGGGATCGCAGCTCCCGCCCTCGCAGCCGATCAGGCCTTTCTCACCCTTGATCAGGTCCATGCTGTCCAGTTCGAACGGTTCACGGGGGATGCCGACGAGTACGGCGATGCCGCCACGCCGACCGGTCCCCCGGACGCCGGGCCGTACCGACGCGAGGCTGCTCGGGACGTTCTTTCCGACCCCTGTGCAGTCGAAGGAGAAGTCGACGCCGTTGTGCGCGGTGAGCGCGCGGATCCCGGCCACCGCGTCGGCCTTTCTCGCATTGAGCACTTCAGTGGCGCCGAACTGCTGCGCCAGCTTCAGCTTGTCGTCGTCGACATCGACCGCGATGACCCGGCGAGCACCCACGATCGAAGCGGCCGCGATCGAGCAGAGTCCCACGCCACCGGCGCCCCAGACGGCGACGCTCTGCCCGGCCTGGACACCGGCGCTGTTCAGCACCGCACCGGCTCCGGTCATCACGGCGCAACCGATGATCGCGCCGAGATCGTCGGAGATGCCCGGGGGGATCTTCACCACGTACTGCTCGTCGGCCACCGCGTGGCTGCCCCAGGTGAAGGTGTTGTGCGTCCTTGCCACATCTCCGTCGGGAAGGATCACGCGGGGCGGCACGGGCACGCGTCCTTCCCTGGAAATCCAGGTGGTGATCACCTCGTCGCCCGGCTCGACGTACCCGACTCGATCACCCACCGCGACGACCGTGCCGATCGACTCGTGCCCGAGCACCATCGACTCGGTCCTGCCGGTTGCGTTGATGCGGTCCAGCTGGCTGTGACACACCCCGAAGGCCTTCTGCCGTACGACGACCTCATGCGACTCAAGCGCGTCGAGAGTCACATCCCGGAGGTCGAGCTCGCGCCGCCCCGGGGGAAGAATGGCGATCTTCGCCTGCACTGCCATGACGTTCCTCCCTTCTCAGATGGCGCCCGCGTCGCGCAGCTTCGCGATCTCATCGGCTGACAGGCCCAGCTCGCCGCGGAGAACAGACTCGGTGTGCTCACCGAGGGCGCCGGGCCTGGTCGGCTCGACCATGGGCGAGTCGGAGAGGAAGAGCGGGCTGCCCAGGGTGGTGAAGGAGCCTCGCTCGTCCATGACGGTGCGCACTACGCCTCGCGCGCGGACGTGCGGGTCGTCGAGGAGTTCTGGCAGCGTGACGATCGGAGCACAGGGGATCTTCGCACGCTTCAAGATCATCATTATGGAGTCCTTGGGTCGGCTCCGGGTCCAGCCGGTCACGATGGCATCGACGTCGTCCATGCTCGCGCAGCGACCCCTGGCGAGTGTGAAGCGTGGGTCGTCAGCCGCCGGGTCACCCATGAGCTCGCGCAGGCGGTGCCAGTGCGCGTCCGTCGGGCACAGGAGAGTGATCCAGCCGTCTTCGGCCTCGTAGGCGTTGTAAGGGGCGGCGGCCATCCCGCCGTGCCGGTTGCCGGTGCGCTCCGGGATGCTTCCCCCGCTGCCGATCAGGCCGGCGATGTTCGACGTCAGCGCCGGGATGATCGCATCCTGCAGCGAGACCTCGACATGCTGGCCGCGGCCGGTGTGGGTGCGCTGGTAGAGCGCGGCCAGGACGCCCGCGGCAAGGTGGGTGCCGGCCAGGAAGTCCACCACGGAAGGGCCGGTCCTCATCGGCGGGCCGTCCTGGAATCCGGTGGTGCTCATCACGGCGGTTCGCGCCTGGATCGTCAAGTCCATCGCGGGCTCACTCGCGTAGGGACCGAATGAGCCGAAGCCGCTGCCCGAGGCCATGATCAGGCGCGGGTTGATCGCGCTGAGCTGCTCGTATCCCAGGCCGAAACGGTCCATCGCTCCCGGTGAGAGGTTCTGGACCAGGACGTCGGCCTGCTGGGCGAGCTGGAGCAGCACCTCTCGCCCTGCGGGGTTCTTCAGGTCCAGTCGCATGGTGCGCTTGCCGGAGTTCACGAAACGGAACTGGATGGACTCGCCGTCCTCATCGACAGCCGGATATTGCCGATACGGGTCACCCCGCAGGGGCTCGATCTTGATGACGTCCGCGCCCATACGAGCCATTAGCAGGGTGCAATACGGAGCAAAATAAAACTGCCCGAGACATATAACCTTCACGCCCTCAAGGGCCGTCATGCATGGTCTCCATCATTCTCCGGATTCACGATGGTCAGGTCAGCCGATGGATTGGTATTCGAGGAATTCCTCGATGCCGAACCGGCCGTTCTCCCGGCCGATGCCCGACAGCTTGAATCCGCCGTGCGGAGCCCGGGGGTTGACCGGGGAGCCGTTGATGCGGATGCGACCCGTCCGCAGGCGCAGGGCGATCTGCCGGGCGCGTTCGGTCGTGGCGGACCACACCGCGCCGGCCAGGCCGTATTGGGAGTCATTGGCGATGGCGATCGCCTCCTCCTCGGTCTCGTAGGGCAGGATCGTCACCACCGGGCCGAAGATCTCCTCACGGGCGATCCGGTGAGACGGGTCGCCGGTGAAGATCGTGGGCTTGACGAAATAGCCGCGCTCCAGCCCTTCTGGCTGCTCAGGGCCACCGGCGATCAGACGGGCACCATCGTCGACGCCTGACTGAATCAGCTCACGTACGCGGTCGCGCTGCGCGCGGGAGACGACCGGGCCAAGGGTGGTGTCCGGAGCGTAGGGATCGCCCAGGACGTAGGCGGCGGCCTTCACGGCGGCGATCTCCTCAGCCTCCGCCAGTCGTGAACGATGCACCAGCATGCGGGTGAGGCCACCACAGACCTGGCCGGAGTTGCGGAAGGCGTCCTGGATGCCCGTGGTGACCGCGAGCCCCAGGTCGGCGTCTTCAAGGATGACATTCGCGGACTTGCCGCCGAGTTCCAGAGCCACCCGCTTGACAGAGGCCGACGCCAGCTCCATGACCCTGCTCCCGGCGCGGACAGAGCCGGTCAGCGAGACCATGTCGATCTTCGGGTGGGTTGCGACAGCTTCGCCGACCTCGGGTCCGGTGCCCGAGACCAGGTTGAACACGCCCTTCGGCAGGCCCGCCTCGACAGTGGCCTCGGCGAAGAGGAACGAGCTCATCGGGGCGACCTCGGTGCCCTTCAGCACCACGGTGCACCCTGCCGCCAGTGCGGCGCCGGCCTTCATCGCGATCAGCAGCAGGGGGACGTTCCACGGCGTGATGGCGCCGACGACGCCCGCCGGAGCCCGATGCACGAGGGTGTCACCGGCCTGCACATCCCAGTCGACGTCCTTCAGCGAATCGGCGGTGCCCCGCAGATGCGCGACGGCCGAGAGGGTCTGGTGCCCGGTCGCGATCGAGTGCGGCTCGCCGATCTCGCTGACAATGGCGCGAGTGATCTCGTCGGCACGGCTCTCGACGATGTCGGCGAGGCGGTGCAGCACCTCGTAACGCCTGTTCAACGGGGCCTGGGACCACTCGCAGAAGGCCGCGGCAGCCGCCTCAGCCGCCCGATCGACATCATGGGCGTTGCCACGGGGAATCGTGGCGAAGATCTCCTCTGTCGCCGGGTTTTCCACCTCGATGACCCCGTCACCGGCCGAGGGCACCCAGTCGCCGTCGATCAGGATCTGCTGGCGCTCGAGCACATCAACCTCCAGGTTCGTATATACGGACCATCGTTCGTATATGCCACTCGCGAGCGTACGACCGGCGATGTCCGGAGTCAATGGCTCGCATCAGGTCGTCCCTTACGCGCGCGCGTAGTAATAACCACTCCTGTGAATTGCCGCGGCGCGCGCGAATTCCCGGTTCTGGAGCCTCTTGACACCCCTGAGAGCGAAGCTTAGATTGCGTGCCACTCAGTACGTCGCGAATGTTCCGAGAGTTTCACTCACGGAAAATAACGAATGTTCCGAGAGTTTCTCCCGAGCGGCCGATGCCGACCCAACACGCTCAAGTCCGGAGATCAGCGTGGAGATCAACACAACGTCTCGCCGTACGTTTCTCACCCTCCCCATGGCCGCCGCTCTGGCCGCCTGCGGCGGCACTCGGCCCACCCAGACGGGCTCGGGTGGCAGCAGCGCCGCCACTGGCGGCCCGGGCAAGCTCACCTACTGGTACGTGTCCGGGCAGCCGACCGAAGGCGTGCGCGCCGGCGCGGTCCAGCGTTTCAACCAGGCCAACCCGAACAGCCAGATCGCGACGACCACCTTCCAGAACGACGCCTACAAAACCAAGATCAAGACAGCGATCGGCGCAGGCCAGGCGCCCACCATCATCTGGGGCTGGGGCGGCGGCGGCCTGCGCAGTTACGTCCAGGCCGGCCAGGTCGACGACCTCACCCCGTGGTTCGACCAGAACCCGGCCATCAAGGACCGGCTGTTCCCCTCCGCCTTCGGCGCCGCCACAGTCGACGGCAAGATCTACGCCCTGCCGTGCGAGACCTGCTCGCCGATCATCTTCTACTACAACAAGAAGCTCTTCGACCAGGTCGGCGTCCAGCCCCCGCAGGAGTGGGGCGACATCCTGGACCTGGTCAAGAAGTTCAACACCGCGAAGATCGCGCCGATCACACTCGGCGGGCAGTCACGCTGGACGAACATGATGTGGCTGGAGTTCCTCTTCGACCGCATCGGCGGCCCCGAGCTCTTCCAGACGATCTACGACGGGCAGAAGGACGCCTGGAGCAACCCGGCCGCGATCGACGCCCTGACCAAGCTGCAGGACCTGGTCAAGGCGGACGGCTTCGTCAAGGGCTTCTCGTCGATCACCGCCGACTCCCGCGCCGACATGGCCCTGCTCCACACCGGCAAGGCCGCGATGATGCTGCACGGCAGCTGGGCGTACGGGTCGATGAAGGCGGACGCCGGCGATTTCGTCGCCGGCGGCAACCTCGGCTACATGAACTTCCCGACAGTGGCGGGCGGCAAGGGCAAGCCTGCCAACGCCGTGGGCACCCCTGCCCTGTACATGGCGATCTCCGCTCAGGCGACGGCGGAGCAGAAGGAGATCGTCAAGAAGTTCTTCACCACCGAGATGAACTCCGACGCGCAGGCCAAGGACTGGATCGGCGTCAACCAGGTACCGATCGTCAAAGGCGCCGACGCGCTGTTCGGCACCTCTGCCGACACGCCGTGGCGAAAGTTCGTGTACGGCCTCGCCAGTGACGCCGACTCATTCCAGCAGTCCTGGGACCAGGCGCTCAGCCCGACGGCCGCTGAGGTTCTGCTGGACAACCTGGCCAAGCTGTTCCAGCTGTCGATCTCGCCGCAGCAGTTCGCCACCAGCCTCAACGGGGTCATCGGGAAGTGAGCCGGGCCTCCCTGGTCTGGCCGGCCGTACCCACTCTGTTGTTCAAGGCCGGCAATGCCGACCACCTGGAGATTCACCGCAGCCTGCCGGCCACGTGCTCCCCCCGCGGCGTCTTGGAGCCCCCGGCTCATGTGGGCCGGTCGGCTACGTGAGGTGTGTCTCCTTCCGCTTACGCGATCGGCTTCGTCGCCTCCGCGCGGGCCTCGCTCGGGGTGAGGCCGAACCTGGCGCGGAAGAGGCGGGCGAAGTGGGCCTGGCTGGAGAACCCCCACCGGTGCGCGACGTCGGCGATCGTGGTCTGCCGCGCCCCGGACCCGGTGAGTTCCCGATGTGCCCGGGCCAGGCGCCGTTCCATGATGTGCCGCGCCGGCGCCCTGCCGGTCGATTCGAAGATCCGCGCCAGGTGCCGTACCGAGATGCCCATGACCCCGGCCACCTGGGCGGCTCCGAGGCAGGGGTCGTGCAGATGCCGGTCGATGTAGTCCTCGGCCACGATGAGCTGCGACCGGTAGGCGTCGGGCCCCGGCCGCCCGCCCGTACGCTCCTCGGCGAGCTGCCTGAGCAGGTCGAGCACGGCCCGCTCGGCGTCGGCGGGATCGTGCCTGCCACGCAACGCGGCCAGCCCGCCGAGCAGGGAGCTCAGCGCGGCCACGAGCGCGCCCTCCCGCGCCGTGCCCCGCCCGAACAACATCGGCCCGGGCGACCCACCTCCCACGCACGCCCGCGCGAACAGCTCACGCGGCACGTCCACCAGGATCTGCCGCATCGAGGAGGAGAACCCGAACAGATACGGCCTGCGCGTGTCGTAGACGACCAGCTCGCCCGCCGTGGCCGCGAGGCAGCCGTTCTCGTGCAGGAACACCGCCTCCCCCTTGACCAGCAGGGTCGCGAACACCGAGTCCTTGGGCGTCGACCTGACCGTCTGCGGGCTGCGCTCGATGGCGTGGGCGTTGCCGGAGATCTCGGCGAGGCGCAGCTCGCCCAGCTCGATGTTGGTCTGCCTGGCCAGCAGGCCCTGCTCGGAGTAGGAGGTGCAGGACAGGCCCACCAGCGCCTTGCGGTTGTAGTCCTCCCAGTAGTGGATGCGCTCGGAGGGTTCGATGTGCTCGGTGGTGGCCTGGGAGATCACGGAGAGGGCGGACATGCGGCCTCCTGGTGTGCGTGCATGTCAGAGGGACTCAGCTTAGGTGCCGGGTCACACGGCCAGGTAGCCTCCGTCCACGGGGATGACCGCGCCGGTGACGTACGAGGCCGCCGCCGAGCACAGGAACGCCACCACCGAGGCGACCTCGCGCGGCCGCCCGAGGCGCCCGGCCGGGATGCGGGCCAGGACCTGTGCCGTGGCCTGCGGGTCGTCGAGCACGCCCCGGGCCAGCGGGGTGAGCACGAAGCCGGGCGCGACGGCGTTGACCCTGATGCCGTCGGGGGCGTACTCGGCCGCCAACGACTTGGTGAGCTGGGAGACGCCGCCCTTGCTCGCGCTGTAGGCGGGCCGATCCCGGCTGCCGGAGAAGGCGAACATGGACGAGACGTTCACAATGGCGCCGCCGTTCTCAGCCAGGGTTGGGCGGGCGGCCTGGCAGGCGACCATGACGGCGGTGAGGTTGATCTCGATGACCCGCTGCCAACGGGCGAGGTCGTACTCCTCGCGGTCGTGGCTGACGCCCGCGCAGTTCACCAGCGCGTCCAGCGGCTCGCCCGCCGACAGCAGGCCAGTCAGCCCGGCACGGTCCAGCACGTCGTGCTCCACGATGCGGACGCGCGGGTGACCTGGCAGGTCGGCAGGGTCGGCGGGCGGCAGGCCGAGCGCGATCACCTCGGCGCCCGACTCGGCGAGGAGCACGGCCGTGGCCGCGCCGATCCCCGAGGTACCCCCGGTCACGAACGCCCGCCGCCCCGCGAACTCCCCGCTCACGGACGCTGCTCCCCTGGTCGTATCAGCATTTTGACCTGCTCCTGCCCGCGCGACAGCGCTTCGAATCCGTCACGCACGACGTGCTCCAGAGGGATGGTGGAGGTGACGATCGCGGCCAGGTCCACGCCCTCCTCGGCCACCATGCGGATCAGCTCCGGATAGACGTCCCGGTATCCCACGCTGGTCATGATCGTCTGCTCGTTGTTCACCAGGGCGAAGGCGTCCACACTGACCGTGCCGGTTAGACCGAGGAACATCACCCGCCCGCCCCGCCTGGTGGCGGCCAGGCAGGCACGCAGGGTGTCCTGCGAGCCGACCACCTCGAACGCGACGTCCGCCCCCTCACCGCAGGCCAGATCGGCGAGGTCCGCGCCGGTCTCCGCGGCTCCCAGGCGCAGGGCCAGCTCGCGGCGGGCCGCAGACCGATCGGCGGCGACGATGCGCCCGGCGCCGTACCGGGCCGCGAGCTGGGTCACGAGCAGCCCGATCGGGCCCAGGCCGAGAACGGCGACAGTCTCGCCGGGGCGGATCCCGGCCCGGCGCACCGCGTGCAGGGCGACGGCGGCCGGCTCGAACACCGCCGCCTGCTCCAGGGAGACCGCCTCGGGGAGCCGGTGCAGCATGTACGCGGGCACGGTGGCGCGCTCGGCCAGCCCGCCGTGTCCCATGAGCCCGGCGAACCCGAAGTGCCGGCAGATGTTGTACTCCCCCGCCAGGCACCGCGGGCAGCTACCGCACCGGTAGTGCGGCTCCACCGCCACCTGGTCCCCCGGGACGAGACCGGTGACACCGGCGCCGACCTCGGTGACGGTGCCGCAGAACTCGTGCCCCAGGATGAGTGGAGCGGCCACGCCGGACTCCGGGTGGGCCTCGCCCACAGGGACGGCGTGCGGCCCGTCGGCGTATTCGTGCAGGTCGCTGCCGCAGATCCCGCAGTAGGCCACCTCGATCGTCACCTCGCCGGGACCGGGTGGCGTCACGGGCACGTCCTCGACGCGGACGTCCTTGGCCCCGTACCAGAGCGCCGCCCTCATGCGGCCGCCCGGCGGCGCAGCACGGCGGGAGCCGTCTCCTTCAGCGCGAAGCACAGCCCCACCACGACCAGCGCGCCACCCGCGGCGATGAACATCGCGGCCTGCAGCCCCCACTGGTCGGATGCCCAGCCCGCGACCATCGGCCCGAGAAAGCCTCCGGCCAGCTCACCCACACCCATGATGGCGCCGAGCGCCGTGGCCAGCGCGCCCCGCGGTACCGTCTCGGCCGGGATCGTGGCCATGAACAGCGTGAAGCAGCCGAGCCCGGTGTAGGTGACCACCATGATCGCGCCGAGCAGCACCGGGCTCTCGACGTAGACCACGGCGAGCGGGCAGCACACCGCGAGCACCGTGAACCCGATCAGCGCCGGCTTGCGCCCGATCCGATCGGAGATGCCCGGAGTCGCGAATCCCCACAACACCCACGCCACACCCAGACAGGTCATGACCCCGCTCATCGTGCCGGGGCTGAAGCCCTTGACCGAGGTCAGATACGTCGGGGTGAAGGTGATGATGGTGACAAACCAGGTGAGGTAGCAGCAGGCGATCAGCATGCATACGACGATGTTGCGCAGCTTGAGCACCTCGCCCAGCGGCACCCTGACCGCCGCCGCTTCCTCTCGGGGCGCCTCGACCCGCGGTGACCGCTCGCGTACGAATCGCCAGATGAGCGCGGCCATGATCAACCCAGGGATGATCGTGGCGTAGAACGCGACGCGCCAGTCGTAGGTCTCCGCGATCCACACCACGACCAGCGGCGCCAGGATGCCGCCGAGCAGCCCAGCCGACGAACCCTGCAGCAGGCCCATGTTGAGGCCCCGGCGGCTCTCCCTGGACGCCTCGACCATCAGCGACTGCGCCATCGGCAGCACCGCGCCCTCGGCCGTACCCATCAGCGCCCGCGCCACGAGCAGCCCGGCGAACCCGCCCATCAGCCCGGACGAGGCGGAGAACAGCGAGAACAGCACCACGGCCACGACCAGGATCGGCTTGCGCCGGCCGAGCGCGTCCGACAGTCGACCGGCGAACATGCCGGCCAGCGCCCAGGTGAGGGCGAGTACGCCGGACAGAGTGCCCAGCTCGGCGTTGGACAGGCCAAAGTCCTTGTCCATGTACGGCGCCAGGAACGACAGCGCCTGGCGGTCGAAGAAGACGAATCCGAAGGACAGGAAGAGGATGACGAGGAGGCGGATCTCGTACCGATCGGCCGCGCGGGCGTCCGGCGCCGCTGTGGGGTCAGTCATGACGTTCTCACTTCAAGGGGGGGTGCGCCGCGGCTCAGCGGAACAGGGAGTTGACGTAGTCGGCGCCGATCCCGACCTTCTCGTAGTGTTCGCGGCACATCTTGATGTAGTCGTGCACGTCGAAGAAGCCGTCGGGCGCGCCGTTCTCGTCCAGCCAGATGAGCGGGCCCTTGACGATGAAGAACGTCTTCATCGGCTCGTCGCTGTCGTAGGCGACCAGCGTGTGCCCCTCGCCCGGGGCCTCGTAGACGAAGTCGCCCGCGGTCGCCGTCCAGGGCCGCTCCAGGTAGCCCCACTTGCCGGAGATCGTGTACGCGAACACCTCGTGCGGGTGATAGTGCCGGTTGACCAGCCCCGCCTCCTTGGCCCGCAGGATGTCGGCCCAACTGTTGTCCTTGACGTTGATCCACAGCGGCCGGGAGCCGACGGTCTCGGTGAACGGCACGTAGTAGCGGTCGTCGTCCGTGGCCACCTTGGACAGGTAGACCTCGGGCAGAGCGTCGGGGCGGAAGGAGTTCTCGATCGGCTTGAGGTCCTTCCAGAACTCTCCGGTGGGCATGTCGGGCATGTGAACGGCCCCTTTCGTCGCGTGCTTCCAGGAAGTGAATCCCGGAGGGGCCGATGCCGTCTTTCCCGTGGCAGACCTCGCCGCTTGCAGATTCCGGACATCTCCGGTGGCAGGCAGACCAGGGCGCGCACAGGCGAAGAGTCACTCATCTACGCGATGCAGAACGACACCTTGGTGCCCCCGTCGCGCCTGACCACCCTGTACAACACCGTTCCGGCGACGACCGAGAAGGCCTACATCGAGATCGCGGGCGCGGGTCACAACTACATCGGGCAGCCGAGCACCATACTCGCGCGCACCATGATCCCCTGGCTGAAGATAGCCATCGACAATGACACCCGCTACAGCCAGTTCCTGTGTCCCATGGCCAACCGCGACGGCATCACGCAGTACCGCAACAGCTGCCCCCTGATCTAGACCACGCCGGCGGCCGGTCGTGATCCTCCCATGCGCCTCACCCCTTGGGAGGAGCCGTGCTGTTCCGGACGGTGAGCGTGGTGGCGATCTCCAGGCCGACCTGTGCCGGC
>NZ_JBHSPA010000102.1:0-628 GCF_042656245.1 Nonomuraea insulae
AATTCTTCTGGACTAACTTCAACATCTTCCCTAAATCTCAGCTGTAACTCGTCTACTGTACTGTCTTCAAATACTTGATTTACGATTTGATTTAAGACTTCATACTTCACTTTTTACTCACCACTTACATATATGTATCTTCTGCTATATAAATCTTTCTCTATCTTTTTACTTCTCTATCTCTTTATTTTTTCACCTCCTTGATTTTTCAACCTTTACAATTACTATCACAAAACTGAAAAAAACTAAGCATAATCTTAGCTAATTAGGAGAAAAATAAAAATTCTAAAAAGGAGAATTAGAACTTACAAATAAAAAAACAAAACTTAACTTACCAACAGTCTTCTAAATATTTCCTGACCTTTTTCTCACTGATTCCTAGTCCGTATGCAATCTCCTTAACTGTAAACCCTCTTTTGACTAACTCATGAACTATGCTAACTAGGTCATCCTCACTTTCAATATAGTACGTTTCTCCTTCAATTATTACTTCTTTTTTCATTTCTCTTTCACTGATATCATATATGTAAAAACTCATATATAAATCTTTCTCTAAACTTTTACGTTTGTATCTCTCGACTTTCAATAAGAGGCCTCCAATTTTTTCCAACACTGCATTCATAAATTG
>NZ_JBHSPA010000103.1:0-2320 GCF_042656245.1 Nonomuraea insulae
ACGCTCCGGCGCGGGCAAGAGCTTCTTCACCAAACTCGAAGCCCTCCGCCTGCTCTACCAGGAGGTCGAGGTCGCCGTCGTCGACCCGGAAGACGAATACTTGCGCCTAGCCCACGCGGTCGGCGGCACCTGCCTGCACCTCGGAGCCACCGGAGTGCGGTGGAACCCCTTCGACCTGCCCGCCAGCCACGGCCCCCGAGACGACGTCCTGTCCCGGCGGGCGATGTTCTTGCAAACCCTCATCGCCACCATGCTCGGCGGCACTGTCCTCACCGCACAGATGCGGGCAACCCTGGACTCCGCGATCATCGCCACCTACCAGGCGGCTGGGATCACCCGCGACCCGGCCAGCTGGGCTCAGCCCGCGCCCCTCCTCGCCGATCTGGTCACCACGCTTACCGGAAAGGCGACCGGTCAGACAGGAGCGGACCTGGCCGCACAGCTAGCCCCCTACGTGAGCGGCTCTTACCGGGAGCTGTTCGACGGACCGACCACCACCACACCCGCCGGACATCTGACCGTCTTCTCCCTGCGCGACCTGCCCGAGGAGATGAAAGCGGTCGGCACCCTGCTCGCCTTGGATGCGATCTGGCGACGGGTGGCCAACCCGCGCGACCGCAAGAAGCGCCTTGTCGTCGTGGACGAGGCCTGGCTGCTGATGAAGGAACCCGAAGGGGCCCGCTTCCTCTTCCGGATGGCCAAGGCAGCACGGAAGCACTGGGCCGGGCTGTCCGTGGTCACCCAGGACGCCGCCGACCTGCTCGGCTCCGAGCTGGGGCAGGCGATCGTGGCCAACGCCGCCAGTCAGATCCTGCTCCGCCAAGCGCCGCAGGCTATCGGCGCGGTCGGGGACGCCTTCGATCTGACCGACGGCGAACGCCAGTTTCTCCTCACCGCCGAACGCGGCGAAGCTCTCCTGGTCGCGGGGCCCGCCAGCCGAGCCGCCCTGAGCATCGTCGCTTCGCCTTCTGAGGCTGCGCTGGTCACGACAGACCCGGAGTTCCTCGCTCACCTCGACCAGCACGATCAACACCCGCTTCAAGCCCATACCGCGCAACCACCCGGCCCGCCCGGCTCCCCCGAGATCAGCACCGACCACCAGGACGAGGACGAGGAGAGCGACCCGCTATGACCATCAACACGTCATCGAGCCAGGATGGGCCGTGCCTGCTGTGCGGCATCGACGACCGTGATGTTCAGGAAGCCCTGGACTTCCTGGCCGAACTGCCCACCCGTCTGCCCGAACTCGCCCTCGTCTACGGCCCCCGGCTCGCTGCGGTCATGGGGTTGATCTGGGCGGTGGCAGCTGTGGTGCGTTACCTGCTCGGCTGGCTGCGTCACGCCGACCTGACCCCCCAAGCCCGGCTCATCGACATCTCCAGCCCGCCGCGCAGCGATCCCGAGGGCGCCGTGGTGCTGTGGCGCCAGCTCGTCGGCCTGCTGCGACCAGCGTGGAAGCGCGCCTTCACCGGCCAGCCGCACCTGGTGTGGGAATACCACGGCAGCGACGCCGGAGTTCGTATCCGCCTGTGGGTGCCCGGCACCATCCCGGCGGGGATCGTGGAGAAGGCCATCCAAGCCGCCTGGCCAGGCGCGACCACCACCACAAGCCCGGCCGCCTCACCGCTACCGGTAGAGACCGAGGTCGCGGGCGGGCGGCTGGTGCTGGCCGCGCCCGAGCACTTCCCGCTCAAGACCGACCACGACCACGATCCCGTCCGTTCCCTGCTGGAGGCCATGGGTGGACTGCGCGAGGGCGAGCACGCCGTCGTGCAGATCCTGGCCCGTCCCACCACCGGCCGCCGCCTGCGGCACGCCTACCAGGCCGCCGCTCACCTGCGCGGAGGAGGCAGCCGCCACCACCTCGGCCGCGTCTTCGACGAGATCCTCCCCCTGCCCACGAGCACCCGCGACCACCACCGCACCGGTGACCTGGCCCGCGACTTCCCCGAACGCGCCGAACAGATCCGCACGATCCTGGCCAAGGCCGGTCAGCCCCGCTACACGGTGGCCATCCGCTACGCCGTCGCCACCAGCCGCCAACCCATCTCCAGCACGCCCACAAACGACCACAAGGCCGAGACAGAGTCTCCCGATCTGGCCCGCCGGTGGCTGCGCGGCCATGCGCACACCCTCGCTGGCGTCTTCGCTCTGTTCACCGGCGGCCACCAGTACCTGCGCCGAGCCCGTCTCTGGCGCGCCCGCCGGGCGATCGGCTCACGCCGGCTCGACTCCGGCTACCTGCTATCCGTCAGCGAGTTGGCCGCGCTCGCGCACCTGCCGTGGGACATCGACGCGCCCGGCATCACCCGCGCCGGAG
>NZ_JBHSPA010000104.1:0-6206 GCF_042656245.1 Nonomuraea insulae
ACGCCGTGATCAACTCGAAGGCGATCACCAGTATTCCTAGATCATTTTGTTAGGACTTCTAAGGGGGCGGAGTCGCCGTCGCCGCTGCCGATCGGCGCATCCAGGGACAGAGTGCTGTAGGCGGTTGCGGCACCGATGCTTTCCAGCACTTCCTCCTCCGTCAGGTTCATCTTGGCGGCCAGTTCGGCAATGGTCGGCGAGCGGCCCAGGTCCTGGGTGAGATCGCTGGTCAGGCGGTTGAGCTCCGAGCGGCGTTCCTGCTGGATACGCGGTACCCGTACGGCCCAGGTGCGGTCGCGGAAGTGGCGTTTGACTTCACCGGTCATGGTGACGACGGCGTAGCCGCGGAAGTCGTGGCCGAGACCTGCGTCGAAGCCGTTGATGGCTTTGACCAGGCCGAGGTAGGCGGCCTGGCGCAGGTCGTCCATCGGTTCGCCACGATAGCGGTAACGTCCGGCGATCTCGATCACCAGAGGCTGGTGCATCTCGACCAGACGCTCGCGCAGCCGTGCTCGGTGCTGTGGTGAGATGTCCGATCGGATCATTTCCACCAGGAGTTGTTCAGCGGTCATGTTCATGAGCCGGATGTCCCGGGCGGTCATGGTGTCTGCTCCCAGAGATGGCAGGCCCGCCCGGCCGAGAAGGCCAGGCACGGGTGTGCGGCATACGTCTGCCTGAACGAAGCCCTCTGCTTGACCTCTCCACTCCTGCTTGCCGACACCGGCGCCGCTATTTCTTACCAGAGGGTGACAGTAAGGATCACGAGCCCGCCCGGAGCCGCTCGATGTCCTGGATCCGCACGTATGTCCGCTTCGGAGATGGTGCACGGGGTGGCCTCGCCGAGGTGGCGCGCTGCGGCCAATGCCCGGAGGAAGGTTCTGGTCGGTCGCGGTCTGTTTCAGCCGGGCAGTGTCTCGCCGCCGATCGGGGCCAGGATCTCGCCGGTGTAGTACGACGACAACCGCTCGGCTGCGAAGAAGACGTAGGAGGGGGCGATCTCGTCGGGGTCGGCGGCGCGTTTCATCGGGACGTGCTCGCCGAAGTGTTCGACCTTCTCCTGTGGCATGGTCGCCGGGATCAGTGGCGTCCAGACCGGGCCGGGTGCCACGGCGTTGACCCGGATCCCCCGTTCGACGAGGTTCTGCGCCATTGAGTAGGTGAAGGCGTTGATCGCGCCCTTCGTCGCGGCGTAGTCGATGAGCGTCTTGTTGCCGCGCAGGCCGTTGATCGAGGAGGTGTTGATGATCGCCGAGCCGTGGTGCAGGTGCGGCAGGGCCGCCTTGGTGATGCGGTAGTAGCTGTGGATGTTGACCGCGAAGGTGTGCTCCCACTGCTCGTCGCTCAACTGCTCCAGCGAGTCGACCGGCGCCTGGTAGGCCACGTTGTTGACCACGATGTCGAGCCCGCCCAGCTCGGCCACCGCCTGCTCGACGACGGACACGCAGTGCTCGCGCTCGCTCAGGTCGCCCGGCAGCAGCACGCAACGCCGTCCTGCGGCCTCCACCAGTTTCCCGGTGTGGCGCGCGTCCTCGTGCTCGCTCAGGTAGGCGATGGCGACGTCGGCGCCTTCCTTGGCGAAGGCGACGGCCACCGCGCGGCCGATCCCCGAGTCACCTCCGGTGATCAGGGCCCGCTTGTCCTTGAGCAGGCCGCTCCCGGTGTAGGCGCGCATCTCGTCTCGCGGCTCGGGAGTCATGTCCCCGGTGTGCCCTGGATAGGGCTGCTCCTGTGCGGGCGGAGTGCTGCCCGGTTGCTCTGGCATGGCCATCGACGTGCCCGAGTTCAGGCAGGGCTAACGCCAGACAATCTCCATCATTCCGCCGGGCGGTCGTACACGAAGGAAGGGTCGTCAGACCTCGGACCGGTCGAACGGACGTCGTTGTTCAGGTAGCCGTGCGGCGGGTAGTGGGCGGCCTCTGGAAAGGAGGCAGGGTGTCGTTGCACCGACAAGATCACACGGTCGGCGGTCTGACCATCGCCGGTCACCGCGAGCGGGGACCTGGATCGGCCGTGGTCTGCGTACACGGTGCCGGTGTTTCCAGCAGGGAGTTGCTGCCGCTCATCGAGGTGCTGGGGGAACGGCATGATGCCTGGGCGATCGACCTGCCCGGGTACGGGGCGAGCGGAAAGCCGGAGCGGCCACTGACCTTGCCGGCGCTGGCCGACATGGTGGCCGCCTGGGTGGAGGCGGCGGGCTTGGAGCGGCCATGCCTGCTCGGGGCCTCCTTCGGCTGCCAGGTGGTGGTCGACGCCGCCGTCCGTCATCCGCAGGCGGCCGCTTCCCTGGTGCTGGCCGGGCCGACGGTGGATCCCCATGGTCGCTCGCTATGGCGGCTGGCCGGGCAGTGGCTGCGTAATTCGCGAGGGGAAAGCCCGCATATGACGCCGTTGAACATCGCCGACTACCGTGACGCCGGTCTGCGGGGGGTGCTGGCGGCCTTCGGGGAGTCGATCCGCGACCGGGTCGAGGACAAGCTGCCGCTCGTCACCGTGCCCGCCCTGGTCCTGCGCGGTGACAGGGATCGGATGGTGCCTCAGCCGTGGGCCGAGGAGGTGGCCCGGCTGCTGCCGTACGGGCGGCTGGTGGTCATGGACGGGCTGGCGCACATGACGCCGTACCGGGATCCCCGAGGCGTTGCCCAGCGGGTCGAGGACTTCCTGTCGGAGGTGGCGGCATGAAGCCGGGCAAGGTCGTCGCGTCGTTCGATTCCGCCACCGGCATGCTGCGCGCGCTGTCGCGTTTCCTGCGCGGCCGGGACGTGCCGCTCATCGGTCAAGGCCCTGCGGCGATGGAGCCGCTGGCCTCGGCCCTGCTCGGGGCGGCCAACAGGCTGCCGCGGCGGCTGCAGGAGAGGGCGTATGCCGCGAGCGGGTGGGCGGAGGCCGTACCGGGGCACAAGGTGGGCGGCATCCGCTCGGAGGAGCTGGCACGATGGGTCACCGGGCACTATCCGCGCCGGCGCAGCCAGGTGGCCTTCGTCGGCTCGGCCAACGGCGCCCTGACGCACCTGTGCGCGGCGCTGGCCGCGCCCTGGCTGCCGCAGACGCTGCTGATCCCGGTACGGCGGCGTGGCGTCCATCCTGACGAACCACGCGAGGACCTGCGCCACACCCGTGCGGCCGGCCAAGCCCTTCTCTCCGCGAACCCCGACCTCGTCCTGCACCACATGCACGACGCGAACCAGGACCGGCTGATGATCGCCGGCATGACCTATTTCCGCATCAAGTGGCGCCGCCTGCCCGCGGCTTACCGGCGTTATCTGGAGGAGAACCTGGCTCCCGGCGGGACCCTGGTGGTCTCCGACTGCGGGCTGCGCTGGCCGGTTACGGAGGCAGGCCCCCGCCATGTCTTCCAGCACGGGGCGCTCGGTGGCGCGACCCCGCAGGAGTATCAGGATGGTGGCTCGCGCGTGGCGGACTACCTGCGCCGTTACGGCTCTCCGCACCGCCGCTGGGACTATCCGCCAGCGGACGGGGAAAGGCCGGAGGCGGAGTGGGGCTTCGAACCTGGCTTGCTGCCCGACCTTCAGGAGCTGGCCGTGCGCAACGGCTGGCGCTTGGTGCGCATGAGCTTCGCCGAGCCTGAGCATCTCAGCCCGGTGGTGGCCGACCTGTACCGGGAGTGGTACCGGCGGCGTGGCCTGCCGGCCGATCGGCTGCTCGCCGAGTGTTTCCTGCTCCTCGAACCGTGGTGGACGTTGCGCAGCGGGTCGGTGCCGTACTGGATGGTCTTCAACACCGAGCCGTCACTCGCGAGTTTGACCGGATACCTCGACGGTACCGACCCTTTCGAGGAGATCAGGCTGCTGTTGTTCTCCCACGGAGTGGACTCCGTCGGGCTGGCCACGATCGAGCGATGGCGGGAGATGCTGGCCCGCGCGAGCAAAGTCGGCGTCTTCACCGGTGTGGACACGCGCGCCTATCCCCGCGACTTCGCCAGCCTCGCACGCGCCCACCGAGAACTCGCCCGGATCCGGGCCACAGTGCCGATGCCGTTGCCGATGGACTGGCCGACGGCGGAGAAGTTCCTCGCCGACCGCGACGAACTCCACTGGGACACCGAAGACCACGGCAACACCAGCGCCTAATGAACGTACGCGCGGACTTGACCTCGGCTCAGCCCATTGTTCTTGGGCGCCGAAGCGACGAATCCGACCGTGGCGAAGATCTGCAGATACGGCCTGGCGTACATGACGGCGCCCCGAGGGTACGAATAACGCACTGACCGGGCCGGAGTGAGGCGGGACACCGGGCGGCAACTGCCCGCCGCGATATGCCGTCTGCCCCCGAGACCCTATCGAGGTCTTACACACGCCGCGAGAGCGGGCACATGCGACAGCGATGATCGGCAGCGCGAATACGCCCTGCTACTCACTCACGCCGGACACCTTCGTTCGGGATGATCGGCGATGGCGTCGTCCGCCGCGCGGGTGGACGCTGCGACGGCGCCGGGGAGTCTGCCGGTCCTCTGCCCGGTGGCAATGGTCGAAACGTGCGCCAACCTTGGGCCCTGATGAGGCGCGGGGACGCGGTGATTGCCAGCATCAGAGCCGGGTAGGCGACATGCTTCACATCACCGGATAAAGGGGCTTCACCATTGGCCGGCCAGGCCAACTCCAGAGACGTGGTCCAGCGGGCCGACGGCAGTTGGGCGGTCACCAAGCCGGGGGCCGAACGGGCGCTGTACACGGCGGACACCCAGGCAGACGCGGCGCGGCGGGCCAGCGAACTGCTGCGCCGCGACGGCGGAGGCGAGTTGCGTATCCACGGCACGGACGGACAGGTGCGCGACCAGCGAACCATCGCCCCCGGCAACGACCCCAACCCGCCGAAGGGCTGATACACGGTTCCTCAGGCGGCCACGAAGTTCAGCGCCGACATCTCCTACAGGTCAACCGGCGCCTCCCTCAGGCACTCGAGGTCGTTCACCACGGTGGCCGAACCGGCCACCGAGGTGAGCCCGACGGAGAAAAGGGTGTTGTCAAGCACGGACGCTTCCGCCGCTTGCAGCTCCTTTGGGCGGCGCCGATCGGCAACTACGACGGCCACACGGCCTCCCCTTTCAGTCGACGGGGGCGACCGTAGCAGCGCTGGATGCTGAGCCCCTTGCATCGGAGCAGCGTGTGTGCAGTGATGCGGTTCAACCAAGGAGCTCTTTCATGCTCTACCCGGGGCGTCGCGTCATACCGGCGTGATGCCACGAAGATCGGACACGAGGGAGACGATCTGCACCTATGGCCACCTGCGGACGTGCCCCCGAGAAGTCCTACCGTTTGGCTTCGGCCGGCGACCGCAGCCAGGAGCCCCAAGCACCGCCATTACCCCGACCTGCACGTCGTCGGCGGCAACGTGGGAGATGAAGGTGGACCGGCTGATCCGACCAGGGGCGGGCCGCGTCGAGGCGGGACAGCGGTGAGATGGGGGCTTCATCGTGATAGTTGACCCGGAGGGCAACGAGTTCTGTGTCTTGTACCGCAGACGTCCTTAGGGCAACAGGTGCTGCATCCGTCTCTGCGAACGATTTGTTTCGGGACGAGGCGTTTCAGGCGTGTAAGCCTGCACGTAACCGTGTCAGAGCCCGGGCAAGGGCTTAGCGCGCGCTTGTCGGGCAGGGGGCAACGAACAGGCCGGCCGAACGAGAGACACGGTCGGTGAGGTGGACCCGATTCGTCGACGAAGGCAAGGGGACAAGCAGATGAATACGACACGACAGGAGACCGGCGGCGTCACCGGAACCCAGGACAAGGACTACAACCTGATCTGGTTCGTCGAGCAGTGCTTGAGCAACGCGCTGCGGCTGGAGAACTACATCGCCGACGCCGACCGCGCCGGGGACGGAGAACTGGCCGAGTTCTTCCGCCGCGCGCAGCGCGAAAGCCGCAAGGGAGCCGAGCAGGCCAAGGATCTCCTTCGCCGGCGTCTGGCCGGATGACGCCAAGGCGGATGCCTCCTTCCGCGGGAAGGTCACAACGAGTCATGACCGCCTCGATCGGTTGGCGACGCCAGAGAGGATGTACACCAGTCTCCGCTGACCGGCCACTGCGCTTCGGCCTCGATTCACGGGGCCGTCGGCGCTGCGGTCGGCCGCACCCGCGGCAAGGCGTGCAGCGCGTGATGTGACTATCACAAATCAACCTCCGGTAGAGGGTCGCGTCCGAGATGCGGTGTAAAAGGGAACGAGCGTAGGTTGCCGTGCTGAACCGTCC
>NZ_JBHSPA010000105.1:0-29428 GCF_042656245.1 Nonomuraea insulae
GGCTACGACCGCCCTAGATCACTACTAGATTCGCCAACAGTGTCCTCCGAGGACGCGACCAGCACAGCCTGGCCATCGTCCACTGCAGCGCGTTCTTCGTCGGTGAGGGGGATGTTCATCGGCGGGCCACAGACGCCTGCCTAGCTACTGTCCGATTTTCGGATTAGCTACCACAGGAGACTTGGCAGAACCCCGGAAGTGACAAGCTCTTCTCGACTTTGTCCGAGGCTTCCGACGATTGCGGGGCGGGTTCATTCTTGGGGCCGTGCGTCTTTTCCGCGGTCTGGCCGGGGGGTTCTCTGGTCTGTCCCGGAGGGGTGTGCTCCCGGGCGGAGGGGGTGGTGTCGGGCGGATCGAGGGCCGGGGTCGTGGAGATTGTCGGGTGGAGGCTGGGGGCGGCCGTGGGGTGACGTGTCACGGATGCGGCAGGTGTGTCTGCGTTTGTGGCGGCGTGGGCGTGCGATGTTGCGGAGGTGCGGCGGGTGGGTCGGGTGGCGGTGGGACTCGCCCGGGGTGGGGCGGTGGGCGGGGCGGTGCGTGTCGGCGTGGGCGCGCTGGCAGGTGCTGCCACTCGCCGGACGCGGGGTGGGGTCGCGGAGCCGATAGGTGTGGCGGCGCGGTGCAGGTTCAGCGCGGCCGGGATGTGGGTGGGGGCCTCGTCGGCGTCGGGAATGGGGTCCAGGGTGGGTGTGCTGGCGGGGATGCCGAGCAGGACGGTGGCGAGGACGAGATGGAGGATGCCGGTGAGGACGGTGGCGATGCGCAGCGTCTGTGCCGTGCGCTCCGCTCGGGTGGCGGGTGGAGGTGTCGGCTGGATGGTCACGACCGGGTTCGAGGTTCGGCGGCCATGGACGGTGCCCTCCTTGATTCACAGAAGTTCGCACTTGATCTAGACATGAGTGATGTTCCGAGTCAAGACCTCCGAGCGTGCTAATCGAACATGCGTCTCAGTGTGAGGTGGCCATTGGCGCAGTTCGCGCGCCGAGAAGCGGACGGTGGCGAAGTTCCTGAAAGATCGCTGGGTGTCTTCCGTGAGTCGTGGTCGGGTGTTGAAGCGGCAGGATCGAGATGTCTACGGCCGGCCTGCGCTAAGTGATCCTCCTCGGCCGCGTGAATGTCGCGCCATCGTCAGCGCGTCGAACCAGAGTGCCTGGCGGGTTCACCTGTTGGGCAGGTCAAGCTGGCGGCGCCGCGGTGATGCGCAGTGGCGGTGGTTGCTGTGAGTTTGCTGGGAGTCTGATCGCGGTCCTGAGGCGGATGATCGAGCCGACCTGCCCTGTTTACGGACAGCTACTTTGACGGTGTGTCGGAAGATCGTGACAGTCGGATGGATCTCCGCAGCGGGCGGGGTCCTCCGGTGATGGTCGGCCACACGTTCGAAAATCAGGTACGTCACCTTCCGTGAGTATTGACCAGATATGTCGTTGTATGGCGTGATTACGGCGTTTTTGCTCTTTAGATCTTCCTTATCCGCGGCCCTGGTGGTCGCGCGAAGAGTGGAGTGCCCGTGCCGCCGTTACCCCCCAGCATGTTTCCGGAGCAGGTGTCGCGCCGCCGCCGTCGTCACGTACGGTGGCGGCGCGCTATCGTCGTGGTGATCACGGTCACGCTGCTCGCCTCCCTGGCGCCGCCCACCCCGGTGCTGGCCCAGACGCCGTCGGCGCTCTCGGCCGGGCCGGGCCTGATCACCCGGGTGTCCTCCTGGCTGTCCGGCACGGTGGCGGGCTGGTTCGCCGAGGAGCCGAAGGGCGAGATACGCCCGAGCACCCAGAAGATCACATTGCCGGGGCGGGATGGCGCGCCGGCGCCGTTGAAGCTGGACCCGGTCAAGGAGCCGGGTAAGCGGGTCAAGGAGCTGACCGAGCAGCGTACGGCAGTGAGCAAGACCTTCGAGCTGACGGACGGCCGCCGCCAGGTGGAGATCTCCCCGGACCGTCAGCACGTCCAGGCCGAGGACGGCCGATGGCAGCCGGTCGACACCCGGGTGCGCGAGCACGCCGAAGACGGCTTCACGCTGGCCACGGAGCGGACCGGGTTCATGGCACGGTTCGGGGAGCGTAGCGACAAGCTCCTGCGGGTGGGTCAGGGCCAAGCGCAGCTGACGTTCGCGCTGCCCGGCGAGCCGCGGCAGGTCACGCCGGAGGTGGACGGGTCCAAGGTGACCTACCGGGGCGCATTCGGCGACGGCGCGGATCTGGTGTATGAGGTGAGCGCGTCCGGGGTGAAGGAGAACATCGTGCTCGCCCACGCCCCGGCCGGGGCACCGTCGTACGCCTTCACACTGACGGTCACGGGCGGGCTGAAAGCCCAGGCCGGCCAGGACGGGTCCATCGCGTTCGTGTCCCCGTCCGGCACCAGGCCGCTGTTCACCATCCCGAAGCCGATCATGACCGATGCCGCCGACGACCCGGCCGCGCCGACCGGCAAGCGCTTCTCCCCGGCGGCTGGCCAGACGGTGAGCCAGCAGGGTGACCAGGTGACGGTCACGGTGAGCGCGGATGCCTCCTGGCTGGCGGCGCCGGAGCGGGCCTGGCCGGTGACGATCGACCCGACCGTGGTGGTGGCCCCGGCGGCCGGCAGCTCCAAGGACGTCTCGATCGTGTCCACCGCGCCGACCACGAACTACTACTACGACCTGCGGCTGATGGTCGGCCGGTCGGGCACCAGCGTGAACCGGTCGCTGGTGCAGTTCGATCTGGCCGGGGTGGTGCCGGCCGGGACGGTGATCGACAAGGCGGAGCTCGGGCTGTACTACGACCAGACGCTGACCGCCACGGGCACCACCGCGGTGCCGCTGGAGGCCCGGGCGGTCACCAGCGCGTGGGAGGAGTCCACGGCGACCTGGAACTCGATCAACGCCGCCATGGGCGAGGTGGCCGGCACCGCCACCTACCAGCCGCCGCAGGCCAGCCTGTGGCACGCCTATCCCATGACGGGCCTGGTACGGGGCTGGGTGGACGGTTCCAAGCCCAACCACGGCGTGATGGTCAAGGCCGTCAACGAGAGCGTCGCGGGCGGCGGGCCGAGCTACACCGGCGGCGAGTACGGGGCCGGCTTCCCGGAGCACCCGATGCCGAAGCTGACGATCACCTACGGCATGCCGTCGGTGCAGCTGGCCCGCTCGCTGGTGGTGCACGCCACCGGCGCGGAGCTGTCCTGGACGCCGTACGACGGGCCCGGCAAGGTCGTGGAGTACCAGGTGCACCGCAGCACCGACTCTGACTTCACCCCATCGGCCGCCACCCTGGTGGCGCCCCTGGATGATGAGACGATCTCCTACACCGACACCTCCGCCGTCCCCACCGGCCATGTGGTCTACCGCATTGTCGCTGTCCGCGACGATGGCACGGCCTCGGCGTCCAACGCGATCCGCGAAGGGTTGCCGAACGTCGGCGTGACCCGCGCCACCATCCCGGCCAGCACCGACACCACTGTGTCCAGCTGCCGGCCCACCGCCGGTCACGACGTGCTGGACGGCCGGCCGAACGTGTCGGCGGGCTTCGGCGGCACCGCCTACGGCAACACCCGGGCGCTGCTGAAGTTCGACACCTCGGTGATCCCCACCGGCGTACAGCAGGTGAAGGCGAGCCTGCGGCTGTTCACGGTGGGCTACCGCGGCAGCGATGCGAGCTTCCACGCCTACCCGCTGACCCGCGCCTTCGACGAAACCGCCGCCACCTGGACCAACGCCGGCCCCGGAGCGCCCTGGAGCAAAGCGGGCGGCGACTATGAAACCAACCCCGTCGGGGAACCGTACATGGGCTACCCGTCCGAGGACTCCACCTGGTCGGTGATGGACGGTTTCGACGCGGTGGCCCAGCGCTGGGTGAGCGACGCCGCCACCAACCATGGCCTGCTCATCCGCGCTGATCAGGAGAACAGCAAGGCCTGCCCGACCAGCGGCAACGGCGCCACCTTTACCTCCTCCGAAACCGGCGAGCCGGAGACCCGGGCGTGGCTGTCGGCCTTCTACTACGACCCCGCCTCGATCTACCACGCCCCCGCCACCCCCGCCCGGCTGGCCGGCGGCGAGCAGCAGACCATCCCCGTCACGATCACCAACCCGACCGGCGAGACCTGGCCTGCCGGCACGACCCGGCTCAGCTACTTCTGGAAACTGCCCGACGGCACCGACATCACCGGCACCACCCAGCTGTTCACCCCGCTGACCGCCGACCTGGAATCCCTCGACACGGTCACCGTCCAGGCACAGGTCAAGGCCCCCGTGCTGAACTCCGGCAACCTGGCCGACGCCGCCTCCCTGGTCTGGGACGTCCAGGACACCGTCACCAACAACTGGAAATCGGCCACCCACCACCTGCCGCAACTGCCGCAGCAGATCCGCCTCGACTCCCCCACCAGCGACCTGCTCGGGCTGGAGAAGTTCTACTCCTACACCGGCAAGAACACCGGCGCCGGCGGCACCGCTCTGGTCAACCCGTACGCCGGCAACGTGGTGTGGAGCTACAACGCCTTCTCCAACCCCTCCCGCGGCGCGCAAACCTTCGCCCGGATGACCTACAACAGCCTCGACACCAGCGCCGCCTCACTCGGCTACGGCTGGAGCCTGCAAACCTCCACCCTGCAACGCCTCGGCTCCCAGCTCGACCTGCACCCGCCCGGCCAGCCCTGGCCCGAGCAGGTACGACTCACCGACGGCGACGGCACCACCCACGTGTGGCAGCGCGACCCACCCACCTGCACCGCCAACTGTGCGTACAAGCACCCGCGCGGCGTGCACCTGTACCTGCAGAAGACCGGCTCGCCGGATCCGCTGCGGCAGTGGGTGTTCACCAAACCGGACCGCACCCAGTTCTTCTTCGATGAGGAGGGCTTCCAGTCGGCGATCGTGGACAAGAACGGCAACACCATGTCGTTCACCTACGAGCGACGCAAGTCCAACAACAAGCCGACCAAGTTCCTGCAGTACATCACCGACGCCGCCGGCCGTAAGACGCTGACGTTGGACTACTACGCCAAGGGTCAGGACTACACCTACATCGACGACGGGACCTGGCAGCCGGTCGCCGACACCAAGCTGACCAACCCGCACATCATCGACAACGTCGCCTCGATCACCGACATCGCCGGCCGCACGGTCACCTTCGCCTACACCGACAAGGGCCTGATGGCCCGGATGATCGACGGCGCCGGCGACGATGAGGCCAAGACGTTCGGCTTCCGCTACGACGCCACCCAGGGCAACAAGAACGTCAAACTCGTCACGGTCATCGACCCCCGCGCCTACGCCGAAGCCCCGAACAACCCACAGCAGCGCGCCACCGAGCTGGACTACTACGACGCCACCGAAGACCCCGAAGACCTGTGGAAGATCCAGACCCTCACCGACCGACTCGACGGCGTGACGAAGTTCGACTACGTGGACCCGGACGGCCCGACCGAGGCCATGATCCACGCCACGGTGACCGACCCGCTCCAGCACGCCACCGCATACGTGCTGGACGCCTACGGCCGCCCCGAGAAGATCACCAACGCCAATAACGAGGACACCGTCCTGCAGTGGGACCCCGACCACAACGTGGAGCGGCTCACCGAAGCCAACGGCGCCATCAGCACGTGGGAGTACGACCAGAAGACCGGCTACCCGCTGACGATCACGGACGCCGAGGCCACCAAGAACGGCACCCGCCCCACCGTCCTGCACTATCAGGCCCCGGCCAACTTCAACGGCTACGTCGCCGACCTCGACTCCAAGACCTCCCCAGAACTCCGCACATGGCAGTTCGGCTACGACGCCAACGGCAACCTCAAGACGGTCACCGACCCAATCGGCGTCCAGACACCCGCCCAGGGCGACTACACCACGTCCTACGACTACGACCCGCTCGGCCAGCTGGTCAAGTCGACCGACGCCAACCTCAACGCCACCGGCTTCGGCGACTATGACCCGTCCGGCTACCCCAAGACCATCACCGACGCCAACCTCAAGGTCACCAACACCACCTACGACGTGCGCGGCAATGTCCTGTCGGTGACCGACGCGCTGGGCAAGAAGACCACCCAGACCTACGACCTCTTCAAACGCCCACTGGAGTCCAAGGTCCCCAAGGACCAGGACGCCTCTCCGCCGGTCCTCATCACCACCCCGGCACCGGTCTACGACCGCAACGACAACGTCACCAAGACCACCGCGCCCAACGGCGCCGTGGCCACCGCCGTCTACGACGCGGCCGACCAGCTCAAGGAATCGGTGCTGCCCAAGGACACCACCGGCGGCCCGGAGCGCAAGGCCACCTTCACCTGGGACCTGGCTGGCAACCTCAAAACCCAGACCGAGCCCAAGGGCAACGTGTCCGGCGCGAGCGCGGCCGACTTCACCACCACGTATGAGTACGACCCGATCTACCAGCTGACCGACGTCCTCAACGCCGACCAACACAAGATCACCTACACCTACGACGACGTCGGCAACACCACCAAGGTCATCGACCCTCGCAAGAACGCCACCGCCGACGCGGGCGACTACACCGCCACCTACACCTACGACCTCAACCACCAGCTCAAGACGTCCAAGGATGCAGCCGGCTACCAGACCGGGGTCGAATATGACCTGGACGGACTGCCCGTGACGCAGACCGACCAGGACAACAACCAGTCGATCACCACCTACGACGAGCGCGGCGCCGTGATCGAGACCAAGGTCCCGCACTCCCAGACCGGCGGCATCATCAAGTACGTCACCACCCGCTTCGCATACGACCCGGTCGGCAACAGGACCAGGACTATCACTCCGCGCGGCGTGGAGACCGCCGACGACCCCGACGACTTCGTCGCCGAGACTAAGTACGACAAGCTCAACCGCCCGTCGGAGGAGATCTATCCCTACGACAAGAACGACCCGGTCTACAACAAGCCCGACTCGGTCCTGTACGCCTACGACGACGTGTCCCGGCTGAAGGAGATCTCCGCCCCGCCCTCCCACGGCCAGACCATCCGCAACATCACCACGATGACCTACTGGGACAACGGCTGGGCCAAGACCACCACCGACCCCTGGGACATCAAGACCACCTACGACTACAACCAGCTCGGGCTGCAGACCAACCGCACCGTCACCAGCGCGGGCGGATCGTCGCAGCGGGCGCTGGACTGGTCGTACCACCCCGACGGCAAGCTCAAGACCCACTCCGACAACGGCGTCCCGCTCGGCCTGGACGTGGTCCTGGAGGACAACTCCGACACCGGCCAGGTGACTTCGACCGGTAGCTGGACACTCGCCTCCGGCACCACCTCAGCCTCCAACATCACAGGCCCGCAGGTCACGGCATCCACCGGCTTTGTCGGCTACGACTACGCCACCGCCCCCGCGGGCACCGGCACCAGCAGCTTCACCTGGAACCTGACCACCCCTGCCGCGGGCACCTACAAGGTAGCCGTCCGGTACCCCTCCGGCGCCACCGCCACCAACGCCGAATACACGATCAACCGCGACGGCGGTACCGACGACGTGGTCGTCGACCAGACCAAGAACTCCGGTTCCTGGGTCGAGCTCGGCTCCTACACCTTCACCGCCGGCACCGCCCACAGCATCACCCTCACCGACGCCGCCAACGGCACCGTCGCCGCCGACGCCGTCAAGCTGGTCCGCGACACCGGCGGCAGCAGCGACACCGAGAAGAAGGACTTCGCCTACACCTACGACGCCAACGCCAACCTGACCCGGATCGACGACAACTCCCCCACGGCCAAGATCGACCTGTGGGACATCGCCTACACCAACCTCAATCAGATCCACCAGATCCAGGAAAAACTCGACGGCGCCCTGAAGAACACCACCACCTACGACTACAACGAGAACAGCGCCGTCACCGTCCGCACCCACGACAAGACCGTCGCCACCTACGGCTATGACGTGCGCGACCTGGTCAACCAGGTGGTCAACAAGAAGAGCGCCACCGACCCCGCGCCGAAGACCACCGCCTACACCTACACCCCCCGCGCCGAACGCCTGACGGAGACCAAGGCCAACAACAACACCGTCACGTACGACTACTTCCTGTCCGGCGTCCTGCGCCACTCGATCGAGAAGAAGCCCAACGCGGCCGTGGTGGCCGAGCACACCATCGGCTACCAGGGCAACCTGCAGCGAGCCAGCGACCACGCCAAGATCCAGAACGCCGACAACGCCGGCGCCTACCTCGACCACGACTACGCCTACACCTACGACCCCCGCGACCGCATCGCCAAAACCGTCAAAACCCCCACCGGCGGCGGCCCGGTCGAGACCGAGATCTACTCCCACGACGCCAACAGCAACGTCTGGGAAGAGGAGGTGCTCGGCAAGAAGACCACCTTCACCTTCGACCGCAACCGCCTGATGACCTCCATCACCGATGGGGCCACCAGCACCTACACCTACGACCCCTACGGCCGCCTGCGCACCGTCCAGGGCGGCGGCAAGACTTGGGAGAAGTACACCTACGACGGCTTCGACCACGTCACCAGGCACGAAAAGCTCGGCACCGACGGCGCCACGAGCACGGTGACGACTTACACCTACGACCCGCTCAACAGGACAACGTCGAAAACGGAGAAGGAAGGTACCGCCTCTGCCAAGACCACCGCCTACTCCTACCTCGGCCTGTCCGGCGAGGTCTTGGACGAAGAGGTGGCCGGCAAACTCACCAAATCCTTCCAATACTCGCCGTGGGGTGAGCGCCTATCTCAGGTCAAGGCGAAGATCGACGGGACGGAGGAGCCGTCCTACTACGGCTACAACCCGCACTCCGACGTCGAACAAATCACCAGCGATTCCGGTGACACCCGTGCCACCTACGGCTACACCGCCTACGGCAAGAACGACGACAAGCTCTTCACCGGCGTCGACAAGCCCGATCCGGTGGACCCGACCGCCAAGGAGGAGTACAACCCCTACCGCTACAACGCCAAGCGCTGGGACAACTCCTCCGGCATGTACGACATGGGGTTCCGCGACTACAACCCCGGCCTCAACCGCTTCCTCAACCTCGACAGCTACGACGGCGCCCTCGACGACCTCGCCCTGGGCCTCGACCCATGGACTGCCAACCGCTACGCCTTTGCCGGTGGTAATCCCATCAACGGCGTCGAACTCGATGGGCACGAGCCACGTCCGGGTCACTGTCAGCCGGGTGTAAATTGCCCAACCAATGCCAAAGACATAGCGGCGGCGAACAAGGAGAACCGCAGGGGCCACGACCAGATGATCGCGAACTTCGCCTACCGCGAAATCCGAGAAGCGGTCGATAAGGTTGTCAAGGCTCTGGAGAAGATAGCGAAACCGCAAGGCGGTTTCAATGAGAACATGTATTGCAATGGCAATGTCACCTATCTCTGCGACTCTGCCAAACAAGTCGACAAGAGCCTCGAGCGGGGTGGTGTCTCGCCTCTGGACGGCATCATGGAAGGGCCCATGGGCGGATGGGTGCTCCCTGTGAAACCCGGCACGATCAGGCCTATGAAGCCGGGAGCAAAACCCTGCAACAGTTTCGTTCCGGGAACCCGTGTAGTCATGGCGGACGGCTCGTCAAAGCCGATCGAAGAGGTCGAGGTCGGTGATGAGGTCCTCGCAACCGATCCAGAGACCGGTGAGACGCGAGCCGAGCTCGTCACGGCGATCATGTCCAGCAAGGGCGATAAGCATCTCGTCCAGATCAGCATCGACACTGGCGACCGGATCGGCACGCTGATCGCTACGGATCGTCACCCGTTCTGGGTTCCCGAACTGCGGAAATGGGTCGACGCCGGAGAGCTCAAGCCAGGCATGTGGCTGCGTACGTCGGCGGGCACCTACGTTCAGGTCAAGGCGATAAAGCGGTGGACTGCCGTTCAGCGCGTACACAATATGACGGTCGCCAATGCGCACACCTACTATGTGGTGGCAGATGCGGCGTCCGTCCTTGTTCACAACAGCAATTGTTCGCTCAAGGACATCGCGGCAGGGTATCGAGCGAACAAGGCCAACGGCGTAGGGAAATCCCGAAATGTCGCGGTGGCCGAGTTCGATATCGACGGTACGAATGGCCAACTGATCGGCGTCAGCGGAGAACACCAGAATCCAGGGTCGGTAGGAATGCCGGACGATCCGATCTTCGACCGAGGCTGGAAGCAGTCCGACTCGGAGTGGTTGATTCTCGAGAAGCTCGCCAAATCGCTCAATAAAAACTCGACCGGCACTCTCAAAATATATTCCGAACGCATTGTCTGCTCGGAATGCACGGGTGTTCTTGCGCAATTCATGAAACGCTTCCCAAACATCAAGGTATACGTCTCGACGGGATAGTCGTGTAGGCGGGCGCCCTGCTTCCATTTTAACCAACGGAAGCAGGGCGCCCTTTTCTTGCATTGATTTCGCTTCTTGAGTACCATGACCGGGTGAGGGTCGCCACGTTACGTGATGACCTGGAAGTCATTCATAGGAGATAAGTTGACGGACTCGCCAGCGCACCTCGCAGTGGAATTCGAGGACCTTTCTCAACTACGTGATCTGCTTGACGCGGGTCACGATGTGGAAGACGAACAGGGTTGCCATAATGGATGGACGCTCCTTCGGCACGCGATCGACGTTGAATGGGACAGTCATGCCCAAACAGGCAATCCTTTGCAGGTCAACGTAACTGCCTATCTCCTTGCCAGAGGCGCCGATCCGCTACACCTCATCAAGGGCAGGTCAATTCTTTCTGAAGCCGAGCGTATTGGTCACTGGCTCGCCGCTGACATCATGAAGGCGTGGCTCGCCAGAGAAGGACGAGCGTGAAGCGCGATTCGGCGCATTGCGGCCCCTTCTGCTGCGGCCTCGGCCAGGCGTTATGCCTAGTCAGGGGGCGAGGCCGAACAGAAGCGAAGATGTCAGATAGGTAACACCGAGGGCCATGACAGTTCGCCACAGCCTGTGAGCTGCGGTTTTGGTCGTGTCGGCTGTAACGATTCTGCAGTCGCTCATGCAACCTGGACAAAGGCCACAGAAGTCCACGCGCGGGCCCAGGAATGCGGAAGGGTTGGCCGTGCCCCGCACCATTCCGATGCTTGGAGTCCCGTCGGTGACTGCCGCCGGCTTCCCGATGAGCAACCTCTGCCATCCGGAAACTCGGAGGATTTCACAACTGGGGTGGCCCGAGGGAGTACCGCACGCGCTGGAATGACCACAGCAGTGCCGCGACAGCGGAGCAGCGAGCGCATGGCTAACCTTGGGGCCGAGCAGCGGCGAGCGCCTGGCCCGCAAGCATTGCGGCCAGAGAACCAGCGGCCCCGCCGGGGACGTCGAGATTGCTCAAGCGGGCCAGATCGTCTTCGCCAATGGGACCCGGTGTGTCGGCGCGGTGAACGTGCACCCGTTCACCGAGGCGGGCAAGCAGGAACGGTCACCGTGTCTAGCACGCGTGCGAACTGCTGTCGTGAGCTGAAGAAAAGCGGAGTCCTCACGCTCACCGACGAGACTTTACTCGGAGCCGAGATGCTCTCAGTGGGCTGCCTCATACTTCTCCACGACGGTGGCGGCTATGCGGCCTCGCTCGCTCACCGGCAGGCCCTGAGCCTTGGCCCACTGCCTGATCTCCGTGGACTTCTCACGGCTGACCGCCCGAGAAGAACCAGAGCCTGCGCGTCGTCCGCGAACGCCCCTGTCGGCACGGACCGCGCGAGCCTTGGTGATATAGGGGGCGAGCGCCTTCTCCAACTTCCCCCTGTTCGAGCCCGACAGGTCGATCTCGTAACTCGTCCCGTCGAGAGTGAACCTCGTGGTTCCCTCGGCATCGCTGCCATCGATGTCATCGACAAAAGACTGAACAATACGCTTCGCCATTCGGGTGCTCCAATCACGTCTCAGGTTCGAGTACTGTAGCCCTCTTCAGCACATCATGCATCCCCCGGGATGTCGTGCCTACGCAAAGGAACCGTGTGTGCCGACGCGGTGCTCCAGTCCTTTTCGCCTAGGTAGCCCAGTGCCCACGGTTGGAGAGACCGGCGTTCCTGGACAAGATCTCGGCTCATAACCCGGCAGCCAACATCCCAGAAACGCCACCTACCCCCAAGGCACGCCTCAATGCTGGAACGAGCCATGCCCTTTCATTTCACCAGCCACACGCCAGAGCGCGGGGCGCAAGTGTCCGTCCAGGGCGCTGCCGCGGGCTGCTCGGACGACACTTCAACTCCAGCACGACGCACCCTTGTGAGCGCGAAAGTCGCTTGCGCCAGGTCGCCCTCACCGGCTGATCCTCCAATCCCTCGACCCGATGGTCGCGTCGGTCTCCTATTTCTTCAGCCAATGGCAATGAAGCCTGCTGTGTTGAATTTCTGTTCAGGCTCGTGGCTCAGCGCCGCGACCGCAACATATGTCATACGGAGTGCCAGATGGCAGGGGTGCCGTCGATCAATGAGTTGAGTCGGCGTTGGAGTTCGAGGGCGATGGCGGGTTGGTCGGCGGAGCGGATGTAGGCGGCGAGGGACCGGACTTCGCGGGCGGCGCGCAGGAGGTGTGCGGCGGGGTGATGTTCGAGTTCGGGGTCGATGCCGTACGTGCGGCAGAAGCCGGTCCACCGCGTGTGGGGGCGGCCGAAGCGGTGGTGTCCCATCATCGTGGGGATGAGGTCCTGCAGGCGAGGGCCGCAGGAGGTGGAGTCCCAGTCGCCCAGGAGCCAGCGGGTCTGGTCGGCGAACAGGTTGCCAGTGTGGGCGTCGCCGTGGATCAGCCCGTAGCCGAGCGGCGGGTCGAGTCCGGCGTAGGCGGCCTCGATGCAGGTGCAGCGGTCCAGGAGCCAGGTCCGCTGCGCTCGGGTGAGCACGCTGCCGGCAGGGCTGTGGCCGGTGCGGTCGGGATGGGTGGTGAGGTCGGCGCGAAGACTGCCCAGGGGCTGGAGGGTGGACGCGGTCACCGGTATGTCCGCGTGGTGGAGCCGGCGCAGAAGTTGGGCCAGGTGCTCTGGCTGGGGTCGGTTCTGGGTGGTGCCGGTGACGTGATGCCAGACGGTGGCGATCCAGTCGTCGATGGTGGCGGGCTGGTCGATGGCGACCGGTCGGATCGTAGGAAAGCCCTGCCCGGCCAAGACGGCGGTGATCTGTACAGCGGCGTGGGCGCGGGCGAGCACGGCCGTGTTACCGGGTGCGTGCCGCAGCCGCAGCACCAGGCGGGGGCGGGGAAGGTGGTAGACCGCGTTGGCGCGATGGTGCAGCAGCCGGGCGTTTCGGGCGTCCAGGCCGAGCAGGCTGCACGCGCGGGCCGGTGGCGGAGCGGTCATCGGCGAGCCCAAGGCCTTCCCGTTAGGTGCCGAGTTCGGCACGGAGGTGGTCGGCGAACTCGCGCGCGTCGGGGTGGCTGCGGTGACGCTGTGTTAGGCGGGTGGCGAAGTCGCGTACCTGGGCCACGGCGCGCGCGGAGGTGAGTTCCTTGGCCGCGCGGACGGCCGGGCGGGCGTGGGCCAGGGCGCCGTCCAGGTCGCCCAGGTCGAGGCGGGCCTGGGCGGCGTGGACCCGGTTGAACTGGATGGAGCGCAGGTACGTGGGGGCGAAGCCGGCCAGGGCTTGTTCGGCGTGGTCGGCGGCGCGCTGGTGCTCGCCGACGCGGTGCCAGCAGTAGCCGACTTCGGCGGCCAGTTCGGCGGGGCCGAAGGCTGCGATCCAGGCCGGGTCGTCCTCGCGGGTGGCGGGGGTATAGGTGTGTTCGGCTTCGGCGAGCAGGTCGGCCACCCGGCGGCGAGTGAACGTATCCGGTTGCTCGGTGCCGGCGGCTACGGCGAAGGCGCGGGCCCGGCGCAGATGCAGCAGCGCCATCACCCGGGGTGAGGCGTGGCCGCGCCGGCCTGCCTCGATGGCGGCGCCGGTCAGGCGGATGGCCCAACGACCGTGATCCAGGTCGCAGGCCTGCTGGGCCAGAGCTGCCAAAATCCAGGCGCTGGTCAGGTCGTCGTCGGCCTGTTTGGCCAGCTTCAGCGCCTGGCCGAGGTGCTGCTGGGCCTGGCCGTGGGCGCCGAGGTCGAAGGCCATCCACCCGGCGGTGCGCGAGATGCGGGCGGCGGCGCTCATCAGCGCGCGGCCGACGTCCTCGCGGTAGCGGCCACGCAACAGCGGGGCAAGCGTGACGTTCATGAAGTCGGTGACCGCCGGACGGACGAGACCGGCGCCGAACTGGTGGTCCATCTGAATGAAGGCCCGATGCGCCTCCTGCACACGCTGCACGTCGGCCCACCCCACCCGACTCCCGCCCGCAGCGACAGCGGCCGCCTCGCCTGCCGCCGATCCGATGGTGGCGTCGTAGCGCCAGGCCAGCAGCCACTCCCCCAGCAGTCCGGGCGCGAACGGCAGCGCCGCGAGCAGGTGACGCCTCGAGGCATCCATTTCCCACCTCCACAGCTGATCGACCCCGTCGGCCCCGCAGGCCGCCAGATCGACCTCATCGATGCAGTCCTCACCAGGAACCTCGCCCGCCGGTGACGCGGCCTCCAGCCAGCGCTCCACCTCCGCGGCCTCGACCTGCCACGCCTCGGACAGGCGGGCCCGGTAGACCGGGCGCACGCTTTGTTCGCCGCGTTCCCACCGGGCCCACGTCGTCGTGGACACCCCGATCAGTTCGGCGGCCTGCTCCTGGGTGAGGCCGTGCCGGACACGGGCGCGCACCAGTTCCGGACGACCGCCCTGGTGTTGCCGTTTGCGCTGGTCCACCGCGTGCCACGCTCCCTCACCATCTAGGGGACCACACAGTGTGCATCGCCAACACCCAGCAAGCCAGTCCACCACCGAAATGACCAGCAAACGACCACCGCACCGGCACCGACCATGGCCGGTCACGGTAAACGCCCAGGTCACGACGTTCACAACAGACCCGCGTGCCCGATTGCATGGACGACGTCACAGCGCGTGACCTCACGGGCCGTCACGCCCCGCGCTGTGACCAACGGGGAAATTCTCGCCCGGCCGTGTTCCTGCCCTACCCGGCCGGGCGAGACTCCTCGCCCCATGAAGGAGGTCCCTGAGACAGGCGGCATGCGCGCTCACCGGGACACGGCACGAAAGGAGCGCTGGATGCCGCCCATGGCTGGCCAGGTCGAGGGGAGGCGGTGGCATGTCCTTCCCGTCCACCGGCCTCCCCCACGCAACGGACGGACTCCGCTCTGCGACGGCACGCCTTCTCCAGGCGGACGCGCAGGTGGTGCCTGTCCGCCCTGGCCAGCCTCTCCTCAACTCAACGCCCGAGCCTGCGGCCGCTCCCCCGCCCCGGACGCAACGACGACCGTCATGTCGCGTGCCGCGCCGACATGAGAGCCGACATTAGAGGCGCAGCGTCGTGATCACGTGGCACCCGTATCAGAGTGCTACCGGCAAACCTCCTCGGATCAGGGGTGTCTGCTGCTGTGACGCCTACCAGTTCGGATGCCAGGGCGCCCAGTATCTGATTCTGCGGCGCAACAGCCTGGGCGATCTCGAGGAGACCGCGCGAGGCCCTCATCAGCGCGCTCGTGCGATATGGCGGCAGTTGCTCATTGAACACGCCGAGCACTGCTGCCAGCAGGACCACGAGAGGGTGGACATCTGGCTGTAGCAGGTGCGATCGACAAGTGGGGTAGGCCTGCCAAGGAACTCCGGGAGTTCCTTGGCAGGCCCCTCTTCGAGCGGGTCAGGAAAGCAGCACCAGCGTCCTACCTAGGCAGGCGTCCCCGCCTTCCGCACTTGCCGTAGGTGTGGCTCCCGGCTCGCCTCCGCCGGCTCAGCTCCGCACGTTCCGGCGTCATCCTTGCGAGCCGTGATCTGGAAGGTCGCCATCGTCCTGGCCGGCGGAGCCCAGCAGTGCCCGCAGCCCGCGTAGCGGCACGGCGTACCGGCCGCCGATCCTCAACACCGGGCAGGGGAACTGGCCGGTCTTGGCCAGCCGGTAGGCCGTGGTGCGGCCCATACCGAGCATCCGCCCGGCCTCGATGAGGCCCACCACCAGAGGCCGGCTCGCCATAGCCCGCGTTCGTAGCGGATGCTGGTGCGGCGGGTCTTGTAGCGTGAACATCGCATCATCTGCCTGCTCTTTCACTGATCACCTCGCAGGAGAGTGCCCGCCTGCGTGCGTCCAGCGCTCGAAACGAGCGGCTCGGCGGACGCGGGCGACGGCCGCTTGCGCAGCACGAGCAGGTCCTCGTGCGCGATGGCGTGAATGGGCAGCCCCCGCGCCCACCCCTTGCGCGCCTCATGGAGCTGGAAGAACGACGCCCGGTTCAGCAGACTGCCGTCGCCGAGCCCGCACAGCAGGCACACGATCCGATCCACGAACACCAGCCCGGCCTGCTCGGCCAGCTGGTGGACGTGGCCGGGCAGGTCGATCAGCTCGCCGCGTACCCGGTAAGGCCGCACCGTGATCGCCGCGACCCCGCCCGGCCGCAGCAGCTCTACGCACCCGGCCAGAATGCGGCCGAACCCATCAAGGAGTTGCGGGAGCTGCTGGTGGGCGAGGTTGCTGCGGTCGGCCGAGTAGCGCTGGTTCCACTTACGCACGCCCGGCTCGCCGGTGTCGCGGCTGGAGCGGATGTGCCCGTGCGTGGCCGCCCCGTACGGGGGCGAGGTGAGCACCAGCGCTGCCCGCCCGACCAGGTCGGGCAGCAGCCGGGCGATGTGCCGGGAGTCCCCGGCCATCACCCGTCCGAACCCCGGTGCCCCCTGCTTTCGGGCGTGGCCCAGGTTGGCGACCGCCAGGCGCGCCCACCTCTCCTCATACTCCACGCCCGCAGCGTGCCTGCCCAGATGAGCGGCCTCGACCAGGGTGGTGCCGATCCCGCACATCGGATCGACCACCAGCTCACCGGATGCGGTGTAGGTCTCGATCACCCTGGCGGCGATCGAGGGCAGCATCTTGCCCGGATGCCGCATCGACTCCGGCACGTACCGGCCCTGACGTTGAACCCGCGACGGCTGCTGCCCGGTCGCCCACACCGACGTCGTCACCTCGACCATCAACGCTCACCCCCAGCCTGCTCCGTGGGCTCGGCGACGTCCTGCGCGCTGGAGCCGCCAGCGGACGGCATCGTCGCCTCCGGAGGCGATGAGGGCCTGCTTGGCCGGGTGAACAACAGCACGTCCGAGTGCGTCCGCGCGGTCGCCGGCAACCCGGCGCACTCCGGCAGCTCCTCGATCGCGGCCAAGGCTCGGCGGGAGAGATCTGGGTCGATGCATTCGCCGCGAGCGGGATGTCGCAGGGCGATGATGTGCTGCAGATACACCAGCCCCGCATCGCGGGCGCGGGCGATGATCTCCGGCACCGGGTCGACCACACCGCCTTCACGGTGCAGGCCAGTGACCACCGCCAGATGCCCGCCCGGCTTCACCAGCCCCGCCGCGCAGGCAACGTCGAAGACCTCGACTCCAGCCTCGAAACCTGGCCAGCAGGTGGGCCGGCCCAGGGGCTGCCGGCAGGTCTGCTCGGCCACGACCAACACCGCGCCGCCAGCGAGATCGGCCAGCACCGGGGACTCGTGGCCAGGGTCGGCGACCCGCAGTTCAGTGACCTCCAGATCGAAGTTGGGATGTGTGCGGGCGAGGCAGGTCCAGGACACGCCCGCACGGCCCGCGTCGGTGAAGACAGCCACCGGCAGGCAGCCCGCCGTCAGCGCTGCCGAGACGAGCTGGTGATCGCTAGCGCCGAGATGGACCACGGTCTCGCCCAGCCGCGCGCACGCCGCGACCAGGTGGCGGGCGAGCGGGCCGCTGACCGGATGGCAGCAACCCGCCGGACAGGTCGCCCTCGATTCGGTGTCGACTGCAGCCAGCCACACCGACAGCGGCAGGTGCCCCCGAACCGCATCCTGAGCCTCCCGCACTACCCGAAGGCCGGGCTCACGGAGCTGGGCATCCGGTTCGGACGCGATGGACAAGGAGTCGGCCGTAGCAGGCCCGGTAGAGACGGAAGAGCTAGCGGATGTGGAAGCGGTTGAGGTGGTGGTGGGTTCGGTCATGTGGGTGTGGCCCGAGTACCGGGCCACCGATCCCTGTCATTGATCTAAATACCTGCCGCAAGACCCGAGTTGGGACAAGCCGTCAAGCAAAGGTTCAGCAAGATCACTCATGCCGTCCCCTCGCCGGACGCCTCCTCTCGGAGGCTTCGGGCTCCTCATCCACAGCCTGGGGGCAACTGCGACGGTCAGGCGCTCGCCAGATCGTGGAGGCTGACTCGCATCTGAAAGATGTCTTCCTGCATCCCACCCATGCTGTTCGCTTTTCGCATCTAATGATCACGTAGATAACGATGCTGCGTACGGGTCGAATGCTGGGGTCCAGCCCGTACGGAGGCATGCGGCCGGACGTGCCAAGCCATCCAGGCCAGCGCCCACGCTCCCGTATCTCCTCTCTTCAGCACTTCATTTGGAGCGTGTTTTCGCAGGTCACAGCGTTTTCGTGCATGTTCCGGGCAACGTTCGTCACCAGCTCCACCAGGTCGCCCACCCGCCGTCGGCCGGTGCGACCTAGGCTGAGAGGAGGACACAGCGAGGCATGTCAGCAGGAGGCGATCTGCATGCCGAGCCGGAAGGATGAACTCGCCGAACGCCGCTTTGCCAAGCTCGTCGACCAGCTCAAGGCGAGGATGGCTGCCTGCCTCATATACCGCGCCTTCTACGGCCAGCTCATCCTCACCCACGCCGCGGTCGCAGAGCTGGGCGAACTGGCCGAAATACGGCGAGCTGCACGCGCGGCGGGATGGCAGCTCGGCTGGAGGTTCGGACCCACGCCACCGACGAGGGAACGCTCATCATCGTCGACGACCGCGAGCCGCCCCAGGAGGTACGGCGTTGCCATCGACAGCGTGTGCAGGCGGCATGGCATGGGGTAGTCGACAGGCCGAGTTGCTGCCCATTCACGTCGACGGAGACGGCGATCACGATGAAGAGGAGCCGAGGGCAAGGCCGTGGTCCCGAATGCCAAGAAGGAGGCGATCTCGTTGACGACGTCGCCTCTGGCCCTCCGAGTAATGAACCGTCGCCACAAGCCGATAGTCCTTTGACAGTTACCCTCTGTGTGACCTTGGTTGCCCTTTAATGTCGCCCCTTTTGCTGGACCAGCCGGGAGCGCGAGTGCTGTTAGCAGGCTCGAGCTCGCATAGGGACAACGCACGTCTCCCCAGCGTTCCCGCCGTCAAATCTGGCGTGCTCGGCTTGGCGAATGCCTTGACGCGGCATGCGGGTCTCCCGGCCAACCGTCTCACGGTCCTCCTGGACCCAGAGAGCCCACATGAGCTGGCGGAAGCCATCGCCCGTCTAGCTGAGCAGTCTGAGGAGCTGCTGGTGTTCGCCTATGCCGGCCACGGGCTCATTGGCGCCGACAACCAGTTGTATCTGGCAACCAGGGCCAGTGTCGATCTGATGCGCGGGGTGGCACGCAACCAGGCACTGCCGTACGCCGAAGTGCGGACGATCTTATCGTCAAGCCCCGCACCCCATGCTCTGGTACTGCTGGACTGCTGTTGGGCTGGCCGCGCCACGTCGTGGCCGGGATGTTACCTGTTGACCGCCACCAGCCGCGACGAGGTGGCCTGGGTGCCTCATGGGGACGAAAACCCGGCCTTCACCGGAGCCTTGATCGAACTGCTGACGGCGGGGGATCCGCAGGCTCCCCGCCTGCTGACCCTCGACGACGTACACCGCAGCCTCCGGCGGACTTTGGGTGCCAGGGATTTGCCCTTGCCGCGCCGCCAAGCCGCCGACGTCAGCGGCGGCCGTCCCCTGGCGATCAACGCCGCATATCGCGCCCCCGAGGGCCGTCCGTTCCCGGTCGACCGCGGCCCCGGTGACGACACCCAGGACTGCCCATACCGAGGCCTGGCCGCCTATGGCGTTGAGGACAACGTCTTCTTCTTCGGGCGTGACCACCTCGTTGATGTGCTCGTCTCGCGGGCTGCCGAGTCCGAGCGAGGGCCCCTCCTGGTGACGGGTCCTTCGGGTTCGGGGAAGTCATCCGTCCTGCGGGCAGGGCTCCTCGCGGCCTTCGCACCGCGGCCGTACATCGTCATGACACCGGGCTCGGATCCGCTCGGCACCTTCGAGCGTTGTCTGTCTGACTTCAACTCGACCAGGACGGCCAAAAGCCAGTCACTTCCTGCCGATCTGGTAATCGTGGTGGACCAGTTCGAGGAGCTGTTCGTGCTGTGCGAGCGGGAGAACCAACGCGAGGCGTTCATCGAGGCGTTGACCACGGCCGCGGAGCGCTATCTGGTCGTGCTGGGTCTGCGAGCCGATTTCTTCGGCCACTGCACTCCTTATCCCGCATTGGTCGCTGCGCTGGAGCATGCCGTCATCGTGCCTCCGCTGATGGCCGCACAACTGCGCGAGGTAATCGAGAAGCCAGCCGAGTTGGCAGGCCTGGCTTTGGACGACGGCCTAGCGGATCTGCTCCTAGAGGATGTGGGGACCGATACCAGCACCACGCCGCTTCCTCTGCTTTCGCACGCGCTGCTGGCCACCTGGCAACGCCGGGAGGGCCAGGTCCTCACCCTGGGCGGCTATCGGGCCGCCGGCGGCATCGCGCAGGCTCTGGCCCGTACAGCGGACTCCACCCTGCACGCCCTTTCCCCGACCGATCAGGAGGCGGCCCGTCGCATGCTGGTCCGTCTTGTCCATCTCGGCGAGGCGACCGACACCAGCCGCCGCACGGTTCCGCTCCTCGACGTGCTGTCCATCGCGGAGACCCCGGGAGCCGGAAACCCACGGGCCATCCTGGAGACGTTCACCAGGGCCCGCTTGTTGACGGTGGACGAGGACAGGGTTCAAATCATCCACGAAGCGCTGATCCGGGCGTGGCCACGGCTGCGCCTTTGGCTCGACACCGATCGTGCCGGGCTTCTCGTCGAACAGCACCTGACCGAGGCAGCGCTGAGGTGGGACCGAGGCGGCCGAGATCCCGGCGAGCTCTACCAGACCGGCCGCCTGGCGCTGGCCCGTTATCTGGCCGAACCGTCCCATCGGGCGAACCTCAGCCAGGTTGCGGCCGACTTCATCGATGCGAGCGTCGAGCACGAGGCGGCGCAGCAGCGTGCGGTGCGACTTCGGGTCCGCCGACGCAACATGCTCCTGGTGGTCCTCGCGACGCTGTTGCTGAGCACCGTGCTGGCCGGTGGGGTTGCCCTCTCTCAGTGGCGGTCGGCGGAGACGTCGCTGCGCCTAGCCGAGGAGCAGCGCGACATAGCAGTCGGTCGTGATTTCATGGCTCGCTCGGAGTTGCTGCGTGAGAGACAGGGCACAACGTCCCTGCGCCTCGGCGTCGCTGGGCTTGCGCTCGATCCGGACAACGAGGGTACCCGAGCGGGCCTGGCCTCAATGCTTTTCACGACGCCGCCGCATACCACCCTCGTCGAGGACGACGATAGCCGTGCGACCTCCTTCGTGCTCAGCGGCAACGGTGACTACGCCCTTTCCACCAGCGAGCACTACTTCGTGAGCCAAGACGGCGCCGGCACCTCCGCCGGCGTGCAAGGCACCGACGTGGTCCTCTGGGATCTCAAGGACCCCGCCGCTCCGCGGCAACGGGTACTCCTGCCCGGTGACAACAGCATCGACTACAGCGTGCGGCTCAGCGCGGACGGGCGCCGGGCGATGACTAGCAGCGTTCCCAGTGCGTTCAGCGGCACCCCACCTGCGGACCTCGTGGGAATTGTCGAGTTGTGGGACCTGACCGACCCGGACGTACCTCGCCGCTGGACGCTACCGCTGCCCAGGAACAAGGACGTCTCCTATGACGCGGTGCTCAGCGCCGACGGCCGCCGTGCCCTCATTCTGGAGGACAGCTTCGCCCGGACAGGTTGCATGACCAAGCGCGTGACTTATTGGGATCTGACCGACCCGGCCCATCCGCGATCCTCAGCTCTGCGCATGGGCCTTCGATCAGGGTGGGTGTATTCCGCTGAGGTCAGTGCCGACGGCCGGCGTGCGCTGGTGTCTGGCAGGATGTGCGGTTCTGACAACGCGGAAGAAACGGTCGCATTGTGGGATCTCTCCGATCTGGCCGCACCGCAATCCTGGCCTCTGTCGCTTCCCTCGCGAAAGGGAGACAGTTACGGATTGGCGCTTAGCGCCGACGGGCGCCGCGCCCTCATATCTTTTGACAATGTGGCCAAGAAGGCGGCTGGCGGTGTGAGTCTGTGGGATTTGGCTGTCCCCAGCGCACCGCGATCGTGGCCGCTGCCGTTGCCGAAGCGCAAGGGGGTCACCTTCGACACGGCCCTCAGCGCCAACGGGATGCGGGCGCTGGTAGGACCACCTCTGGATTCCACCAGGCAAACCCGGATCACCTCAGCAGAGAATGCGGTGACGGTCTGGGACATCACCGATCCCGGACTTCCTCGCCCGGACCGCTTGCCCCTTCCGGTAGGCGAGGAGATCGCGGCTTTCGAGATCAGCGGCGACGGCCAGCATGCGCTCATCGCCACGTCTAAGGGGGCCCTGGGCACCAGTTTCAGGGGCACCACCATGTTGTGGACGTTGCTCTACCGAACGACTCCAGAGGCAATACCCATCGCGGCGGGCACCGTGGTCAACGACGTGGCCCTCAGCGAGGACGGAAAGCGCGCCCTCGTAGCCGACTATTCGACATCGAGGAGTGGTGTGGTTGTCTGGGGGGCCAGCGCCGACTCCACGCCCAAGCCCACTGCCTTGCCCTTGCCCTCAAGCCCCGAGCGTCGTTACGCTGCAGCGCTCAGCGCCAACGGCAGGTACGGTCTTATTGCAGACAACGATCTGGCAAATGAACACTTGACCGGCAGCGTGTTCTTCTGGGACTTCGCCGGACCGGGTGAACCACGTTCCTGGAAAGTGCCAATCTCGGGCCGCAAGGGAACGGCATACGAGGTCGCGCTCAGCGCCGATGGCAGCCATGCCCTCGTGGCCGATCGAAGCGCCACCTACAGTCTTGACTTCCGCGGCACCGTAACGCTGTGGGACCTTAGAGACCCAAGCAAACCCAAATCTATGCCGCTCCCACTGCCCAGTCGGCCTGACACCACCTACGAGGTTGCGTTGAGCGAGGACGGCGGCCGTGCTCTGACTGCTGACCAAAGCAGCAGCAAATCGCTCAGCCGGAGCGGCGAGGTAACCGCTTGGGACTTCCGCGATTGGCGAGACGTGAAAGCGAAGACGCTGCCACTGCCAATGAAGAATGACACGACGTACAGCCTGGCGCTAAGTTCTGATGGCAGGCGTGCCATGACCGCTGGCCGTAGCAGCCAAGAGGGCGATTCCGATGAAGTCAACGTCGTCCAGGATCTACGTTATTGGGATCTCGCCGATTTCAGCGCTCCGCTATTCTACTCATTACCGATCGCCGCCGACACATACGCGTACGACCTGTCACTCAGCCGCGATGGAAGGCTTGCTTTGACTAATAAGGTAACGTACGTAACAGAGAAGATCGAGAAATTGACATTTACGTTACCGCACATGGCGGTGGTCTTTTGGGATATGTCGTCTCCAGAGAACCCCGTGGCCCACACCTGGGACCTGGCGTCCAAGAGGATAAGCCCCATCGCTTTCAGCGGCGACGGGCGGGTGGCCGCCACGAGCCTACGAAAAAACGAGCTGGTTCGCTGGGACCTGGGCTTCCTCAACGAGGTAGCTGATGATCCGGCGCGAGCGGCCTGCGCCATCGTCGCGCGCGGTCTCAATGCTCAGGAGTGGCGCGGCTTCGTCTCCGGATTCGGCCCCCCACACCGCGAAACCTGCCCGGGCTAGTCCTGTTTTCCGCGTGTGAGTGATCTTCAGCCGAGGTCTCGTGGGTCGGTGTGGAGGGGATCCAGGAGATGGAGTTGGAGGTCGGTAGGTTTGAGGTGGCTGGCCGGTGCCCGGGATGAGGCGGGCGGTGGCCAGGGCGTCGAGGATGAGTCGTCCTGGCGGTGGCCTCGGCCCTCATCAACCTGGCCTGGTATCTGGGGATCGTCCGGCTGGTCGGTGCAGCCGAGCGATTCTTCAAGCGGTCTGCCGTGCGCCGCTACCTGAAGTACATGTCAGGAACCCTTGTTGATCGGTCTGGCCGTCCGCCTCGCTCTGACGAGCAAGCCCAAGTGCGCGACCCTGTCCACGCCGGCAGCCTCCAGGATCGAAGACACTCTTAGACCCGCCCGCGAGCCACGCCCTCGCAGCGGCAATCCAGAGCCCGCCACGGATTCGGGCTCGGGTCCACCGCTTTGACGCAAGCTTGACCCGAGGCTTCCGGCCGCATCCCATTGCCGCAGGTCGAGAGGGCTTTTCGGGCGCGACGTCATGGGTCGCGCCTTCGCGCCTTCTGACGGGCGCATGCCCCGCTGCTCGGCGTTTTCGCAGGTCATCCATGGTTCCGGGGCGTGATCCGAGCTTGGCGTGAGCTTTGCCGTGCCCGATGTCTGATCATTTCCTGCCCGGGTGCTGCCCGATTCCTGCTCGGGCTCTCTGGCGACATGGCGACGTCCGAACCGAACACGCCTTTCGGGAGCGTCGCTATGTCTCACCCTTCGGTCCGCCTCACCACGGACGCCACCACCAACCTGTCCATGACCAGCCCGGCCGCCGACGGCACCGTTCTTGGTGGTGCGCCGACAACCCATCCGGCCTCGGCCGAAGCGTTGTCCGCCGTCGGTCTCGACGCGAACAACACGCAACCCAGCGAAGCATCCGACGACCTCGATGTCTGCCTGAGCCCGGGTGGGTCGCTGCCGCTGGATGTGGCCGAGCATGCCTTCAACCTGCTCATGCGCGGCCCGGCCCCGCTGTCGCTCAACGGCTCATCGCTCGGGCACGGGCTTCCAGCACGGCCGATCCCACTCAGCGAGCTGCGGGAGATGCTGCTGCACCCGTCCTGCTCGCGCGCCACCCGTGACCACGTGTGGCGGCACCTCATCGGCCAGGCCCGCAGCCACCGGGGGGCGTGGATGGTCTCCGCCGTCGCGTTGGCGATCCCGATGCTGCGCCGCCTCATCGGCGTGCTCGCCGACAAGACCCCGGCCGAGCGGATCGACCGCGAGGACCTGGAGGCCGAGGTCCTGACGGCCTACATGGAGGCTCTTGGCCGGGTGAATCTGGCGTGGTCACACCCGCTGCTGCGGCTGTCACGGCTGACCCACATCGCCGTCATCCGCGCCTACGCCGCCGACCAGCCCAGCCTGCTGGCCGACCCCGACCTCTGTGACCGCGCCGGCAGCGGCCAGCAGCCGCTCACCTACCCGGCCGGCCACCCTGACCTGCTCCTGGCCCGGGCCGTTGCCGAAGGGATCATCACCGAGCTGGAGGCGGAGATGATCGCCTTCACCCGGCTGGACGCTCTGCCGCTCAGCTCCTACTGCCGCAGCCGCGGTCTGCTCTACTGCACCGCGCTCAAGCGCCGCCAGCGCGCCGAAACCGCCCTCTACCAGGCGCTCCGGCACGGCGAGTTGTCCAGCGGCCTGTAGCGATCGCACCCGGGGCGGCGGCGAGCAGCCAGCAAAGATCGCGCAAAACCTGGCGGCCCCGATGTCCTAACTCGGCTCTTCAGCCAGGTCTTTTACCCGATGAGAAGGCAGCGCGGAGGGCGCCCGGGCCCGGCAGCCCGGGGCCCGTACCTGGTCACCGGTCCCTGTCACCCGGCCCAGCACACCAGCCCATCCCGCTGAAGGAGGACGCCCACCGGCCCCGCAGCCGGACCCGGCACCTCCGCGCCGCCCTCTCACCCACACCGCCCAACCGCATCCAGCACGACCCGTTCCGGAAGGCAGCACATGACATCCCGCCCACGCCGCACCCGCTCCTCATCCCAGGCCCACAGCCTCAAAGTCCTGCTCATCGCCCTGACGATCCTCGGCTGCATCGTCCTGGGCACCTTGCTCGAGTACGCCCTCGCCATCGCGGCCACCACCACTGCCGACGCCTCCGGACTCCTCCCAGCCTCCGGCCGGGTTCTGGCCGCGCCGGCCTCGCTGAACGCGGTGATCGACAACCTGCGCAACGTCATCGTCGGCCTGCTCGTCGCCCTCGCCACACTGTTCCTGACCGTGGGCGGGGTGCGCTACATCCTGGCCGGCGGCGACCCCGGCGAGGTCGAGTCGGCCAAGAAGACCCTGCGCTACGCCGCCCTCGGCTACGGCATCGCCGTGCTGGCCCCGCTGCTGGTCAGCGTCCTCAAAGGCATCGTCGGTTCCTCATGACTCGCCACCCACCATCTCGCCGGCGCAGGACGAGCACGCTGCTCACCACCACGATTCGCCGCATGGCGCAGATCCTCACGATCCTCGCCATCACGCTGACCGTCACGGCTGCCCTGGCCGCCGCGGAGCCGAGCCCTCCCGTCGTCCCCGCGCCAACCTCGAACCCGCAGCCCACACCGCCTGCCACACCCGCACCCACGCCGACCCCAACGGTGCCGACGGGGCCGATGCTGACGCCTCCGGTCCAGCCGATCCCGAGCACCGAGCCCACGGCTCCCCCCTCGAAGCCGAAGCCCGCACCGGAACCTGAGCGGGCCGGTGAAGGGGTGGAGTGTGGCTGGCTGGACTTCGGCTGCAAGCTCAACCGGGCGTTGAACGGCTGGTTCGGCCTCATCGTCACCGAGGCGATCCAGCCGACCTTCCAGACCGTTGGCACGCTGCTGCTGTCGACTCCGCCGCCGTCCATGGTGGCGCGGGTGCAGGAGCTGTCCGCACACGTACGGATGGTGGCCAACACGCTGCTGGCCTTGTTCGTGCTGGCCAGCGGCGTGATCGTGATGGCGTACGGCAGCGTGCAAACCTCCACCACCGCCGCCGAGGTCGCCCCCCGCGTGGTGGTGGCCGTGATCGCGCTCAACTTCTCGCTCACCGTCTGCCAGTACGCCATCGACCTGGCCAACGGCCTGGTCGCGGCGCTCCTTCAGGACGGGGTGGACGGGCGGCGGGCCGGCGACCTGATCGCCAACAAACTCGCCAACCCGGTCGGCCAGCTCCAGGCCCCGCAGATGTTCCTGATCTGGATGATCGGGCTCGCGGTGGTGATGGGCCTGATCCTGGCGTTCATCGCGATCGTGCGCATCGCGCTGCTGCTGTTCCTGATGATCGCGGCGCCGCTCGCGCTGCTGTGTCACGCGCTGCCGCAGACCGAGCACATCGCCCGGATGTGGTGGCGCGCCTTCACCGGCGTCCTGGCCATGCAGGTGCTCCAGGCGCTGGTGCTCATTCTGGCGTTCAAGGTGTACTTCACCGACTCCACCGACGCCTTCGCCACGCCGGTAAGCGATCTCGTGGGGGCGGCGGTCAAACCGGCGGTCATGCGCGCCATCGACACCCTGGTCCTGATCGGCCTGCTGTTCATCCTGATCAAGATCCCCGGCTGGGTCGCCCGCTCAGTCTGGCAGCCCGCCCAACCACAGCTGCTCAGCCGCCTGATCAAGAGCCTGATCCTCTACAAGACCCTCGGCCTGGCCAAAACCGCGCTCTCCAAGGGCGGCCGAACCGTACGCACCGCCACCAGGAAGGTTCCGGCCGCGCAGCGACGCCGCCGTCCACCCGGCGCCGCGGCCGGGGCACGGCGTGGCCCCGCCGGGCCCCGGCCGCGCGGCGGCCCACGCAGACCACAGCGGACCAGCGGCCCCACCACCACGGCAGGAGCACCACCGGTGAACACACCCAACCCATCCGCTCAACACGGCCCACAGCAGCTCCAACTGCCGCTCAACCTCCCGCCCACGCCGTCCCGCTCAAGATCGCAGCGGGCAGGATCCGCCGCTGCGCGGGGGCGTCAGCTGGCGTTGCCGTTCCCGGTCACCCGAGTGCCACGCCCACCCACACCACCCGCCCCGGCCACTCCGGCGGCGCCGACCGGCCGGTGGATCCGGCCGAAACCGCCCTGGGCGCAGCCGATGCTGCCCGGCATGCCCACCCGACCAGCCAGGCCACGGCAACTGCAACTCCGTCTTGACCCGCCGCCCGGCCGAACGCGCACGAGGAACGGCCAATGAACGAGCCAGAGCCGCTTGTGGCGCGCATTCCCGCCAATATCAACGCCCCGGACAAGATCGCCTACGGGCTGAACGTCCGCCAGCTCCTCATCATCACCTTGACCGGCGGCATCGCCGCCGCCCTCTACTACCTGTTCCATCACCTGCTGCCGATCATCATCCTGGCCGCCATCGTGCTGCCGCTCGTGGCGCTCGGCCTGTCGGTCGCGCTCGGGCGACGTGACGGACTCAGCCTGGACCGCTTCGCCCTGGCCGCCCTGCTCCACACCCGCGCCCACAAGAAACTGGTGTCCGCGCTTGACGGGGTGGTCGAGGCGCCGAGGTGGTGCCGGTTGCGGGGGAAACTGCCCGCCCCGCTGCGCCTGCCGGTACGGGCCATCCGCACCGACGGCGCCCTCGAACTCACCGGCGGAGGCGTCGCCGTCCTGGTGGAGACCAGCACCCTGTCCTTCCACCTGCGCACCGCCAGCGAACAGGCAGCCCTGGTCGGCGCGTTCGGCCGATGGCTGAACTCCCTGGACGCGCCGGTGCAGATCCTCGCCCGGACTCGCCCCGCCGACCTATCCGATCTGGTTGACACCGTCGAGCAGCAGGCAGAGGTGCTGCCGCACGCCGCGCTCGCCGCAGCCGCCCGCGAGCACGCCGGCTACCTGGCCGAGCTGAACAGCTCGCGCGAGCTGCTGATGCGGCAGGTGCTCGTCGTGCTCCGCGACCACCCCACCGCCAGCCGGGGCCGCCGCTCGGTACGCCGGGACGCCAGCGCCGCCGTCGTCCTGCGGCGAGCCGCGGAAGCCGAGCGGAGCCTGGCCGCGCTCGGTGTCGCCACCCGCCTGCTCGACGCCGACGCAGCCACCCAGGCGCTGGCCGAGTGTCTCGACCCGAGCGGCCGGCACCCGCTCGGCCAGGCCCTACCCGACGAACTGATCACCGCGACAACCGGGAGCACCACGTGAAACCACGCCGCCGTACCCGCGACCACGCATCCGGCACGCTGACCCATCCAGCCGCCGTCCAGGTCGGCGTCCGGACCCTCACCTTGCCCGGCGCCGTTTGTGCGTCATTCGCCGTAACCGGCTACCCGCGCGAGGTCGGCGCGGGATGGCTGGAACCGCTGCTCACCTACCCCGGCCATCTCGATGTGTCCCTGCACATCGAGCCGATCCCCCAGCAGGTGGCGGCCATGCGACTGCGCCGCCAGCTCGCCCGCCTGGAATCGGCCAGCCGCTCCGACGCCGCCCACGGCAGACTCGCCGACTTCGCCGCCGAGGCCGCCGCCGACGACGCCACCGACCTGGCCGACCAGCTCGCGCGAGGCCACGGCCGCCTGTTCAACGTCGGCCTCTACCTCACCATCAACGCCGCCACGGAACCCGAGCTGGCCGCCGAGGTGGAACGGGTCCGCGCACTGGCATCGTCGCTGCTGCTGGATGCGCAACCGGCGACGTTCCGCGCCCTGCAGGGGTGGACGAGCAGCCTGCCGCTCGGCGTCGACTCCCTCGATGCGACGCGGACGTTCGACACCACCGCGCTGGCGGCGGCCTTCCCC